>CAZXFD010000012.1:0-1629 GCA_964640635.1 uncultured Gammaproteobacteria bacterium | reverse complement strand
TTAGCATACCCCGAAATTTTCTAAAGCATATGACTCAATTGTAATCTGAATATCATCGTTAACCATTCTTTTCTTATATTCTTTAATTTTTCTGCGATTAGTACTGATAAATATTCTTTTTACAAGATTATAAATTCTATAATAAGCAAAGCCATTTATAATAGTATTATCATTTTTGAAATCCATTAAGTAATTTTTAAAAGGTAAATCTGCTTTGATTATAATTTTTTTACACGAATAAATAAAGTTATTTAATATCGTCATCCATAAATTCATGGCTTGAATTCGATTATATTTGAGTAGCTGTATCTTCTCAATATGTAAATCTTGTTTAAATTGTCTAAAATACTCTTCAATCTTCCACCTTTTACTATAAATCTCTAAAACCATTTGTCCTATGATTTTTGCCGATTCAATACCCTTGTTAAAATTAGCAAAGAAATAAAAGAATCCTCCTCTTTTTCCGTACCTAGCAATAACTAACCATACCTCGCATGTATTAGGATTTTTTGTTGGATAGGGATCTGTAATAATGTTCACTTTAATTGCATTATAGCTAAATAATCGATTTTTAAAACTACAGAAGTATTCATGTTTAAGCTTAACATTTCTGACCGTTTCTTTAAAACTTGTCTTGATGTTGTTGACTATTAAATCTCTAATGCCTGTAGAACGCATTGTAAAATTATTATTTTGATCACATAATTGATTGATTAATTTACGATCATCATAACCTCTATCGAAAACATATATCCCTTTATTGTTTGAATAAATTGTTGTATCAAGAATAAAATTACTTAATCTATCATTTTTCGATTCATCTTCAGCTTTGTTTGAATAAATATAAGAGTACAGAGGTGACAAAGATACACTTCCAATACTCTCCTGACTGACAATAGTCGCATTAAAACTATAATATCCGTTTTTATATTCTCCAGTAGATCCATCTCTAACTTTACTAATGTTCTCTTGTTTTTGAGAACATGGTTTCGTAATATCGCTTTCATCAATTACTATCAGGCTATCATTTGTAATTTTTGAAGATTCGATCATATGATATGCATCCTTTAGTTTATTATAAGCTTCTTTATTGTCCAAATGATATGTAATTCTTTCTTGTTTCTTTTTTACACTTGCTCTGCCTGGTAATTCCTGTGCTATTTTTCTAACAATAGGAGTTGAAGACATCAGCATAGCTTTTAGAGAATCTTTGAATGTCTTAAAATAAGGCTTCGAGAGTATATGAGCATATTTATTCAGAGAATTTTCAAATTTTTCTTGTACTTTTTTATAAGTTTCAATATCTTGCATTTGAGGCCTTGCTTTTATATTTATTTTTGGATGAAATTTATAATAAGAAAGAGGCCTCTTTTGTCAATCTAAATATCTATTTTTTAATAATTTATGAATGTTTTTAATATTGTGGCAAAAAGCAAGGATAATGCAAAGAAAACACCTTCAAAACGATGAAATCTTCTACTAAAGCGTTGAAAATCAATGGCATTGTATAGCTATACATTGAGACGATTATGATGAAAACTAAAAATTCAAAAAAACTAAGAAATAAAGCTCTAAATCAAATTCTGGTGAACTGTCTTATTTTTGCCGAGAAACAGCTTGTTCTTTCTT
>CAZXFD010000011.1:0-1638 GCA_964640635.1 uncultured Gammaproteobacteria bacterium | reverse complement strand
CCTGTTTTCAGCGTTGCAACACCCTAAAAATATTTATTGATTATTTGGCATAGTTCGCTTTGCTCTTCATCCATCCTTAAAAGCTTATCCTTCGTGATTTTTGAGTCCGGAAGTGTGTATGTAATTTGATACATGTTATGTGTTACTTCTGCAGCTTTTTTCAATGAAAGGGTAGATTTTTCAGCATATAGAACTCGTTCTAGCTCTTTGTAAATACAATAAGCAGTAAATGATATACAGATATGCGCTTCAATTCTATTTCTTAGTCTATGGTAAATTGGACGTATTCGTAGATCTGTTTTTGACATTCGGAATGCCTTTTCAATGTGCCAAAGATTTTTATAGTTTTCTAGGACTTCACTGTCGGTGAGTTTTGTGTTTGTAAAATAACCCTTTAGTCCATCCCATTGATCATCGCTAGCATATTTTTCATAGTCAATTTCAATTTTCACCTCACCTATCATTTTCAGATATTTGTTGTAACCCTTATTGTTTATACTCGATTTTGTAAGTTTGCCAATTCTAATTTGCTTTTCTAAGCGTCGTAATCCTCTTTGCCTATTATAGGCATCCTTTGCTGCCCGAGAGTTTGAAAAGTTTACAACAAGTCTTGTTTCTGCTGATTTTGCTATGCTGAGGGTTGTTCCATCTTCGAATTTACTTTCGATGATTTTAGTCTTTAATTTTTCTGATTCATTTTTTAGCCTAGCTCCAATAATATATTCATACTGATTTTCTTCTAAAGCTTTAATGTTTTCATTTGAAAGCAATCCTGCATCCGCCACAACCACTGGTTTGTTCAAATTAAATTTTTTACTAATCTTTTCAATAAAAGGAATTAGTGTGTGACCTTCGTAAGTATTCCCTTCATAAATATCATAACCAATTGCATAGCCGCCCAGCCCCACGAGTAGTCCAATAAATATTTGCGGATTTTGATGTTTGCCATCTTTACTAAATCCTGCTTTTCGCAAATCATCTTCATCACTAGCTTCAAAATATAGTGTTGTCATATCGTAAAACACAACACTAATATTGCCTTTTAGAACGCTTAAGGTATGTGCAAATGCTATTTGTTCAACTTGCTGCTTCAGTCTATTATTGAGCTTATCTAGAAATCGATATACAGCGTCAATATCAAGCATCACTCCTTGATAACGATACAAATAATCAATTGTTTTGAGCTTACTTAATGGAAAGGCTATTCTCGAAATAACTAAATGACGAAACATATCCTCTTTGATTTGACCAAATCCGATATAATCATAAATCTTCCCGAAGGTAATCTCTGGACCCAAAGTTTTGATGCTTGCATTGGATAGAGCTTCAAACAAAGAGTCGGCGAATGAATCATCTTTAGAAACAAAAAGTTCATTTTGTTTAGTTGCACTTTTTATTTCTTTTTTGCCCAATAAAATAAGCTCATCTATTTTCTGCTGCGTGGTAGCAGAACCAATGGTCTTATGTACTTTATACTTACCATGAATCTTGCTGATTACCTGTACTGACGTACTTCCTGAACGATTTTTAAATGAGCGTACGAACATGAATAACTATTTTGCAACACCCAAAGTTAAAAAACTATTCAATAATAACAAGGGGTTTAGAGGGTGTTGCAAAAAAATGCGGAAAACAGGA
>CAZXFD010000010.1:0-1649 GCA_964640635.1 uncultured Gammaproteobacteria bacterium | reverse complement strand
AGAGTCTGTGCAAAAAACCAGAGATTTTAGATACACTTTAAAGAGTTCTTTGTAATCCTAATTACTAAATAACAATTATTTTAGCAGATATAGCCGTTTTTGAGCTTCTCAACGAAGATAAAATACAAATAAAGTTAAGAAAAAGAGAAAAAAAGCCATTACTTAATGCTTTTCTATAATTGTTTATATATCTGGTAATATTGTATCCAATAAAATAAAGAATGATCTCTGTTGAGACTTTATTAATTCCTCTTAATAATAATGGTATATACCCCATCCTCGATCTAATTACGCCAAAGACATTTTCAATCAATCCTTTTCTTTGTTTTATAATTTTTTGATTTTCTTCCTTACGCATATTTTCTCGAAACATAGTTTCTCTTTCAATTGTTTCTGACCTATGTATTTGACGACCACTCTTTGAATTCGTACATTTATCTTTTATAGCACATCCAGAACAATGATGGCATTTATAAACTCTTATTCTTTTGCCATTTTCTTTTATCTTTTTTTGACTGAAAATCATTATCTGATTATTTGGACATATATAAATATCCTTTTCTGAATCATAGGTGAATCCATTTCTCCGGTCTTCATCTAATTGGTTTAACTCAGTTATTACTAAAACATTATGATTATCTTCTGCATTTAATATCTCACTAAAGGTGTTATATCCTTTGTCTGCTACAATTTTTTCAGGCAATATTCCTAACTTTTTATTGATATCACAAAGTGTAGGGATAATTTCATGTGAGTCATAACATTTGTCTGCAATTCTTACATTAACTACATACTTCCCTTTAGAATCAACAGTAGCTTGAACATTAAATCCTCGGAAACGATTCCCATGATTATTTAACAATAATGAGTCAGGATCAACAGGGTTTACAAATGAAACCTCTTTTGATTCAATTTTTTCTTCACATTTTTTAATTCTGGCAAGTTTCGTTGTAAAATTATAAATTTTTCTTTTTGTTTTTGGATCTTGGTTATTATCATCAAAATCTTTTAAAAATTGGTTAAAACCTTCTGTAATTTCTTCTTTATATTCTTCAAGTTGTTTTTTATTCTTACTGACTTTTGAAACATAACCCTTAATCTTTACGCCATCAGT
The DNA here is from genome assembly GCA_964640635.1 of uncultured Gammaproteobacteria bacterium. Taxonomy (GTDB): domain Bacteria; phylum Patescibacteriota; class Patescibacteriia; order UBA1558; family S5-K13; genus S5-K13. The sequence goes on along the minus strand of CAZXFD010000010.1, from coordinate 535 downwards.
TGCAAACAGACTGTTGCTTGCTAATTTGTTTAAAAATAGTTTTTTAACAAATGAGTTAAAAAAAGCTTCAATCTCTTTACCATTTTGTTCACGGAAATAACATATTGTTCTGAAACTGGGTGTAATCCCATTAACTAGCCATTTTAAATGTAAATTTTTTTGACATTCTTCTTCTAATCTTCTGCTTGATGACAATCTATACATATAGCCGTATATTAAAAGCTTTAATAAATCTGATGGATTATAAGCTTGCCTTCCTGTATCTTTCTTACCTTTTTGATAATCTATGAATAAGTTTTCTTCATTTATGATATTATTAACAATTTTATCGATAAGTCTGACATTATGATTCTGAGGAACAAAGTCATCTAAACAAAAAAGAATTGTTTCTTGTCTATCTATTCTATTATGATAATGCATCATTATTCTCCTTTACTTATTGTCCCATATTATTTTAGATATAATATTAGTCAAGTTTTTAGTTTAAATATTTATGTTAATAGAAGTATCATTTGCACAGGCTCTAAAGGAGCGG
>CAZXFD010000009.1:0-1799 GCA_964640635.1 uncultured Gammaproteobacteria bacterium | reverse complement strand
AAAAAATAATACCGTAAATTTGGTGGTCAAATCAATTTATGAATTAATCAGGCTATATCAAAGGTAGGAATTCTGGAACCTTTAATAGTCAATGCGGATACAAAAGTTATAATGTCTGGTAATCTTAGGCATAAAATTGCCAGAGAGCTCAATTTTGATGTTGTTCCAGTAATTTTTAGAAATGTCGAAGAGGAAGAAATGGATTTCCAGTCATTAGTTCCCGACATTGCTGTTAGAAAAAAATCATCAGTTGAGATTCTTAAAGAAATTCAATATTACGATGAACATTTTAAAATTGGTCAAGGTAAACGAACTGATCTGAGACCAGAGCTAATGGAAATGAAGGAAAAGCGAGAAAAATTAAATAGTGAAGTAAAACAAGATACGAGAAGGAAACTGAAAAAAATTCACGATCTGGCGTCTGAATTATATGGGAAAGATACTCCGGAGTATTATGGAGTTTTTAAATCTATTGACAATGGGCGTACAACAATTAACGGACAATATCAAAATCTTTTGGACAAAAAACAGCGGAAAGAGAATGAAACTGTTATTCCTAACAGCTATTCAATTATTCGTGAGAACACCCAAATATATAATAAGTCATCCGCTCTTATGTCTGAGGTTGAAGATAACAGCATTCAATCTATTATTACCTCTCCACCCTATTTTCAAATGAGAGATTATGGCAATGATGATGAATTAGGACAGGAAGATGATGTTGATAAGTACTTACGCAAACTCATTTTAATATTCAAAGAATGCCAAAGAGTTTTGAAAATGGATGGAAGTTTATTTGTAAATATCAATGATTGTGTTAAAAATGGACAATATCAGGCTGTGCCGCAAAGATTTTTAATACAGATGATGCGTTCAGGCTGGATTTTTAATGATGAAATGATCTGGATAAAATATAATCCACAGTATACTCGAGGGAGGCGTGCGGTTAGATCCCATGAGTACATTTATCATTTTGTCAAATCACCCGATTTTTATTACAACGATTCTTGGTTAAGAACTTTGAAAGATATTGATAAAAAAATTGCGTATGGAGTAGATAAAAATAATCCAAAAATTATTTCTGGTTTGGATTTCAGAGATAATGTTTTAAAAACAAAAGCCTCAAGCACAGCAGAACTTAGAAAAAAATGTGCTGAAAAGGGATTTCACCTTACTCATTCTGCTACCTATCCCATTGATGTACCAACCTTATGTGGTTTATTGACAACAAAAAAAGGAGATACAATTTTGGATTGTTTTGCTGGAACAAGCGTTACAGGAGAATTTGCCAGGAAAAATGACCGAAAGTATATCGGGTACGAATTAAATCCACAATTTATAATGGCATCTGAAGTAAGACTGGAATTAAAAGGTTTATTATATATTCCTGTATCGTCAATTGAAGATCATGAAATATTAACTCCGAAATCTCTTCGAGAAAAATATCCTAATCATTTTAGTGATTTCAGTAGAACTTTCAATGATTGTATTGCCATTGCAAAAAAATATAGTAACAATTAATAGGCCTTAAGGAAAACGCAAAAAATATGTTTTAAGGTACATCGTCACAATAATTCATATATCTAAATTGCGATAGTAAGTAATATTATTTTGGAAGGTAACTCAGTGATCTTTATTTGAATTTTTTTTACAAGGGTTCATAGCTCAAACTGTTCTTATTTAGATTTGATGTTCTCCCCTCAACAAATCAATAAATCGAAACCGACTATTTTTCCTTTAAAAAATTGTAACTACTCAGGTACTAATCTGAGGGTAAATTTACGATAAATAAGAATCTC
>CAZXFD010000008.1:0-4285 GCA_964640635.1 uncultured Gammaproteobacteria bacterium | reverse complement strand
TAGTTGAAGTAAGTTGGTATGAGATTAAGTAAGAAAGTTGAATTCAGATTTTGAATTATCATTTTATACAAACATTTAAACTTGACTGATAATGACATTATGATCTAAAAGTACTCTATAGATAATTATTTCTCTTATAACATTAAAAACAAAGATACCATTCATTACAGAACTCATACGTATAAAATCACTTCTTCCAGTTCGTCTTAATCTTAATGATATAAAGATTCTACTAAGCCCTTGTAAACGCAGTATAGAATAAATTATATTTCTATTCTATAGTATTGAACTAATTTCGGTCTATGATCATAATAATAGTCTTTTTCTGTAATCCTTTAAATCTATGGATCGTACTATACTGTGATCCGTCTTCCATATTAAAAACCTAATCCTAAAAATCATAAAATTCATCATCCTAATACTCAACTTCCTGATTACTGTCATTTTTTAAATTTTCTAATGTTTTATTCTTAAAAGACAATACAGTAATCTAATCTTCCTTATAATTAGCCTTGATATTATTTACAGTCTATAATAAGTCATTCATATCAATACAAATCTCTTCTACTTTACCTGTTATCGATTTTATTGGAATCATTTCTTTATAGTTTAATGATGGCAATGATTTCATAAAATGGTTTGTAAAGTCAATCACCGATTGTGATGAACGATAATTTTCATTTAAATAGAATACTTTTTGGATATTGAACTACTTATACATTTTAAACAGATAAGTGGATGAAGATCCTATAAACTGATAAATAGATTGAAATGGATCAGCTACAGCAACTATCTTACCATTGAATATCAATTTCAATAATCGATACTACATTTCGTTTAAATCTTGTGCTTCATCTAATAAGATTAAATCATATTTGTTTTTAATACTATTACGTAATTTCTCATCTTTAGTAAGTAAACTAACCGCTTCATATAAGCACTGTGAGAGAAGCATACAATTCTCTTTCTTTACAAAAGTAAGTATCTAATTACAAATTTTATCAACAGTAGTCTTATAACCTTTCATAATAGCTACTTTCTTGATATTTATACCTGTGTTAAAATGATAGTCTAAAACTTCTAATGCATTATTAATAATATCTTTTGGATAATTCTTTCTAATTGAATGAATTGGAAGTGTTTTAGTATTGTGATAACTATATTCATGTAAATAGAAATCATCCAATAGTTCTATAGCAAATTTATGAAAAGTTTTACAGGTGACATCACGGTTTTTAAAATTATCATTCACATCTCTTGAAAATGAAAGATATAGTATATTACTATTATCTGAATTAGATTTGATAAAGTAGTTTGCATATGAGTTTATAAGTTTACTTTTACCAGATCCTGCAGGTGCAAGTATTATTGATCTTTCCTACATTTGTTTTTGAATTTGTATCTTTGAACTTGAAACATCACCATATATATCTTTATCCTAATCTAATATTGGTATCTCTGAATCAATAGTAATAAGATTTGAATACAACTATTTACTTAGCTTTTGAGCATCTAAGCTTTTATAGTAGTCCTGTAATAGAAAACCTAATTGATTTGCAACCTTAATCACTTGATTTCTAAACTTCTAATCATAAATGGTAAACTCAGAAGATTTGTCTATATGATACCCGTCTATTTCGTTTTCCGTTAGTATGTTATGATGTATATCAATTTTCTTTGAATCGTAAACATATACAACAGAATGCTAATCAATCTTATTTAAAAGAAAGTTGTTATCTATTCCCTTTTCAATCTAAATATATAAATCTGTTATGACTGAATCAACTAATCCTTTTATCTGTGACTTACTTGTTTTACATTCTTTCATTAAATATTTAATTGTCATCTAAACGATCTATTTTTTATAGTATATTGTTCGAATGTTACTGTAAGTATTATCAAAATGAGATTTACTGATCATTTTGTTACATTTACAAGTCGGTTTTAAATAGTCTAAGTTCCATGTATAGTTTTGTAAACATGATACACATAAAACCTTACTGCTATCTTTTTTCTATTTTTTGGGAATATCTCTTTTAACATTATTCTAAAGAGCATATACGTTATTATCATAAGTCTATTGATCAATAAAACCCTAAAAAGACTTACCCTAAATTGTATATTTACCTGTATATCTTTCCTCTTTTATCATATCCTCAATTTCCTTTTGTTTTAATTTTGTCATTTCAGATATCTATTTTAGAGTATGATCGTTAGATCCATAACTTAAGATTATCTTAATATTCTACAATTTTACTTTACTCTTTGTCTTTTTTATCTGCTTACCTGTTGTAATATAACCATAAGGTAGATTTCTTGTATTTTCTTTTGAAAGTACTTTTGAATAGTTCTATGCTTGTTCTATAGATTCCGAATAATCACTACTATATTCAATACGATAACCGTAATGTTCTAAAATTATGCTAAAGATATTATGAAACTATTTATTTCTGATTAATCTATTTTTATTTCTAACGATTAAACGAGAGTCTTCTGGTAACATATTTATCTATGATAGAGTTTTTCTTAAATAATTCAATTCGGAATTATATCCTGACTATATGAAATTATAATTATTTATAACCTAAAAGTTATTTAATTCAGCAAAGCTGATATTTTCATTGTTCTGTTTTTTAAGAGAACCTATATAAGTATCTTTGCTGATACGGTTTAATATTAAGCTCTTATCTTTCATTTTAAATCCTTTTTTTATTTTAATTATGGAATCTAATTATTTAAATTGTAATATGTTAGATAGTATGGTAATAATTAGTCCTATTAATATATATCTAATACAATAATTCTATTTTCAATTTTTAATATTTTAATGAGCTATCTATTTCTACTTATTTCTTACAACAAAAAATCCTTCTCTAAGTTCATACGTGCCAATTTGAGGGAATAAATCTTCAGGATTAAAAACTACATGTTTATCAGTTTGGAATTCTCTTTGAAGTCTCACTAAACACATAACAGTATCTCCAAATGAACGTTGTGACCAATAAACTTTTAAACGATCATAGGCGATTTTATTGAATTTCACATAGTATTGAAGATCATCTAAATTTTTATCATCATATTCCTTATCAATTGGGAAATAGACAAACTCGGAGTTTTTAAAACATTCACTTATAAAGTTATTCGTATAGCTAATAGAAATGTTTTGACGTTGTGTTAAATTTTCAGAATTTTTGATTTCATCATCATAACGTTTTCTTAAACTTGGATTATTAAAAAGGAATCTCCTTGATGTTATCCTTTTATCAAATTCATTTACTGTATAATGAAGTGTATGGTTACTTCTAAATGGAACTTCTTGGCTCATTGTCAGTTTTCCAGAATTGCATAATCTTCTTACAATCAACTCACACTCATTAAATAAATCTTTTCTACTAAATCTGCTCATGTTCAACTCCTAAAGTTTTATATTCCAAATCTAATGAACTAATAACCTGTTGTCAATAGTTTTATTACCACTACAAAGAAAATTCTTTAATCACTTTATACAATGTTGGTTTTGTAACACCAAACATATTACAGATATCTTTTACTGATGTATTCTTAGTATGGTACAAATTATTGATAGCTTTTTTTCTTTGTTCATCTAATTTTTCTTTTCTTCCACCTTTCTTACCTCTTGATCTTGCTACAGCTAAACCTTCTAAAGTTCTTTGTTTAGTTAAATCTCTTTCAAATTGAGATATCCCTGCCATAAATGTAAACATCAATCTTCCTGTGGGTGTAGTTGTATCTAACCAGGATTCTTTTAATGATTTTAGATGAGCACCTTTCTGTTCAATCAATTCAACTAATGTAAATAGATCTTTTGTACTTCTACTTAATCTTGTTAGATCATGAACTAAAACAACATCATCTTTTCTTAACTTATCTAATAAACGTATAAGCTCTGGACGATCAAATTTTGTTCCTGTTATCTTTTCTGTTAAAAGTTCATCAATACCTGCACTTTGTAATGCTTCAACTTGACGATCAAGATTCTGTTCAGTTGTACTTACTCTTGCATATCCAAATATCATAACTACCTCCAGTCGACAAGATAATCATAAGTAAAGAAAAGGCAAATTAGAACTGTTAATTTTACTTTGATTTTTTTACCGAGTTTATTTACTTAATTTGGGATGATTCCATTGAAAATTTTGGATCTTTGAAAAAGTAAATTATACGGTCGTTTATTTTACTCTTTAACTGTAATCATGTTTGAATCAATATCTGCTTTTAGGTTTGATATTTTACCCTTTTACACACTATAAGATCGGTTAGCTAA
>CAZXFD010000007.1:0-5324 GCA_964640635.1 uncultured Gammaproteobacteria bacterium | reverse complement strand
GGGAAAAATTGCAATAAGAATGTGTGTTTCTCTGCACTCTCGGAGCATTTCTTCAGAAAATGGGATTTCTGAAAGTGCAGAGAGCTGTTTTTTAGTGGGACGAAGATCATAACACTTCATAGCTTCCTCGTAACCAAAGAAGTTCTCACCCATAATTTCAGCAGCTAATTCTTGATTCATTGTATCCTCCTATGGATATTTTTTGTAACATTTTATATTATCACGATGTTTTATATGTGTCAAGTTAAATATTTAGAATTTGTATTATATCTAATTTATGATTCTAAACATATCTTAAAAAAGCCCGCAGATATTATATACGCGGGTTATGTGGTAAATGTGTATCAAAGCTTTGAATTTTTAAGATTATAAAAGCTAAAGAAAAAATATCTTTAAGTTTCTTTTATCATTTTATTTTTCTTTTTTTCTTGATTTTGCGAATAAATGGAAAAAATATTTCTAAAAAATCCGAGGGAGTTGAAAATAAAAGTTGTTCCATTGTTTTAACAAAGCTTTGAAATACATCTATAGACATAATTTTAGGAATTGGTATTCCAAAAACAAATAGTGACATTATCCATATTTTTAGAGATCTATAAAGATCACAAAAAACAACTATCTTAATATTTTTATCAAGATCAAGTTTTTGTATAATTTTTTTACAATTTTGAAGATTCTCACGAGTAGTAAGAGATTTTTCTTCCTTTATAAACAAGAGTTTCTTATTAGAGTTTTTTTCAATATATTCTTTTATGAAACTTGCTTCACTTATATTTGGAGCTGTTTTTTGCTGAGTACATGCTCCACTAGTAATAACTATATCACCATCTTTTAAGTGTGTTAAAATAAATTCTAAGTATTTTTTGATGCCATCATTGAGATGACACCCATATCCCATAATGAGATAAATCATTTCTTCCTCCTACCTTTTAATATGCAACTTTATAGCATTTATTACGTATTGTCAATGGTGAAAGGGGTTTGTATCGTGTTTTAACCCCGACCGATGTGCCTAACTTAGAATACTAAAAATAGCTTAAAGAAGCCCATGGACACTGTGCCCATATAGTTGCGAGAGCACGCCAGTGTACCACCCTTTGAGAGGTTTAAGAGACCACAATGCTTCAGTATATTAGGGGCCATGAATACTCAGAAATGGGTGTTTTTTGTTTATTAAATTAGTCTTATAATCAGAACATTAAACACGCTATTAAAGCCAAAAAAATAAAATTATTTAATAATGATTACACCAAATACAGAAGCAATCAATACGACCAATCAAATGCTCAAGTTGATTTTATTGATCCACTTTTTGAGCTTTTAAGAAGGTTATTCACAATATACCATGGACAAACTTTTTTATCATGAGATAATAAATACGCCCGCAAAAAATAATCAAAATACACATGTAATTATTTTAATTGACAATGAACAATTTATTTATTATTATTTAAATAATAATAAATATAAAATTTAAATATTAACTTATCATTAACATAATGAAATATGTCAATCACATATAAAAACATAATCAAAGCATTCATTTTTATTTTTTTATTTTTACTTACTAATACAATAATCGAGGCAAAACCACTTGGATATAATCTAGAAAGTCAGAAGCACTCATTTGAACGTTGTACTAACTTAAATTCATTAAATTATGCAGATGGATTAACAATTTTGAAACCAGGCAATTTCCTTTATATTGGCACAACCCTTACTCAAAGCGCGGATATATATGATATATACTTTAAATATATAGAAATAATTACCCCATATTCTCCATTACAAACACCAAGCTCTGAACCATTTAATGTAAAATTTAGATATTGCACAATCGAACACAACAACCCAGAGGCTCAAATGCAATGTGCTCCCCCAACTTCCCCACTTTATAATATATATTTAACAGAGGACTTTGCGGGAAATTATCCAGAATATTCATATAACATAGATTCTTATTGGACTCCGGGCAACTCTATGCTATTGGGATTTTGCGGAGTTTCAGGAGACACTTTGTTTGTTAAAAACATAGGATTTTTTTGGAATGGCAACATAAAAAAATCTAGAAAGATTTTTGATTAAGAATATATTTTTTTAAAAAAATATTTTAAAGACTAAGCATATTTATTTCAAACAAATTAGTTTTTTAATACCTGCAATAAATTACGCTTTGCATTTATCTAATTTTACTTTGAACTTTAAATATTTTTATAATCAAAATACTCGGAAACGGGTGTTTTTTGTTTTGATATTAAAATTTTAGAATTTAAAATTTAGATCTTATCTGTTATCCGTTATTCCTACCTGCCGGTAGGCAGATGTTTTTTGGATCTTGGTTATTACTCTTCCACTTCTCTATCTCTCCATGATTTCCTGATAAAAGCACGCTTGGCACTTCAAACTTTTTCCTGCCATACTTAAATATTTCGGGTCTTGTGTATTGTGGATACTCAAGGCAATCATCATTGTATGATTCATCTTTGAGAGATTCCTCATTTCCTAACACACCTGGAATAAGACGAGATACGGAGTCTATTATTATAGCCCCCGCAAGTTCGCTATTTGTTAAAACATAATTTCCAAGAGAAATTTTTTCATCTACAAAATTTTCTATTCGTGTGTCAACACCCTCATAATACCCATTTATAAAAACTAATTTATCCAAGCGAGAATACTCACTCGCTATTTTTTGATTATATATTTTTCCTTTTGGATCAAGAAGAATTATTTTTGTCTTTTTGTTTTTATTGATTGATTGAAGCGCCTTTACAATTGGTTCTACTTTTAAAATCATACCAGCTCCTCCACCATAAGGACAATCATCAACTGTTTTTCTTTTATCATTTGTAAAATCACGAAGATTGATATAATTAATTTTTATTTTCCCAGATTTTATTGCACGACCCAAAATACTCTCGCGATAATACGAGTCTAAAATATTTGGGAAAATTGTAATAACGTCAAAAATCATTTTCTACTTTTAATTTAAAATTTAGTAATTGATTTATTATTTATATATTTACCATTTAATTTAAAATTTTAAATTGAAAATCAATTGAAAATTGCTCAATGATAAATTGTAAATATTATACTATTTAGTTATTTTATTATTTATTTATTGAAATAGCAAATAACCAAATCAATTGAAAATTTCTAAATAGTAAATAGCTAAATAACAAAACTCCGCTAAAAGCGGAGTTTTGTTTTTATATTGAGATTATAATTTCAAATCGTCAACGTCGCTTGAGTGTTCTTCATTTGAACGCTCGTCTCTTGAATAATCATCTCTTCTTTCTCTTCCAGCTGGTCTTTCAGTACCTTCTGGTTGATTGATTTTCAAGTTCACTCTAGCATTGTTCTTTGCTCCTACAACTCTTAGCAATGTTCTAATTGCTCTAGCTGTATTTCCACTTCTGCCAATGATTTGACCCATATCGCTTGGATCTACATCAAGAGTCAAAAGGACTCCCATTTCATCAACAGCTCTTGTAGCAGAAACCTTTTCTGGTTTGTCAACAAGATACTTCACAAGTGTTTCTAAAAATTCTTTGTCTTGCATTTCTTTACAGTTACTTGTTAAATTACGAGGATTTTAACTAAAAATCCTTAAAATAAGTATATCACAACTGTGAAATTTGTCAATCTAACACCATAATCCAACCCTGGGTTATTCGTAACTCGGGGTTGGGTATAATAGAAAGGATAATTAAAAAAACCTCACCAGCATTACACTATTAAGGTTTTATTCTTTTGTGAATACGCCTTATCTATTAGATTGTGTGCTCCATATATAGAAGTCACATAATGCGAACATCCCGCCTTTATAAACTTGCCTGCGATTTCCGATGATTTTGTTGATGCCAAAATCAGACCAGAAAAACCAATAGACCTTATTAAGTTTATAAATCTGGGCAAAATGTGCTTCACTTCTTGTTCATTAAAAACAGGATCTCCCAACATAAAAGCACCTGGATTAGATTCAATATAGATTTCAAGAACGTCTTGTATAAGTTTTGCATTTTCTTCACTAATGTCTTCACTGTCAACCTCGTCTTCCAAGTCCTTGTGACCATAGTTTTCAATATCCTCTGGGGCATCAAAATATTCAAAGGCTGACTCCAAAATAATAATGATATCCATATCTACATTATCAAAAATAATTTTTGTAGCCTCTTCTAGTTCCAGGGCATTGAAAAGTTGAGTTTTTTCAAAATCAAGAAGATCTATTGAAAATAAATCTTCGCAATAATCAAAATCCCCTATCACAAGAACTTTAATCTTTTGCTTTTCCATTTCGTCCCCCTTCAAAATTTTATTATATTTCTAAATAAATATTATCACTACTACAAACATTGTCAAAACACCAAAAACCTACAAATAAACATACAAAAATACTCCTAACTATAGGCTATTATTCCTCTTGACATATTTTTTAAAATAATATAACATTATAACCACTGTTAGTAATTTGACAATTGAATAGTGGTAGAAATTTCTTCTTATCATTTTTTGAATGTTTTTTATTAAAAACATTCCATTTTTTGAGAGTTTGATCCTGGCTCAGGATGAACGCTGGCGGTATGTTTAAGGCATGCAAGTCGATCGTGTATCTTCGGATATGCGAGGCAAACGGGAGAGTAACACATTGGTAACTTACCCTCAACTCAAGTATAACCCAGTGAAAATTGGGACAATCCTTGATAGTCCATAGTTTATACGCAAGATTAAATTATGGTAAAGATTTATCGGTTGAGGATAGGCCTATGGCTTATCAGCTTGTTGGTGAGGTAATGGCTCACCAAGGCTATGACGAGTAACGGGCGTGAGAGCGTGACCCGTCCCACTGGAACTGAGACACTGTCCAGACTCCTACGGGAGGCTGCAGTCAAGAATCTTTCGCAATGGCCGAAAGGCTGACGAAGCAATACCGCGTGAAGGAAGACGGCCCTCGGGTTGTAAACTTCTTTTCTTAAGGAAGAATTTGTGACGTTACTTGAGGAATAAGCAACTGCTAACTTCGTGCCAGCAGCAGCGGTAATACGAAGGTTGCAAGCGTTATCCGGAATTATTGGGCGTAAAGCGTCTGTAGGTTGTTTACCAAGTTTCAAATTAAAACTCTAAGCTCAACTTAGAGTGAGTTTGAAAAACTGATAAACTAGAGATCGGGGGAGGTAAGCGGAATGGCTGGTGTAGTAGTAATATGCATTGATATCAGCTAGAACACCGAATGCGAAGGCAGCTTAATAAAACGATTCTGACACTGAGAGACGAAAGCGTGGGTAGCGAATGGGATTAGATACCCCAGTAGTCCACGCCGTAAA
>CAZXFD010000006.1:0-54749 GCA_964640635.1 uncultured Gammaproteobacteria bacterium | reverse complement strand
TGAAGAAATGCTCCGAGAGTGCAGAGAAACACACATTCTTATTGCAATTTTTCCCATTTCAATTTTGAACATTCAAAGAAGAATGGGAACTAGAGGAGTTTTTATTAATAAAGGTATTAAAGAGGATGCCTCTGTTGTTGCGAAAAAGAATGATCTCGGATGGAGATTGGTATGCAAAACCCTCATACCAGACAAGAATCCAGAAGAGCAAAAAAAACTATTGAATGAAACAATGTTAGGGGAGGGTATACCATCCGCTGAAGTAATGCTATATGTAATGGTTGAGTTTAATTTTATAACTAATAAGTGGTTATTTGAAAACCTTCAGGCTCGCACATCATCTATGTATACACCCAGTCAAACTGTTGTTGGTGTTGCATATGGTGGAGCAAAACGATTAAATGTAATTTATTATGCTTACTGGGCAGATCAAGATGAATTGTTCTGGGGTCTTGCCCACGAGAAAAAACCCAATAATAAATAAGTAGCTTACCTAAACATGTCCCAAGACGAATTAGTCGTTTTGGGGCTTTTTATTTTTTCAAATAAAAAAATACCCCCTAAGGTATCTCTAAATTTTTTTCTAGAAAGGTATTGTGGTCTCTCGAACTATCAAAGGGTGGTACCGGGAAGAGGACTCGAACCTCCACACCACTAGGGTACTTGCTCCTAAGGCAAGCGTGTCTACCAATTCCACCATCCCGGCACAAAGTATTGTTTTATACTATTACAATATTATACATAATTGTATTTATTAATCAAGGTTTAGACGTATGTTTAATAAATCTTAGCTCATTAATTTACAAAAAATTCAGCCCTATTTTGCGAAGGGGTTTCTGTATGAAATCGTGTATTACATCCAAAATAAAAAAGACCCGCCAGATATTACCAGCGAGTCCCTAGGAGATTTACTTAGGAGGGAAAGTTTATTTTCGGTAGAGATTTGTATACTCTATCAGAGATTGTTTTATTTCTTGCGACGCTATGTTTTCTTGGCTACTTAGAATTTTTGTCAATATGTAGTTTTTTGTATTTTCTGATCCCGGATAATCCAGGCACGCACATTCTTCAATAGCTTCTTCAAATGTTTCAAAGACACCTTCATGGATTCTCCTGTTCCAAAATTCAGTTGCCCGAGGATCTCTTACGAGATCATCAATTGTAATATACTTTTCAATGCCTATTTCACTGTTTACATAGTATTCTAAAAAAAATACTTTATTTCCATATTTGGTGCCCTTTATGTATCCAGCATTTCTTGATATGGAGTCAGGCATGTCTTTGTGATATACGACAATAGAGTCTTGAAGGGCATAGTCTTTAGCATACATCGCTATTACAGATCCACCCTTTATCCAAAAATCCTCTGTTCTTGCTGGATCATACCCAACAGGATCTTTTGAGGGAATGGCTTTGGGTATTATTTGTTCCATGCTAACAAGAACTTCTTGTTCATCAATAGAGGGTGTTGTTGTTGTCGGTTCTTGTTTTTTCTGACAAGCGCAGACTAAAATGCTTAACAAAATTAGAACGACTCCAAGACCAATAATTTTTTTCATTTGTTCCTCCCCACTGTATAATTTCTTATTCAACATATTAGGATATCAATTGTTTTTTGTCAATCCCCACCTTTAGAATTGTTTTTCGTATATCCCATATTTATAAACAATAAATACATTTTATAGTAATGCTTTATATTTTTTTGCGATTTAATCAATTCTAAAGGTGGGGGGATTGATTTTCCATATACTATGTTTTATTATTTATTTAGAATAAAATTTTTTTGGAGGAAAAATGAAAGACGTATTAGAAAAAACACATGAAGAGATAAAAAAATCAGAGCATCTTCAGGATGGATTTGTCTGCGGACAGTGGTCGTTTAATTGTGATATTATAAGTAATATCCATTTTCCAGTTGTCTCAATATCTGATTCCAAAAAACCCTCAATGTTTCCATGGCAAAGTGGAACTATTTTTGGTGATTGGTTTTTTGATCCAGATGATTTTTTTATAAGAGTAAATGATTATAGGGGTCCTGTTGCAGGAATTATAGGTGGCCCTGGTCCAGGAGGTCCTGATAGACCATTTTGATTTTTCATTTTCAATAGACTTAAAATAGAAATACGGAATTAATACAAAGTCCGTGTTTTTTATTAAGAATATTGTATTTATAATATAAACAATCTAAGGTTGATAATTTTGACACAACATTTTTATTCCTATATCATTTTAATATCATAGGTTATTTGACTTATTAAGTATTATTAATATTTTTTATATGAATCAAGAAAATAAATTTAATTTTGATGCCGTACTTTGGGATTTTGACGGGACAATTGCTGATACCCAGATTCTTCACGCAAAGACAGAGACTGAAACAATGAAAAAATATGGCATAGATATATCTAGCGAAGAAATTACAAGAAGATTTGCTGGTGTTAAGTTGAAAGTGATTTTTCAAACTATATTTGACGAAAACGATGTTAAAGCTGATGTACAAGAAGCTTGTGAAGCGAAGTGGCATCTTATGGATGAGTTAGTAAGGGGGGAACTTCCAGAATTTATGCCAGGTGCAAAAGAATTATTAGATAAATTGTATAATGCTGACATAAAAATGGCTCTTGCAACTTCATCTATAAAAAATTATGTAGATTTCATGGTAGACGCACTTTCGATAAGAAATAAATTTCAGTTTATTATTACAGGAGATGACGTAGAGCTTGGGAAACCAGATCCAGAAATTTTCATTAAGGCTGCAAGCATGCTTGGTTTAGAAAATGAAAAATGTCTTGTAATAGAAGATGGAAATGCTGGAGTATTGGCTGCTCAGAATGCAAACATGAAATGTATTGCAGTGGGAGATCATATTGATAAAAGCATATTAACTGAAAAAAGTATCTACGTTGATACTTTGGAAAGTGTGGATTTTGATTTTTTGAGTAAACTAGTCTAGTTTTTAGATCTATCCAAAATATTTAAAAAAGCATTTTGAGCTTCTTCTAAATTATCGAACTTTTGATCAGATAATTCATTTATTATTTGGTGTTTTATTATTCCTAACTTTTTCCCAGGAGCTATATTTAATTTTTGCATAATAATTTTCCCATCTACAATTTTTGGTATATCTATTCCAAGATTTATATCATTTTGAATTTCTTTTTTTGCTAAATCAAGGCACGCGAATATTTTTTCTTTATTTAATTTTTTGTTTTCTTTACTACTACTTATTGATCCAAGATAATCAGCAATTCCAAGCGTTATAAGATTGTTAATTCTTTTTATGTTATTTTTAAGAATAAGTTTTTTTATAAATATAGTAAGTTCTTTTTCTTTGTTCTCGTTTACGAGTCTTAGGATTTCAAACATTTGCATATGATTTTCAACTAAAAAAATAATTTCAAGTGTTTCTTTATTAGAGAATTTAAGATTTTTTAGAATTGTTTTTGTTTTAGCGCTACTTATTTTATTGTGTCCTATAAAGTTTACTATTTTTTTGCCATTGTTTGTAACGACTTTTCTTGTTTCTGGTTTTCCAACATCGTGAAATATTGCCGACCATTTTAAAATTGGATTAGCACTATTTGGAAGATTTTGACATACTAATTTTGTATGATTTAAAACATTGCCCTCTAGATGATATGGAGAACTTTGTTCGCAAAGCTCAAGATTTTTTATTTCGGGAAAAATATTTTCTAATAAATTTATTTTTTCAATTGTTTCAAGAAATATTTTTGGATTTGTAATATTTATAATTTTATCAAGTTCTTTTTTTAGTAATTCTTTTGGAATATCTTGAATTTCATTTGCATGATTTTTTATAATTTCTATATCATATTCATTTGGGGAAAAATTTGTTAAAAGCAAAAATCTTATATATCTAAGCATACGAGATTTATCCTCATTTATTCTAAGATTTGCATTTCCTACAAAGCGTAATCTTTTTTCTTTTATGTCTTTTAATCCACCTACATAATCAATGATGTTCCCTGTAGTTGGGTTATAGAATAATGCATTGATGGTAAAATCACGTCTAAGGGCATCTTCCTCAGCATTGTTTATTAATTCTATGTTATCAGGATGAATTCCGTCGCTATAAGATCCATCTTTTCTAAAAGTTGCTATTTCATAGACCTCATTATCATTCATTATAATTCTTATTACGCCAAAAGTTTTTCCTTGAAGTTCTAGTTTTTTATATTCGCCATTTAATTTTTTTGTTAATAGATTCTCTATTTCATCGGGCTTTAGATTTGTAGCAAAATCAATATCGTGCGGAATTTTTTTCAAAAGCACGTCTCTTACAAATCCGCCAGGGATTAGAATTTCAGATTTATTATTTTCAAAAATTTCAATAATGTGTTTTGCGTTTTTGGGCGTAATTAAATTGAATTCTTTGTATATTTGATCAAGGTTTCCTATGTGTATTATTTCTTTGTTTGACATGTTTAGTGTATTATTTTTTCCCAGCCCTCTATTTTGCCTTTTATTGTTTTAAAAATTGGATTTGTTTTAATGTTTTTTTTGATTCTTTCTATTTCATGTGGTGCACGACGCTCAATTTTTTTGAGTAGATGCGTAATCTCATATTCAATTTGACCACTAGTTATCGTAATCTTTTTATATAGCCTTGTTTTCTTGAATTTTTTAGGATCAAATTTATAGCCACGAACAATTGCCTCTTTGTATATTGATTCTAAGTATTTGTTTATAAGTTCAATAGGATTATTACTTTGCTTAAATCTTTCAAGTTGTGGATGATTTTTATATCCTTTTGTTTTCCCCTCCAAAACTTTTTTTGCCAAAAGCGCCTCTCTCCATAGAGCGACAAGTCCTATTTTATCTAAATATTTTGGGTGTATTGACCAAAGTCTCATATTTTTATATTACAAGCTATTTTGGCTTTTGACAAACGGGTATTATTTTAGTAAGATTTTTGAAATATATACAATTGAGGAGGAAAGATGTTGGATATAAAAATGATTTTGTTTGATTTCGATGGGACCCTTGATAATTCAACGATGTCAACTATTGATTATATTATTGCTAAAATGAAACGTCTTCGTTTACGAGCACCAAACCATAACTTTATAAGAAAATTATGGGGAAAGCCATATAGCGAAGTAATGAGTGAAATTCAAAGATGTTGTCATTGGTCAGAAGAAGGCTTACAAAAATACTTTGATGATATTAGTCCTGTTGAAGAAGAGATATCCCCGTTTCCAGGCATTGATAATCTAATATTTACTTTGCATGAAAAAGGTATCGTGCTTGGAATTATTTCAAATAGGGGAGATAGTTTGTCTTCAATAATTGAAAGGTGTGGTATTAATCCCAACTATTTTAAGATAATTCAAAACTTAAAGGGTTGTGATTTTCATAAGCCAGATCGTAGAGTTTTTGAAAAAGCTATAGAATTAGCGAATATTTTGGAAATCAAGAAAGAACAAATTCTTTATGTGGGTGATACGCTTATAGATTATGAGGCGTCTATGAGTGCTGGCATAAGATTTGTTGGAATAACATCTGGCGCTACTACCAAAGAAGAGTTTATAAGAACGGGACTTTTCCAGGAGTATATTTTTAATAGCCCAGTTGAAATTACAAGTATTCTAAATTTAAACTAAGGACGGTTAATACAACCGTTCTTTTTTTTGTTTAACAAAAAAACGCCTACTTTCTAGACATTTTACTTCAAAATTCAAAACTTATCATTCAAAATTAATTTTTGGTACCGTGGGAGGGAATCGAACCCTCACAAATTATACATTTACTGGATTTTAAGTCCAGCGCGTCTACCAATTCCGCCACCACGGCATATAAAATATTATACATAATTAATATTATTAAGCAAGTGTAAAGGCTTTTTTATTTCTCTTTTTTTGTTATATAATGTTATTAGCTAAATAGCGAGTTGGTTGTTTAGTTGTCTAAGCTGTGTAGCTAATCCTATTAACCTAAAATATAATAAAAAAGTTTTTTAATAAATAATATAAATTTATGTCTATTTTAAAAGAATTTAAACAGTTTGCTATAAAAGGCAATGTCATGGATATGGCAGTCGGTATAATTATAGGGGCTGCATTTGGAAAAATCGTAAGCTCTCTTGTTTCTGATATTATAATGCCTTTATTTGGAGTATTACTTGGAGGAGTAAATTTCTCTAGTCTTACAATTACATTAAAGGGTACTACCGAACTAGCACCTGCAGTAACGCTAAACTATGGAGTATTTATAAATACAATAATTGATTTTGTTATTATTGCATTTTCTATTTTTGTAGTCGTAAAGCAGATTAATAAATTAAAGAAAAAACAAGAAGAAGTGGTGCCTGAACCCAGTGAAGAAGTTTTGTTGTTAAGAGAGATTAGAGATGGTTTGAAAAAAGATAGTTAGTAAGCTGGGTAGGGTGGAAAATTTCAGATTCTCGATACACTCGAATACTGAAATTTTTTTATAAATAAAAAAGCTTTGAACATTTATTTGCTCAAAGCTAATCATAGTTATTTCTAGTTACACGTTTACAACAAGACATAATAATTTCTCAAGAGAAAAAGCTCCGATTTTGGTTCCAAGGGGAACAGTTGTTTTTCCTTCAGGCAAATCAAAATTTTCACTAATGAGTGTCGATAGAAGAATGAAGTCTAGCGACTCGTTTTCTGTTTCACCGAGAGGACAGATTATAAATAGGCCTGACTCGTCTGTTTTAAGGATTTGAGATCCCTTTGGTATTGGCATTTGAAATATTTTGCCGGTTTGTTGATCAATCGGAAAGCATAATATTCTGGTTGTCATAGCTGTCATGATAATACCTCCTGCTAATTTTTTTGATTATAATGTAGATATTTAAGATTAAATCAAGTAAACGATTATTTGATTAATATAGTCTGGTGTTATCATATATTTCTCCTGAATTATTTTTACAATCCATTCCATCATATTCTAAAAGTCCAAAAAAGGAAACTCCCCCAAGACTATCGTTATATGGGAAATTACATGCAAGCTTGGGGTTATTTAATTTTAGAATATTTTCTTTGCATTTTGGACTCAGAGTTTTCAAGAAATATCCAGAAATTTGAAGATACATAATTCCTCCTATTTATATTTTTCTACTGATACATTATAATAAAATTAATTAAAAAGCAAATTTAGAGCTGATAAATAACTAGATAAAAAATATGTTAAATTTACAAGAATTAGTTAAGTTTATAGGTGAGGCAAATAGGGCTGGATATGCATCAGGAGACGAGAGCTCACTAATAAATGAAAGTGATAGCTCAAAAACAATTGTTTATGAAAGTGGTGATTTCAAGTTTCATGATAATTATTTTGGGGGAGAACCATATGGGGGCAGAGAGGTGGTTTTTTACGAAAATAAACCAGTTTTTATAATGGTATATTATGGAAGGATAAGTGATAAGAATATTGATAAGAAAATTATCTATTCATTTTTACAAAATGCACTAAAGTTATTTCCTGAAGACAAACCATTTCGTGGCCCTAAACAATACGAAGAAATAATTGAGGGTAAAAGATTAGAATACAAAAATAATTGGAGTGGCGAGATAGATTATTTTAGTGGAAATGAGACTATATCAGTTGATGGAGTTGAGGTATATGATGCAAAGTACTCTGGAGGATTGGTGGATCAGTAGAATAATTGTATAATAGGGTAACTGTTTAATAGGATAATAGATTAATTGAATGTCTAATTCTTAATTACACGAGAATACTGAAATTTTTAAGATTTTGAATTTATTTGGGGGTGAATAAATAAAATAGAATAAGATAATAAAGGTATATGTTAAATATAATAGAAAAAGCAAGATTATTAGCCAAAGAAATGATAGAAAATTACCCACAGGATCCTTATAGTTTGTGGAATCATTTTGAAGAGGTGGAGAGATGGGCTATATATTTGCAAAAAATAAATCCCGAAGTAGACAAGGAAATTATTTTATTATCAGTATGGCTTCATGATATTGGGCATTATCCAGTGAATGAAGACGAGGATCATGCAATTATTGGTGAAATAAGGGCCAGAGAATTTTTGGAAAAAGAGAATTATGATGAAAAAAAGATGCAAAGGGTTTTGCATTGTGTGAGATCTCATAGAAATAAAGATGTAAGCCCAGATACAATAGAGGCAAAGATAATATGTTTTGCAGATACAGCTAGTCATATTACATCATCTGAAAACGTTTATTTTGACATTTTAAAGAGAAATAAATATTATAATTTTAAATATGACGTATTTGCAAAAATGGAACGTGATTTTAGAGATTTAGATTTTTTTCCAGAAATTAAACAACTCTTAGAGCCACTTTATAATGCTTGGGTAATAGTTTTGAAAGAATATGATAAGTTAAAAATAGAATAATTATATAAAAAGAATGGAAAAATTTGAACCAAAAGAAGAAGAGCAAAAAATTAATATAGAAAAAAGAGAAAGGGGCGATAATCTTATTATTAGTGGACTAGAAGAAGATCAGTTATTAGACTTGGCACTTATAATATGTAAGACATTAGACAGGAGTTATCCTATGGGGGCTAATGAAAAAGAGCATTTGTTGAGTGGACAAGAAACAAGACCAAGCGGATGTTTTGCAATAAGATATGATAAAAGTAAGAACGAACTTATTGTGGATAATAGAAATGCACGAGGAGATGAGTATATAAGAGAAAAGATGCAAAAAGGTGTAGATTCTGCTATTAAAAAATATAATAATGAAGAGGATGATGAGGAGGCTTTCAAGAATTTATTAAGAGAATTAAAAATAGGTTTATCAGAACTTGATAGTGGAAATATGTTTGAGATAAGAGGATCTTCTTTGGAAGATTTAATAAGTATAGGATTATCTATATGTGAAAAATTAGATGATACTTTTATTCTAGATGAATCACAAAAAGATTCTTTGTTAAGTGGTAAGACAATAAAATTATCAAGTAGTTATGCTATTGAATTTAATAATAGTATTTATGTATATAATATGAAGGGCGATAGAAATAAATTAAAAGATTCAATATATTCTGTAATTAGGGGGTATAAAAAATAGATATATATATTTTCATTATTTGTATTAAATTAGTATAATTAGCATACATTAGCATATTGGTATTATAGTTATTCGTATCCACATTATTAGTATCAAATTCGTATTATTAGTGCTATTCGTATATTAGCATTATGACCCATTCGTAGCTATTGACAAAGCCCTTTACATAGTATAAAATTTCCTATATACTATTTACCAGTTATCCACATCTAAATATTAGCTTAAAAAATTGTTCCAAGTAAGTAAAAACATTTATAATAATTTCTCAAGCGGGTCTTAGGACCTTATTCTACCTTCTCATAAAGGCCGCTTGATTAAAGCGGTTTTTTTATCTCGAAGAGATAATCCGCTTCTGGCGGATAAGGATAATTAGTATCAGCACCTTTACAATGTAAACAGTAACTAGTAGTAAGCTTAAAAGTAGTTATTTAAGATCTATTTAGGTGGTTAACTTGTCCCGCTTGGCGGGATGAATCAGCCGGCTTAGATATTTCTTCGTATAATTACTTTTACTACTGATTATTGATTATATTGATAGCACGTTGACAATTGTAAAGATTTCAAAAAATACACGAATGTTACTGAAACAAATGAATATTTAATGTTTCAGTGATTGCAATTTAAATAAGGGTGTATGGTGGATGCCTAGACACTAAAAGGCGATGAAGGACGTAGCAGTCTGCGATAAGCTTCGGTGAGGTGACAAGCAACCTTTGATCCGGAGATTTCCGAATGGGGTAACCCACTGACAAATTAAACTGTCAGTATCATTAACTGAATACATAGGTTAATGAAGGCAACCCAGGGAACTGAAACATCTTAGTACCTGGAGGAAAAGAAAGAAGAAACGGTTTTTAGACTAATGTCTGCAAATTTATTTGTGCACGTTAGTCTAAAGATTTCGATTCCCTAAGTAGTGGCGAGCGAAAGGGGAAGAGCCCAAACCAGTAGAGTGTTGATAGTTGATTTAAAGGACTTCGGTCTGATAATGATGCTATCTTAAAGATCATAAGTCGTTGCTCTATTGGCGTAGATTAGTAGATTATGTTTGGAGCTTATGGGTCCAAGATAGAGAAAAAAATTATAATTCTTAGCAAAACAACTTGGAAAGGTTGATCAAAGAAGGTGAAAATCCTGTATGCGAAAAGAATTATTACTCTATGATAATTTACTTGAGTACCTTAGGACTCGAGAAATCCTGAGGGAAGCAAGCATGACTATGTGCTAAGGCTAAATACTTTTAGTGATCGATAGTGAACTAGTACCGTGAGGGAAAGGTGAAAAGTATCCCGATTAGGGAGATGAAATAGTATCTGAAACCATACACTTACAAGCTATCGGAGCTCCCCACTCTTAAATTTTTTATACAATATATTTTTAAATATTATTATAATTTTAATAATAAAAAAAATTGTTGAACAATAGAAAATTTAAGAGTGGGGGGTGACGGTGTGCCTATTGAAGAATGAACCAACGAGTTTATTTATGTTGTTTGTTTAATCTCGATTAAGAGAGAAGGCAAAGCGAAAGCGAGTCGGAAATCGGCGTATTTAATCAATTAATATAAGTTATGCTTAACTTATGTTATTTGGTTAAAAGACATCATGAATAAGACCCGAAACCGGGTGAGCTAACCATGACCAGGGTGAAGGTGCGGTAACACGTACTGGAGGCCCGAACCAATAAGTTGTGCAACACTTCTGGATGAGTTGTGGTTAGAGGAGAAATTCCAATCGAACTCGGATATAGCTGGTTCTCCTCGAAATAGCTTTAGGGCTAGCCTCGTTATGGAGCGTAGGGGTAGAGCACTGAATGGGATAGAGGGAGAAATCCTATCTATTCTAACCAAACTCCGAATACTACGTACTTTATATAACGGGAGTCAGACTGTGGGGGCTAAGCTTCACTAGTCAAAAGGGAAACAGCCCAGATCCTCATTTAAGGTCCCTAAATTTCAGTTAAGTGTAAAAGGTGGTGTCATTACTATGACAGCTAGGATGTTGGCTTAGAAGCAGCCATCATTTAAAGAAAGCGTAATAGCTCACTAGTTAAGTGGTAGCGCGCCGAAAATGTATCGGGGCTCAAACTGAATACCGAAAATAGGAATCTATAAGTCATAGCGACTTATAGATGGTAGAGGAGCGTTCTATGCTTGCTGAAGCAGGATCCGTGAGGACCTGTGGAGGGCATAGAAGTGAGAATGTTGGTATGAGTAACAGAAAGACAGGCGAGAATCCTGTCCACCGTAAACCCAAGGTTTCCTGAGCAATGATTATCATCTCAGGGTTAGGCAATCCTAAGCTGAGGCCGAAAGGCGTAGGCGATGGAAGATCAGGTTAATATTCCTGACCTACTTTAAACAATCGATGGGGGGACGTAGTGCTGATTTGTTAGCGTATTTTTGGCTATATACGTTGGCTGTGGAGTGATGTTTCTTAGGCAAATCCGGGAAACGTTAAGTCATGAAGCGGTCAGAAGACTGAAGCTCCGGCTAAAGTCAATTAACGATGATGTATTACCAAGAAAAGCCTCTAAGAGTTATAAAGTTTAAAGTATCTGTACCGTAAACCGACACAGGTGGGTGAGGCGAGTAGCCTCAGGTGAACGAGAGAACCCTCTTTAAGGAACTCGGCAAAAAAGCGGCCGTAACTTCGGGATAAGGCCTGCCTCGAGCAATCGAGGCCGCAGCAAAAGATTTCAAGCGACTGTTTACCAAAAACACAGGTCCCTGCTAAAGCGCAAGCTTATGTATAGGGGCTGATGCCTGGCCAGTATTAGAACGTTAAGGGGAGAGGTGCAAGCCTTGATCCGAAGCGCTAATGAACGCCGGCGATAACTATAATCGTCCTAAGGTAGCGAAATTCCTTGTCGGGTAAGTTCCGACCTGCACGAATGGCATAACGACTTGAAAACTGTCTCAAAGAGGGACTCGGTGAAATTGCAAGACCGGTAAAGATGCCGGTTTCCCGTAGCTGGACGAAAAGACCCCATGAAGCTTTACTATAACCTGATATTGGTTTAGGATTATGTTTGCTTAGAATAGGTGGGAGACTCTGAAGTTTTGTTTTCGGACAAGATGGAGTCGCCGGTGAAATACCACCCTGATATAATTTTAAATCTAATTCTCAGCCATGAATCTGGCGAGGAGACAGTGTTAGGCGGGTAGTTTAACTGGGGCGGTTGCCTCCTAAAATGTAACGGAGGCGTTTACAAAGGTTGGCTAGCTCCCGATGGAAACGGGATGTTGTCGCGCAAACGCACAAGCCAGCTTTACTGCAAGGGGTACGACCCGCGCAGTTGCGAAAGCAGAAGTTAGTGATCCGACCGTAATTTTATTAGATTTATCTAGTAAACGATATAGGACGGCGGAAGCTCATCGGATAAAAGTTACTCTGGGGATAACAGGCTGATCAGGTCCAAGAGTCCACATCGACGACCTGGTTTGGCACCTCGATGTCGGCTCATCGCATCCTGGGGGTGAAGAAGCTCCCAAGGGTTTGGCTGTTCGCCAATTAAAGCGGTACGCGAGCTGGGTTCAGAACGTCGTGAGACAGTTCGGTCTCCTATCCACTATGGGCGCATGGAATCTTGAGTGGCCCCTTTCCTAGTACGAGAGGACCGGAAAGGACAAACCTCTGGTTTGCCGGTTGTTCTGCCAAGAGCATTGCCGGGTAGCTATGTTTGGTTTAGATAAACGCTGAAAGCATATAAGCGTGAAGCTGTCCACAAGATTAGGATTCCTTATCAGATACCTTGTAGACTACAAGGTTGATAGGCTTTAGGTGTAAGTCTAGTAATAGATTGAGCCAAGAAGTACTAATTATCGAGCAATCACTGAAACATCAAGTATTTTTTTGAAAATAGATAACATTGTGTATAAAAATCTTCAAATAATGTGTCGTGAATGATGAATTCACGTCATTAATTTGGTGATTTTAGCGGTGGGGAAACACCCAGTTCCATTCCGAACCTGGCAGTTAAGCTCACTTGCGCCGATGATATTGCACTATTTAGGTGTGAGAAAGTAGGCAATTGCCAATTATATGAAGCCCTGTACTTTTACTAGTCCAGGGTTTCTTTTTATTCAAAATAAAAAACCCGTATTAGTTACAGGCAGATAAGATGGTGAAGAGGACGTTTTTTATTGTTCAGTCTCGGATATGTCTTCTTCTATTAATTTTAAATCGGTTTTACTAATCGTGTATCCCAATTCTTCTAATCTTGAGTATCTTCTATAGCTTTCTTTCGGATCGCTAGCGCCTGAGTAAACAAGTTTTCTTTCTTCTAAATCTTTGAAAAACCTTTTGTGCATTATAAGAGCGCCTTTGTAATAAGCAATTTTTTCTATTGTAAAGCCGAAATTTTCCAATATATCTATTACATCTTTTGCAGAATCTAGAAAGATTATATTTATTTTTAAGTCATTGTGTAAAAACTTTACAAAATGGTGTCTATCGAGTTTTTGATTAAAATTATTAGCAAGTAGTATTTCTTTTGCAAGTGAAAATACTTTTGACTCAAAACAAAAGAAATCAAGCTTGTCGATTTCTATGTTTTCGAAGTAACACCTTATGGCATCACTTGCTAAAATTAGTTCTGAATCAATCCACAGTTTTATAAAATCTTGAGGAAAAATTGGATAAATAATTTCGTTTATCTTATTTGAGAAGCCCTCATCTTTTTTTAATTCATAACTTTTCATATGTTTTTTGAAAAGTTTGCCCTATCAAACTTTTTTTTCGTGTGTGTATCTTCTATGTTCTATGTGTGCATGTTTTGTACTTATTTTGATATTTTTTTCAACAAGCTCTTCTTCTATACACTTTAATGCGCCATCTTCACAAAAGCAGTAATTTTTCTTTAGGTATTCTTCAAATACAGTTATGTCAAAATTATCATCATATGGATTGGATGATCCTCGCAGGCTTTCTTGTGAAGATAAGTTGATATTCATAATATTTACTATAGCAAAATTCTAAGTTTTTTCAATAAGCACTATTTTTTCTCTGGATTTAGTACCTTTTATAATTTTTATATTAGATTGAGGTGTTTTAAAATGTTTTGATAAGAATTTTATCAAGACCTCATTTGCTTTTCCTTTTTCAGGAATTGCACAAAGTTTTATTTTCAAAAAATCATCATCGCGCTCTACAATTTCTGTTTTAGAAGATTTCGGGATAATTTTTATAGTGTATTTCATTTTATTTATGGGTTTATTTGGCGCGGTGTAGAGGCGTAGCATTGCTACGCCTCTACGTAGAGATGGGTTTAGAACCCATCTCTACGAGGATTTTTGATTTATATATTATATTTTAGAAATCGAATATGCCCTTGCCCTGTCTAATTATTTCAATATTTTCATCTACTAGACTTATTATGGTTGATGGGTCGTTGCTAAGCTCGCCTGCGTCTAGAATTAGATCTACTTTTCCATACCAATCCTTTTTTATATCATCGGGATTTACATAATTTATTTCTCCGGCGAGATTTACGCTCGTTGTAACAATAGGATTTCCAAGATTAGAGACAATATCAAGACAGACTTTGTTGTCGGGAATTCTAATTCCTATTGTTTTTCGCTTTTCGTCCTGGAGAATTTTTGGTGCATCGCTTGAAGCTGTTAGTATAAAAGTATAGGGCCCAGGTAGATATTTTTTCAAAATTTTGTATTGCATATTTGAAACAACTGCCCAGCGACTAATATCTTTTAGATCAGAGCAGATTATGCTAAGCGGCTTTTGCTTTTTGCGATTTTTGATAGTTTGAATTGTCTGAATTGCTTTTTTGTTTAGTATGTCACAGCCAATACCATAAATAGTATCTGTGGGATATACTATTATATTTCCATTTTTAAGCATCTCAACAGTACCATCTATTATTTCTTGATCAGGATTTGTTATGTCTATTTTTTTGATTACCATGAAATTATTTTATACCTAAGAATGGGGATTGGCAACCTATTTACCATTAGGTAGATTTTTGATGTAAGTTTCTCAAGAATATTATAAAAAGGAGGAAGTAAGTGAAATTAATTAAAAGCCCTGTTAATATAAGCAGGGCTTTTTTCTTTGTCATTTATTATTATTTTTGAGTTATATGCCTAAATCAGTCTTCGAGTAGGTCGAGAACCTGATTTATTAATTACCCCACCAGCTTCTCGAATTCATCCCGCCTTGCGGGATTTCGCTCGAAGACTGATTCGTTGTAAATCGGTTGACAATTAAAATCATTTGAATAATAGATAAATAAAAAGAGTTAGGTCACAAGGGCCTAACTCAAGGATTGTTTTGTTTGCGAATCTATGTAGATTCATCAGATTTTTCAGTTGTGATAGAATTGTCTGATTCTTCTACTAGATCGCTTTTTTGATTTTTTGGTATGGAATCAGGTTTTGGTTTTATTTGTCTTTTCTCATATAATCCAAATACTGTTCCATCTGTTAGCATTGATGCCACTTATTCCTCCTTTTGATTATTTTGTCTATTATATATAAATAAAAAGTTAAAGTCAATGGTAATATATGCTATTGACAAGAAAATTTAGATATGCTATAGTTCTCAGTTAACGTTCATTCAAAAATCTGTATATTTCTGCATCCACGACAAGCATGGAAATCACTGATAAGATAGATTTAGGCTATTACCTAGTAATTTGCTCAAATGTTTCTTAGAGCGATTTTCTTGGGTGCAGTAATATATGGATTTTTATTTTAACCCAGCTCCTTACATAGGGCTGGGTTTTTTTGTTTTTTAATGTATTTTTAATTAGATAAATCTCTATTTATGATGATTTGAATACTCTCTTCCTTAAAGTTTTGATTTTCATCAAAAACGGTGACGCTTAATTTGTGTTCCCCATTTGGGATGTCATTGGCAATTTTATAACTATAACTAAATGGTTCATTCGTAAGATATCCAATCTGCTCTCCATCTAATTTGTATACTGCTCTAGTTAATTTGCCTTGTTTTGCGCTAGCTTCTAGTGAGATGTTTAGGTCAGGAGTTTTGATAGTTTCGTTTGCACTAGGGGATGTTATTTTTAGATCTGGTTTGTTGCTTTCAATATTATTATCCATTTCAAATGAATTATCTATGATAAATCCATTATCACTTGCCCATTTAGCAATAGGTGATTCCCATGCAGAATAATTTGGATCAATATCAGGATTATCAGGAATTGGTCCAAGTGGATCTTCTCTGTTTATGTAATGGAGGATGTTATGTATTTTGGAAATCTTTTTTTCAGCAATGAATTCATCTGGGGTATATGGATTTGCAAGTTCTCCAGTTCTATTGTCAATTTTTACACTTATCATTTGAAGGTAATTTCCATTCAACATTTGTTTGTCAATTTGTTTTACTTCATAGGATGCAAATCCAGAGGATTGATAACTTGAAACGGCATTTTGCATATATGCTTGCCAAATAGGAGCAGCAATACGTGATCCATCTGCAGAGTTTTTCATTTTTCTATTGTCATTATTTCCAATCCAAACTCCTGTTGTAATACCAGAGGTATATCCTACCGTCCAAGCATCATTGAAATCGTTTGTTGTTCCTGTTTTTACAGCCACTGGCACAGAAAGCGTAAGATAATTTTTCTCTCCGAACACGAATGATCTTGCACCATTATCTGATAAAACACTAGAAATTTTTCGAACAGATTCTTCATCAAGAACCTTTTTTGAACTTGCTTCTTTTGCTTCAAATATTACTTTTCCTTTTGCATCTTCGACTCTAAGTATTGACCTTGTTGGTTTATAAACTCCGCCACGAGCAAGAGTTGCAAAAGCATTTGTGTGCTCTATCATTTTTACTTCAAGTCCACCGAGAACAAGAGATAATCCATAATTAGATGCATCTTTTATTGTTGAGTAGCCAAGATTTCTTAAGTGATCAAGTGTGCTATCCATGCCAACGAGATAAAGCACTTTTACTGCAGGTATGTTTAGTGATCCAGCAAGAGCCTTTCTTAAAGTTACGGGACCATTTGTTTTTAGGTTGTAATTTTGTGGTTCATAATCAGAAGAGTCGGTTTTAAATATTGTTGGTAGATCAAATACTGTTGTCTCTGGCTGGTATCCTTTTTCAAATGCAAGTTCATATACAAATGGCTTGATAGAGCTACCTGGTTGTCTGGATGCGAGGGTTATGTTTACTTGACCGTCTATATCATCATTAAAAAAGTCACGAGAACCAACCATTGAAACTATATCGCCACTTGCATTATCAATAGCAAGAAGAGCTGCATTAGATGCGCCGTATGTTTTTTCATAGTCAGTCGTTTTGTCTTTTATAATTTCTTCTGCCTTTTTTTGTTTTTCTAAGTCTAGTGTTGTAATTACTTTTAGTCCACCTTTTTCTACCATATCTTGACCAAGCATTTCTTCAAGTTCTGATTTTACATAAAAAACAAAATGAGGTGCTACCAAACTTTCTTTCGGTGCTTTGAAATTTATTTTTTCATTTTTTGCAGTATTTAATTGTTCCTCACTTATGTATCCTTGTTTTTGCATTAGTCCAAGCACATATTTCTGTCTTTCAAGTAATGCCTCACGATTTTTTCCATATGGAGAATAATATGAAGGTGCTTGAGTCATTGCAGCAAGTGTTGCTGATTCAGCGATTGTAAGATCTTTTGCACTTTTATCAAAATAGATATTTGAAGCAGATTCAATTCCATAAGCGACAGAGCCATAAGGGATTTCATTGAAATACATTTTTAATATTTCTTCTTTGCTATATTTTTGTTCTATGCGATATGCAAGAATAAGTTCTTTGACTTTTCTAGCAATGCTTTTTTCGTTTGTAAGAATTGCATTTTTTACAAACTGTTGTGTAATTGTTGATCCACCAGCTAGTTTTCCAGTTAAAACATTAGTAATTGTGGTTCTTATCATTGCCCAGACAGAAAATCCTTGATGTTGATAAAAGTTTTTATCTTCTATGGCAATTGTAGCTTGAGTTACATATGATGGTAAATCTTTTAATTCAATAAGGGTTCTTTGCTGACTTCCATGAATGTCATATAAAAGATTTTTCCCCTCACGGTCATAAATTTTTGTGCTTTGTACTACAGATCTATCTATAATTTTGTTTGGATCGGGAAGATCTTTTGAATACCAAGCAAAAAGCGATACAACAAAAATAAATCCAAGTATGACTAGAAGAATGAATTTTGGTATTAAGTTTTTGATATTTAATCCCTTGTGTTTTTTTGGTCTTTTGTTGTTGTGGTTGTATCCAAATTGGACATCAACTTTTTTAGAGATTGCCTGTTTAGCCCTATCTTTTGCAGAGCTTTTTATTTTTCTCATTCTTAGGACGCTTGATCGTCTTATTTTTTTGTTGCCAATACTACGACTGGACCAAGCGGGATGAGATGATTTGTTGAAATAGTCTATGGGCATAAAATTAATGACAAATGTCAAATTTCTAATTTTAAATATTAGGATATTTAATAAAAAGATATTTATTTAACTAACATATATTATAGCAAGATTGGGGAGTTTTAGAAAATTTATTTAAAATTAAATAAGGTGTCTAATTTAGACACCTCATATTTATTATTTTTTTATAATTTTTTCTAATAATTCCCAGGCAGTTTTTAATAATGAACAACTCAACAGAAATAGTAAAATATTCGAAAGTTGGCTATTCTTGATTGAGAAATTTACTTCAGGATTTTTTACAATCAGAGACACATTTTCGAATAGATATTTTACAACCCCAATTCCGAAATAAATGCAATATATTGCTAATGCCCCCATTACTATAATTAGGAATATGGCTAGAAATAGTTTTGTCATTTTATCCTCCCGTGGATTTAGTTTTATATAAAATATTATAATATTACACCATCATTGTCAAGTATTTATAAAAGCTTTTAATATTGCTATAATATTAAATAGTTTTATAAAAATAACCATTATTAATATGTTAAAACAAATAAATATAGACGAACTCTTAACTCGTGGAGTGCAAGATATTATAGGTCGTGAAGATTTGGAGAAGAAGTTAAAATCCGGAGAGAAAATGAAAATATATATTGGGGCAGATCCAAGTAGGCCCGATATTCATATTGGCCACGCAGTTTGTATAAGAAAATTAAGACAATTTCAAGAATTGGGACACAAAATAATTTTTCTTATAGGTGATTTTACTGCACAAATAGGAGATCCAACAGGAAAAGATGAGGCTAGAAAACAGCTTTCTCCAAACGAGGTAAAGAAAAATGCAAAAACTTACAAAGATCAGATTTCAAAATTGTTAAACTTTAAAGGGAATAATAAGGCGGAGATAAAATATAATTCCAAATGGAATAAAAAATTAAAGTTTCAAGATCTTATTGAATTGGGTTCAAAATTTACAGTTCAGCAATTTTTAGAGCGCGATATGTATCAGAAAAGATTGAAGGAAGGAAAGCCAATATCGCTTCATGAGTTTTTTTATCCTCTTATGCAAGCATACGACAGCGTATCAATGGATGTGGATATGGAAGTGGGTGGAAATGATCAATTGTTCAATATGCTCTGTGGTAGAACTCTGATGCAAAAATTAAAGAACAAAAATAAGATTGTGATGACATTTCAACTTCTTGAGGGAACCGATGGAAGAAAAATGTCAAAGTCATATGATAATTATATTGCAATTACTGATAAGCCAAATGATATGTTTGGGAAAGTAATGTCAACTTCGGATGATTTGATTATAAAATATTTCACGCTTTGTACAGATTTATCACTTGAAGAAATAAAAGAATTAGAAAGCAAAATGGAGAGTGGTGAGAATCCAAGAAATTTGAAAGTTCGTTTGGGATATGAAATTGTGCGTATTTATCATGGAGAAAAGTCTGCAAAAAATGCACAAGAAGAATTTGATAATGTTTTTAAAAATAAAGAAAAACCAAAAGATATAGAGAAGGTCAATTTAGCAAGTGATGCAAATATTATTGATGTGCTAGTAAATTTTAAACTTGTTTCATCAAAAACAGAGGCAAGAAAAATGCTTGAACAAAACGCAGTGACAGTAAATGATGAAAAAATAAAAGATCAGAATTTTATATTTAAAAGTGGTGAGAAATATTTAGTTCAAGTAGGAAAGAGGAGATTTTTGGAGATCGAATAAATAATATAGGGGCGCATTTCCGTAGAGATGATTCATGAATCATCTCTACGTTGTTTATATGTAAAAAATAGAATTATATTTATTAATATGAATTGTATGTATGTTTTATTTTTCATAAATTGGAAATGCGCCTGTCACGACACAACGAGAAATAAAAAAGCGTCTCATTGCGAGGCGCTTTTAATTGATGTATCCTTTGATTTTTTGCATTAATTCATAGAAGCCGGGTATAATCATGACATCATATGTCCCCAGTTGCATATAATGGTTTACTATAG
This sequence comes from uncultured Gammaproteobacteria bacterium, assembly GCA_964640635.1. Lineage (GTDB taxonomy): Bacteria > Patescibacteriota > Patescibacteriia > UBA1558 > S5-K13 > S5-K13. The sequence continues at coordinate 34,292 of CAZXFD010000006.1, read as the reverse complement.
CAACTGTAATGAATTTTAATTGTAAAAGTATGGCTATAGATTGTGCGTCTTTAATCTCAAGGATCGTTTTGATAACGTTTTCATATTCATCAATCGGAATATCCCAAAATATTACTAGTTGTGAATTTGTGATTTTGGATCTGAGCCCTTCATCTACTATAAATGTTTGGGAATTTGTCGGCTCTATTTCATGTATATAAAAGCTGATTTCTTCTTTTCTTAATTGTGCACCCAAAACGCTATCTGAGCTCATTTCACCACTTAGACAAATAAAGACTATGTGCTCATTTATTTCTGATGCAAGATCTTTATTGTCAATCATGATTTTTTGTCATCCTTAGTGCTTGCTTTGTATCATTTAGTATTTTTTCCATGCATGCAAACGCATAGACATACGCCCCAAAAATTATTAGAATGGGTAATAATATACCAAGAACAAATCCTAAATCATATTTTAGGCCATTGTTATTTGTTGCATATATTCCTCCAGGGTTGTTCCCAAATAGAGAAATAATGAGACTTGGTAACATTGTAAGGCCGTGGAATATTCCTATTTCAAAACCACGGAGATTGGTATCTGTCGGTGATATTCTTATGGACAGATTCTGTCCCATGGGGGCATAATTAAGCCAAGTTGTAATCACAATTATGGCTAAAATAGGCCCTACCACTCCCATCAATATGATCATTCTTGTTGTTTTCATCGTATCCTCCAGTTTTTTAGTTTTCATAGTAGTATAATTAGTAATTTAATAAATGTCAATATTTTTGTTTGACAGGCCAATTTAATTGGATTAATCTTTATACAAAATAGCATTTCCATATAGGAGGAATAATGTCTAAGAGAAAAAAACCCGATAGTCCTGATCAACTAGATATTTTTACAGACAGGACATTTGAAACAGTTGAGACCAATAAGGACTTACAGAGAACACCAAAAGAGGAATTACAAAAAAAAATTCTAATGGCGCTTGGCAATCTTGGTCTGGGACCAGATTTTTTGGAAGATGATTTTGAAAAGCTGTTTTATGTGTTTGATAAAAATGTTGTCAGACACAAAGTCGAGGCACGTCTTTATGCGCTTGAGACTGTTTATGAATGCGTTAAATCAAATTCATTTGTCCGAATTGAAACCGGACTTGGGAAAACTTATATAGAGCTTCTTACAGCTCTTTATTTTCTCAAATACAACAAGGTCAATAAAAAGATCTTAATTCTCGCTACATCAAAGCCGCTATGCAGACAACACAAGGACAAGGCAAATGAAATTTTCCTAGGAATAAATACAGAAGTTATCACCGGGGATGTTTCACAGAAAAAGCGTCGTGAAATCTGGGACAACAATCAGATTATAGTTGCAACTCCACAGACAATTACAAGGGAAGTCAAAAAAGGAAATGGAATAGGACGCCCAGAAGACATTCAGCTTGTAATTTTTGACGAGGTCCACAAAATGGTTGGCAATTATGATTATGTAACTCTTGCGAACCTCTATTCAAATTACAAAGATATTCGGCTGACTGGCTTCACTGGGTCACTTGATTCTGACCCCAAAAAACTCGAAGAGATCTTGAAAATTATGGGACTTAAATTTTCAAATATTATTGCAAAAACAGAAAGTAGTCCCGACGTTGCTCCTTATGTTTTCAAAAAGAATATTTATAGGGTTGGTGTGAAAAGACATGTAAGTCCAATAGAAAGTAGCTTGATGGAAAAGCTCAGAAAAGAATTTCGTTTGATCATAAAACAAGAAAGACAATGGCTGAAGATGATTGATTGTGACGAATATGGTTTCCTAAGTCTTTTAGAGAAATCATTTTATAAAGATGAAGAAGGCCTTGAAATAGCAATCAACATAAAATGGTTTGAAAAATGGAACAAAGAAAAAAGAAGAGAAGGATTAAAGGGTGCTCTTGATAGATTCAAGGAAAAACATCCAAAAGACACAAATGCTTCTTTGGCGCTAAGAGACTGGGGACTACTTTTTCTCTTTCATACAGCAATAACTATGCTTGAAAAAGGAGTTCATGAATTTCGAGCATTTTTGGAAAGTAAGTATTCTGAAGATATAAGCAAAAAGCCTTCTCAATACGCTTTTAGATCAAACAGGGCTATTGTAGAAAGTATTAAAATGCTTTGCCAAGTTAATCTATGGACAATAAAAATGAGTTATCCAGTAGCCTATCATCCAGAGAACGCTTCTTATAACTGGTGTGCTGTTTATCGGGATGCGAAGCTTCATGAAATGGAAAAGACTATAAGGATGTATATGTCTTCCCAGGTTCTCATTTTTGTCAGCTATAGAGATACGCTGGATAAGGTAGTGCATTATCTCAAAACAGTTTTTCCAGAAAAAAGAATTGATAAGTTCATTGGTCAAACTAGTAAGATGAAAGACAAAGGAATGACTCAGAAAAATCAGAATGAAATTCTAAAAGAATATAGAAGCGGCCAAATTGACATTCTTGTTGCAACGCTTATCGGTGAAGAGGGGCTTAATTTTCCAGCCGTTGATGTGGTATTTTTTTATGAACCAATTACTGATCCAAGAAGAATTGTTCAGAGAGTCGGTAGAACGGGAAGATATCGCGATGGAGACGTTTTTATACTTTTCTATGAGGGTGAAAAAGAAGAGCTCATTGTAAATATCGGCTTTGCAAAATCACGCAAAGCAAAAGAAATAGCAAAATTTTATGAAAAATACGGGGACCATTTTTAAATGGTCCCTTTTTAAATAAAAAAGACCGTTTTTATACGGTCTTATGACACGAGATTAACTTACTTATTTCGTTAAGAATATTTTGCCCAGTGGGGGTGTATTCTATTATGCGGGTTTTGGGCAATGTTTCTAAAAAAATATCAAGATGATAATCGGATATTGAAAACATAAATATGCCTGCAACGATAATATTTCCGTAGGTAGAGCGATTTTCTAGTTCTTTGAAAAATTCATGGTCTGGGAGATTGTTCATTTTATAGTTTTTGTAGATTATTATATCAAAATTTCCAGAAGCAATATCTTTTAATATTGCGTCGAAATCTTTGTCATTATCTTCATAATCCTCTATAAACAAAACAACCTCATACCCCATTCTTACTAGGAATTTTTTCACTATTTGTGCGATCGAGTCTCTTTTAATGGGCGCTAAGATAGCTATCTTTGTATTCATTATTCCTCCAAACGTATTATTCTTATGAGAATATTAGTATCAATAGTTCGATTTGTCAATATTGAACTTTTTAAATAAAAAAGCTAATCAATTAAGATTAGCTTTTAATTTTTTGTCTCTATACAGACAAGAGATTCTAGTATTTGTTGAATTTGGTGTCTGTCGTGTGTGCTACTAATGGTTTTTCTTATTATAGGAACATTAATAAAGGAATCGGGGGGAAAATAACTTTTTTCTTCCTCTATTATGTCTAGGCCTGCTCCAGAATAAATTATGAATTGACCAGTAAACGGCACTTTAGTTAGTTCTATAAATAGCCATAAACCATTCATACAGGGCATTTCCAGATCACTTATTATAACAGCGATATTGCTTGTGGACTTTTTTACGAACTCCAATAAATTTCTAGGATCACCAAAGCTAATAATATGTTCTTCTGATATACCTAATTTTATGAGATTTCGATTTAAAAGCATTAAATGACTAGTGTCATCATCTACAATAGCTATCAATAAGTGATCATTTTGTAATTGTTGTAACAAGTTTTCCGATTTTTTTATCAACATAATTCCTCCTAGTTTTAATTATAATAGATTATTTTTTATAAATAATCAATATGCTTGTTTATGTTTTCTTGATTTTATTGTATAATTTAGATATTGTAAAAAGTAATAGGCCCTTTGTTATTGGGGAAAACAAAGCTTACACATGACAGGGGCGAATATAAAAAATATGTTCAAAAAACAAAAACAATCAAAACAAATACCACCTTCACTAGTAAAAGCAAATGAAAAAGAAAATCTCCCAGTAAACAATGTAGAATCAAAAAATTGGATAGAAGAGGAAGAGGAAGAAGGAGAATTACTTGTTGACGTTTATCAAGAAGGAGAAAATATAGTCATAAGATCTACTGTCGCAGGCGTAAAACCAGAAGATTTGGATATTGATATCAACAATGACATGATTACAATACGTGGAAAAAGAAAACAAATCGATAATATAAATAGTGGAGACTTTTTTTATCAGGAGTGTTATTGGGGAAGTTTCTCAAGGTCGGTCATATTGCCATGTGAAGTTTATGCAAGCAAAGCAAAGGCATCATTGAAGGACGGAGTTTTAAAAATAGTATTGCCAAGGAGTCAGAAGGAAAGATCTGTAAAGCTCTCAGTGACATAAAAATATGATTTTTATGTAAGACGCTTTCCACGTTTTTCTCTTCAGAAAGCGTTTGACTATGGAATTAAACAAATATCACAACTTAATCCAAAAACTCGCGACTAAAAAGTTTTTAGTTGTTTTTTGTTTAGTAATAGCTTTACTGCTAGTGTCATTTTTTGTATATTCTTTTTATTATGCAAATAAAACATATATAGGAGTTCACATAAACCAGAAAAATGTTTCGGGATTAAGTTATTCAGATTTATATAATTTTTTACAATCTCAAAATCAGATTTTTGATGAAAATGGAATAGAATATAAATATGAAGAGACTAGTTTTAATATTAGTGCAAAGTTTAGCGAATCAAGTCCCGATGTAGGAGTGCCTGAAATTGTAGTTTTTGACAATGAAAATACTGCAAAACAAGCGTTTTCTATAGGAAGAAGAAATATTTTTCAAAGACTTAGCACACTTTTTTTTACCAACAACGTCTCTTGGAAATATACGATAGAAGAAGAATATCTGAGAACAATATTACAAAAGAATTTTTCTCAATACGAAAGCAAGTTTAAGTATCCATCGCTTGCTTTTGATGGAGAGCACATGGTTATAAACGATGCTGTAGTAGGAAAGGAATTTGATTATGATAAAGTAATAAAAGAAACGAATCATAAGATAAGTAACTTAGATTTTTCACCTATTAATTTGTCGCTAAAAGAAGTGCAGTCTCCAATAGATTTAGATATAGCAAATAAAAAATTAGAAAATGTTAATAATCTTTTGAGTCTTAATAAAATAATTTTTAAATACGATGATAAAATTTTTGAACTAGCTTCTTCTACTTATAAAAATTGGATAATTTTTGCGGGCGATAAGAAAGATGTTTATATAACATTTGATTTTGAAAAATTTAAGAATTATTTTGAAAAAAATATTTCCATAAAAATAGATGAAGAAGTTCAAAATGCAAAATTTAAAATAAGTGCAGGTAAGGTCAATGAATTTCAAGGCGGTAAAGATGGTAAGAAGGTAAATATAGAAAAAACATATGAGACGCTTGATAATTTGTTAAAGGAACAAAAAGATGATTTTAATATAGGTGATATTGAAATTGTGGTAGATGTGACAATAGCAGAGACAGACACGAAAAATATTAATGATTTTGGAATTGAAGAAATAATAGGTACTGGAGAATCAGATTTTAAAGGAAGTCCAAAAAATAGAGTTCATAATATCAAAACAGGTGCTAACATGCTAAATGGGCTTTTGATAGCTCCAGGAGAAGAGTTTGCAACCATTCAAAACTTATTACCAATTGATGGATCAAGTGGTTATTTACAAGAGCTTGTTATAAAAGGAAATAAAACAGTCCCTGAATATGGTGGTGGACTTTGTCAGGTTGGTACAACAATGTTTAGAGCGGCTATAAATAGTGGACTTGATATTACAGAGCGTCGTAATCATTCTTATCGCGTTGTTTATTATGAACCAGCAGGAACAGATGCAACAATTTATGATCCAAGTCCGGATTTAAAATTTAAAAATGATACTGGAAACTATATTTTAATTCAGTCGAGAATCTTGGGTACAAAATTATATTTTGATTTTTGGGGTAAAAAAGATGGCAGAAAGGTTACAGCAACAAAGCCAACAATTTATAATATAAAATCTCCAGCACCAACGAAGATGATACAAACTCCAAATTTAAAGCCAGGAGTAAAACAATGCACAGAATCAGCTCATGCTGGCGCAGATGCTTTTTTTGATTATAAAGTAGAATATTCTGATGGAAGAGAGACAAAGAGTCAGAGATTTTCATCTCACTATGTTCCATGGCAAGCGGTGTGTCTTATTGGAGCTACTGCATCAAGTACGGGAAGTGGATCTGGGTCGGTTAGTAGCTCTACAGATAGTTCTATTGTGACTCCAGTAGTTCCTACTTCAACAAATCCGTAAATATTTACTTTTAAAAAAATCAGTATTCGAGCTTGTCGAGAACCTGATTTTTATTTTTATCAACTTCTCGACTTCATTTCATTTCGCTCGAAGACTGATTGTTGAATATTTGATAATTGGTTTTTTATATTTTGAATATAAATTGAATTACGAAACGGAATTGAATTCTTTGCGGGTAGATATTATTTCATGAGTTTTTTTTCTTTGCCACCCCTTTTTAGAAAGTGGTGGCGCCGCAAAATCGCGAGCAATATAAAAATTTTAAAACTTATCATTTCGTTAAACTAAAACTTCAAAATGTTACCTATCGGTAACTTGAAGTTTTATAACGTTTGACTTCATTCAAGTTTTATAAAATTTTTATAAGCTCGCAGATAAGATCAATAAATATTTTTAATTTCTTATTTTTAATTTTGAAATTGATTTAGTATTTACTATTTGCTATTTAAATTTTGCAATAACCAAATAACAAATTGATTAAAAATTGCAAAATAGTAAGTAGAAAATAATTTATAATATTTTAAGTTCCAAATTTTTTGTTTCTACATCAAGCACCGCAAAGGTGCTTTTGTTAAATATTCCAGCAAGAGTTCCTGGATTAACAATATGTGTATTTTCGACTATGTCTTCCCATGGTTTGTGGGTGTGTCCATAAAAAACAAAGTCATATTTTTTGGTACTTGCTAATTTTTTTGCAATTTCTGGAAAATGAACAAAAGCAATGCTAATATTTTCTACACTTAATTCTCCAAAACTTTCAAATACTATTACGTTTTTGAGTTTTATATCTTTTTTTTCTAGTCCATGCATTTCATCTACATTTCCAAGAGATAAATAAATTTTTCCATCAAACTTTTTTGATAGATACTTAATAGTTTCAAGCGTTGTCACATCGCCACAGTGAATTATTGTGTCTATTTTCTCATTTTTTAAGACGCCAAGCATCTCGTCTATGCGTGGAATATTGTCATGAGAGTCTGAGATTATGACTAGCCTCATAATTTTGTATAGTTGAATTTTTTGCTTAATAGTATTAGTATAAATCTATAAAAATTAATTATCAAATTTTATGAATGAACAAATGATAAATCCCATAGACAATGCCCATGAAAAGGGAAAATGTTTGGTGCAAAATTTATTTGATTCCTACAATAATACAATGATAGAATACATAAAAGAAAATGCAGATAAAATTAGAAGTGGTAGCTCAGGTATTTTTAATAAGTGTTTTAATAATTTAAAAAAACAACAAAAGGCATTATTTGCGAAAGATATGGCGGCCCTTTATAAAGATGATGTAGGTGCTAGAGAATATATAAACGATATACTTGGTATAAAAGGTAATGAAAAAGAAATCATCTCTCTTGTTGAATCTCAATCAACCATTTTATTAATTAACAAAAATTACTCAGGCCATTTTCAAGACCTTATAAAAGAAATATCAAATAGTTCAGTAGAGGATGGTTTAAAGAAGTGAGCTGAGAATCTTTTACAAAATAAAACCGCTAGTAGTAATCTAGCGGTTTTATCATTCTTAAATTTTTTTGAGTAGTTACTTATCTTTTTTATCAACTCTAGAATCTAATCTTTTCACAGCATCTTTGTTGCTAGAGTATATGGTAGTTCGTGATAGTTTTTTAATATTAGGATATTTTTTAATAATATCATTAAGAAAGTTAAAATAATTTTCTATGTTTTCTTTTGAGCTTATATCATAAAGGTTTACAGCTATTTTATTTTCTGCACATTGTAGTATTAAGTTTTCTAAAGCGCTAGTTCTATTAAATGTGTTTATGATTTTGGACTTATGCTTTATCAGTATCGGTATTTTTGTTTTTTCTATTATATTTGCCAACTGTTCTTCAAAAGCCATTATATTGATACTTCCCCCATGTAAAACTCTGGACATAATGCTTGTATCATTTGGAATTGGTCCATATGGAAATTCGTGAACGCCCACAAGATCCTTCTTATTTTTATTTGCCTTTTCCTTTGTAAGGCTCCAATGTTCGTTTGCATCTAGTATTAATGCATTTGTTATAACTTCAGAAACATATGATTGAACATCGGCATTATCATTTTTTAAAGATTTTTCACGTCTTTTGGCGAACCATGTTCCTATTTTACCCCACAGAGGATCTAATGATTCGTTTTGCTCAATCTTGCTCATGATCATTTTTGATATGCCCCTTACTTGGGGAAAATAGCTCATGCTATAAGATAGATTTGGTTCCTTTTCGTATAAATATTGTAGTGCTTGTGGAAACCAAGAAACAATATTTACTCTATGTTCAAATTTATATTCTTTAATAAGATTAAGCAGTTCTTTCAACATTTTTTCATCAAAATCCTTTATATCAATATTAATTTTTGTAACTTTATTATCTAATTTATTGATGCTCTCAAAAAATTCATCCAGAGTTGTCAAGTGTTCCCCATTTTTTAGATTGACACCTTTCAACTCTTCCCAGTCTAAATCTTTTATAGCTTCTACCCTATTTGCAGATCCACCAAGAGTTACATTGTGATGAATAACCATTTGCCCATCTTTGCTTTTTCTTATATCAAATTCTAGTTCGCTTATATTTTCTTTTAAAGCATTATCCAAAGATTCTTTTGAGGCTTCGTCTTTACCAAATCCTCTAGCGCGGTGAGATAATACGGGTCTTTTTCTGCTTTCTTGTAAAATATTTATTGCAATATTTATTTCTTCTTCTATAATCACATTTAATAATTCACCATATTCCATTTTTGTTAGAGTTTCTTTTGTGTCTTGAGTTAGAATATCGTATAGAGACTCCTCATAATCATCAAGAGGTATTTTTGTTTTAAAGATTTCGTTTGAAGATTTTTCTAACTCTTGGATTATAGAGGGGAGCGCACTTTTTAGGTCCATCATCAAGCCGTTATCTACCTTCTTTATTAAGCCATCTTTTTTTTCTAGACTTTTACAAAACAAATAAAAGTCTTTGTCATCCTCTAAAAGAGCTTGAAATTTTTTCTTTAATATGTCTAAGACTCTTACTTGTTCAAGATATATATCATTTTTACTCATTGCAACATCTTTATTCTCTCTTTCTATTTTGTAGTCTATTTCTTGTTTTAAATCTACTTTTTTATCTTCTTTATCTTTGTTTATATTTTCTATTTCTTGAAACATATTTTATTTTATTATCCAGTTGAATATAGATAGTGTTATCGCAAAGATTATTGCATACCATATATTTAAAACATCAAATCCGGGAACAATTTTGCTTGCAATAATTATTATCAATCCATTTATAAAAAGAGTAAAAAGTCCAAGAGTGAGAATGTTTATTGGCAGTGTAAGAAGTATTAGAATTGGCTTGAGAACTGCATTTAAAAGTCCTAGTACAAGCGCAGCTAAAAGTGCAGCTACAAAGTTTTTTACAACAATACCTCGGAAGATAAAAGGAAGTATTATTATAAAAATAGAGTTTAGTAACCATTTTAGAAATATATTCATAAAATTTGTTTATTCCGCTAAAGCGGAATTAAATTATTAGATAAATTAATTATAACACGAGATAGGGATGAAGTATAAAGTATGAAGGATGAAGTGTGAAAGATGAGTTATAAAGTATGAAGGATGAAGTATAAAGGATGGGGTTTATGGTTTATTGATTTTTTCTTATAAAAATTTGCCAATTACCACTTTCACATACTTTGTCCCAGTATTCATCTGTTATTAAGTTTATTGGAATTTGAATATATCCTTCTTTTCCACCATTTGGATAATTATCACTCCAATAGAAAAATGCGTATGATTTATTTTTTTCGTCAATATAAAAAAGCAAAGCGTTAATTTTTTCTGGATATCCGCTATCTGCAAGATTCACAAACTCTTGTGCTGTTTTTGCTAGACTCATTTTTTTTATCATTTCCAGTCTTTTTGAATATATAGAGGATTGATGAGAAAAATGAGGGCTATGAGCAATATAGTAATTAAGAGGTATATATGCATTAATAACTGGAGCTCCAGAGGATAGCCACGTGTAATCTTTGAAGTTGGGCAGGGATTGTTTTATTTTCTCAGACAACATTTTTTCTCGAGGAACTATTAGACTTTTTTGTAATATCTCGATTATGACAGGATCTTCAATTGCTTTTGCAAATGGCCATAGTGGCAGAGTATATAAAAATATAGCAATACAGAATATACGAGCATATTTATAACCCGATTTATTTTTTATAAAAGAGTAAATGTATATTATCAAATAGCTTAATCCAATAGCAATAGAGGCTGATCCAAGAAATAAAAATGGTTTTGAAGATTGAAATGGTTTTTTATCAAATGCAAATATTATTATATTAAGGAGTTGGTATATATAACAGAAAAATAGGATTATTGCAGATGATTTGATGAATATATTTTTTTTAAAAAATACAATAAGACTTAAAGCGCCCATTATAAATAGAGGGGTTTTTAGGTTTATCGTATCCCAAGGAATAAAAGAATTTATATCAGTTGGCACAAAATATACAGCTTGCCAATTTTCTATGCCGTATTTTATAAATGATAATATTAGAGGAACAAGATAAATAGAGGATAGTATTAGCATAATAATTCCAACAACAATTATTTTTGTAACGCTGGATATTTTATTTCTAGATATTAATGCAAGTAAAAATAGAGAAGGAATTAAAATAAACCACCAAAAATAATATGTCATAAATAATATTGCGCCAAATACTCCAAAAGTTATATAATTTTTTAAACTCCATTTTTTATTGAAATTTTTTGCAATAAATCCCACTAATATTATACAAAGCAGCGCAGACAATGTTTCATATGGTTTTGTTATTATGGAATCAAAAAAACCCAATAATAAAAAAAGCGTCATAGAGTATATAACAAAAAACCAACTAGAGTCAGTTATTTCAACTTTTTCTTCCAAGGGCTTTTTTCTTCTAAAGTAAGAAATTAATATTGGTATAGAAAACCATGAAAATAAAGTCAAAAATGATCCTATTTTTGCGGCAGAAATAGCATTTGCCGTCATTGTTTTGGAAATTAGTCCTACCACCCAAAAGTATAGCGGTGGATAAAATGGTGGTAAAAAATCATAATAAAAATCATGAAACATATTTCCATTTAGGACTTTTCCAAAAAAAGAAGCTATAAAAACTTCATCTCCATTGGTGCCCCAGAACATTGTCTGAAGAGGCCAGCTTACAATACAATAAAAAATAGGGATCAACATAAGCACAATCCACACCATCCATATTTTTGGTTTTTTTAGTAATAAGATTATTAAAGATGATATAGAAAAAATAAAAAAGATTATTTTAGATAGCGCCAGTATTTGTAAAACTTGCATACTTAGTTCGGGCATTTTATTTTTGAAGTCTAATTTTTATAAGATCTATAAAACAATTTATATAATCATTTAGGATATTTATTTTTGATTTTGTGTCATCGTGCCAGTAAACGGGGACTTCTTTTGCAATAATTCCATCTTTTTTGGCACGGTATAAAATTTCATAGTCAAAACTCCATCTTTTTGTTTTCATGCTTTCAAAGTATTTTTTTGCTACACTGGACTCAAACATTTTAAACCCACATTGAGTATCAAGATAAGGCATTTGAAGAACTCCTCTTATCATTACCCTTGCAGATTTACCAAGTAAACGTCTTAAGAGTGGCTGTTTTTTGGTAATATGACTTCCCGAGATATCACGAGAACCTATTGCTATTTTGTATCCTGAATTTATTGCATCAAGTAATTTTTCTAGTTCATTAATTGGGGTTGATAGATCAGCATCTGAAAACAAAATAATATCTCCATAAGACGACAATACGCCTGTTCTTACAGCAAATCCTTTGCCAGAATTTTTTTCATGAATTAGCAACTTGATTCTAGTATCTTTTAAAAATTCACTTAAGTATTCTTTTGAATTATCTTGTGATCCGTCATCTACTAGAATTAGTTCCCAGTCATGTGTTTGGTTTTCTAGATATTGCAAAATTTGCCCAATTGATCCGGGCAGCCTTGAAGATTCATTATAAAAAGGCACGATTATTGAAAGTTTCATTGATGAATAGATAATAATTATTATTAAATGATATCAGCTATATATATTATTTTCAACGCAAGGAGTTGTTTTTGGAATTTATCCAGCCCAAGCAAAGTGTACAAATTGAATTATATGCATTGCTAAGAGCATCGGCATTACCATAAGGTAGAAATAATGAATCCAGATATAGCGTTTACCAAAAATAGCTAAAACTATAAACATAGGAAATAATACCAATACATATCTATTCATGCTTTGCCATGTGCCTGAGGCTATTGGTATTAACGTCCCTAGTATAACATATAGACCGTATGTAAACTTTTTCCAAAACAACAAAATTATTCCAGTAGCAAGGGCTAGTAGTCCACTAAGGCTATCTATAAACATAGTAACTTTGTCTCCAATGGTTGGTGCTGACCATAAATTGCCCCAATTAAATCCTCCCACTGGACGATGAAAAAATTGTTGTCCGTGAACGAAAGATAAAAAATCTCCTAATTGATAATGACAATATATCATCCATGCGCCAAGTGAAACTATTGGCAGCATTAACCATAAAATATTTGCTCGGACTTTGCGATATTTTAGTATATATGCCAAAAGACCTATTGGTAAAAGGATAATTCCCATTGTCTTGGTTAGTGTTGCAAGTGCCGCCATTAATCCTGCTAACCACCACTTTTCTTTTCGTAAATTATAAAAACATAAAACAGCCAGTAATATAAACAATGCCTCTGTATATACTATAGAGAAAAAGAAAGCGGATGGAAAAATAAGCATATAAAACAGCGATCTTCTAGCCGTATCTTCGTCCCACTGCTCTTTTATTTCTTTGTATAAGACGCTAACAGTTAATATAATAGCTATAATACTAACAAGCATACCAGCTGTTTTCCATGGCAGGGTGGTTATGGTTTTTACCACTTTAACAGTGAGAGGATAAAGAGGAAAAAACACGACATTGGATTCTGCTCCTGGCTTAATAAAATATCCATTTTTTGATATGCTCAAATACCAGTTACCATCCCAATAAGCTGGGTAGGGCAATAAAGATTTTTCTTTTGAAATAGCCCATGTCTTAGCAGTAATAGATGGAAATTCTTGCCAATTATCAGAGACTTCCGTGCGATGATATAAAAAAAACATCATGCAGTTTATGACAATTACCCATAAAATAGCTAATTTGAATCCGAAGTTTAATTTCATTGTTTATTGAATAATAATTACCATTAAATAGTATCAATTATAGTCATTATTTTCAACTTAGGGCAATATAAAAAAGCTTTACATATAGATTTTTTTGTGTTATATTAGCAGTATCAAATAAATACATGGAGGTATCAAATGAGAACATTTATAATGACAAGCATATTCATTATTACGATGATTATGTTTGGATGCTCAAACATGACTAAGCCAGAACCCTTGATTCAGCTACCAGACGGTTATTTAATGACTGTGAATTTGGGGGATAGCCTATCAATCCTATTTAAAAACGATTCCAATAATAGTGCCGGATATCAAATCAAGGATTATGATGGAGGGATCTATTTTCAGGACAGATTCGTAGCTTATGATACCGAGCATCTTATGTATCGTGGTCAAACTGATGGATACGTGAATAATCCTTTGTTAATAGACGAAAACCCACCTTTTGATAAGTGGTTAGATTTTAACTTTGCTATTTATAACAATGAAAGGTGGCCAAGTGATTATCGTCAGGTAGGTCATTGGTATTTTAACCCAGATTTCTGGCCCGCACTTCAGGAGAATTATTACTCATCAATGTGCCTTAGGTATGAATGGAAGATTAAAATCTTCTCAGACGGTACATATGTACTGAAAGAGAGATAAAAACCCCAATAATATTAACTCATCTAGACTTGTCCCGAGACAGATTAATCGTTTCGGGGCTTTTTATTTTTTTAAAATAAAAAAACAGCCAAATGACTGCTTGGTACCGCTACGGGGAATCGAACCCCGGTTACCAGGATGAAAACCTGACGTCCTAACCACTAGACGATAGCGGCACAATAGAAATAGTATAGCATTTTTTTATAATAAGTCAACGTATTGTGGTTCGTATTGATTTTACTATATAATATTGACTTTTGTAATATAAAATGATATATTTTTATAGTCTTAATGCCTAAAGTAGTTTCTAGATTTTAGCATTTACACTAGGTGTTAAATACTAAATTCTAAAATCTAAAAACTAACTAATTACGTTTACTCGGTAATTGGTTTGTCCGAACCAAAACTTGGTAAGCGAAGAAAGGACTAACACTATGTTAGACAAAAAAACAAAGGACGCTATTATCAAAAAATTCAAAACCCATACAAATGATACGGGTTCTTCTGAGGTACAAATAGCGATTTTAACAGAGGAGATAAAAGACCTTACAGAGCATTTGAAAATTCATAAAAAAGATTTTTCATCACGTCGTGGTTTGGTAAAAAAGTTAAATCAAAGAAGAAAACTTTTGAGATATCTAGAAAGAGATAATCCAGAAAGTTTTGATAAGATTGTTAAGAAATTAACTATCAAAATAACAAGAACAGCTGACATGGCTAACGAAGTTATTGAAAAAATCAATGAAGACGTAGAAAAAGAACTAGAAGAAAATGTTGAAGAAGATTTAGAAGAAATAAAAGAATAAATTCTCTTTGACGTGGTTAGTAAAAATTAAAAAAGCCCATATTATTGGGAAAAAATCTATGCCGTGGGTGTAGATATAAAAAATTATGAAACAAACAAAACAATATTCAATGGATTTCGCTGGAAGAAAGATCTCTGTTGAAATAGGAAAATTTGCACAGCAGGCAACAGCAAGCTGTCTTGTCAGATATGGAGCTACATCAGTTTTAGTGACAGCAGTTCTTGGAGAACAGCGCGATGGAGTTGATTATTTTCCACTTATGGTTGACTATGATGAAAAATTATACGCAGCTGGAAAAATTAAGGGTTCAAAATGGATAAAAAGAGAAGGTCAGCCAACAGAAGATGCTATTTTAACTGGCCGTGTAATAGATAGATCTATTAGACCACTTTTTGACGAAACATTTAGAAGAGATGTTCAGGTAGTTACAACGGTGCTTGAATATGATGGAGAAAATGATCCATGTTTTGTAGCTCTTTTGGGTGCATCAATAGCACTCTCTATTTCACCTATTAAATGGGATGGTCCTGTCGCTGGTTTTGGAGTAGGAAAGATAAATGGAGAACTAGTTCTTTGTCCTACCGTAACAGCAAAAGAAAAAAGCGATTTTGACTTATTTGTTACAGGAACACCACACGGAATTGACATGATAGAAGCAAGATGTGGTGAGGCTCAAGAAGCTGAGGTATTTGAAGCAATTGAATTTGCATCAAAACACATAAATAAATTAATTTCTTTTGTAGGTGATATCCAAAAAGAGATTGGAGTAGAAAAAATTGATGATATTGGAAGTCTATCTCAAGAAGATTTAGATCTTAGAGCAATGATTGATTCAAAGATAGAAGAATTTTTCAAAGACAAAGATGTAAAAAATATTTATGATGCAGACAAAGCAAAGACAAAAGAAAATATCAAACGTCTTACAGCAGAATTAAATGAAATATTAAAGGGTGATAATGATGTTTCAAAAGATGCTCGCGCCTTTGGCATGAGAAGGTTAGACGAAAAACTCACAGAAAAGGCAAGAGAAATGATTCTAAAAGACAAAATTAGACCAGATAGACGTGGCGTTGATCAAATCAGAGATTTATCATGTGAAGTAGGATTGTTTGAAAGAACACATGGAACAGGATTATTTCAAAGAGGTGAAACTCAGGTATTGTCTATCGTTACCCTTGGAGCTCCGGGAGAAGAACAATCAATAGATGGCATGGAAAATGAAGGCAAAAAAAGATATATGCATCATTACAATTTTCCTGGATTTTCAGTTGGAGAAGTTAGTGCAAAAAGAGGAACATCCAGAAGAGAAATAGGTCATGGTGCTCTTGCTGAAAATGCATTGCTTCCAGTTATACCCACCAAAGAAGAATTCCCATATACAATAAGAGTTGTATCAGAAGTATTGGGTTCAAATGGATCTTCATCTCAAGCATCTGCTTGCGGATCAACACTTGCTCTTATGGATGCTGGTGTTCCTATAAAACGTCCAGTGGCTGGTATTGCAATGGGACTTATCACAAGTGAAGACAAAAAAGATTATGTAATTCTTACCGATATTCAGGGAGTAGAAGATCATAGTGGTGATATGGATTTCAAAGTTGCAGGAACAAGCGAAGGAATTACAGCAATTCAGCTTGATATAAAACTAGGTGGAATTAATTTGGCACAAATCAAAGAAACGCTAGATAAGGCAAAGATTGCAAGACTACAAATTCTTGAAGTTATGCAAAAGACAATTAGTGAGTCAAGAAAAGAACTTTCTCCTTATGCACCAAGAGTTATTACTATCAAAATTGATCCAGAACAAATTAGAGAAGTTATCGGTGCCGGTGGAAAAGTCATCAACAAGATTTCTGAAACTTTCAATGTTCAAATAGACATAGAACAAGATGGAACATTGTTTATTACCTCAGTAAATCAAGAGGGTGGAGAAAAAGCACTTGAATTTATTCACAACCTTACAAAGAAAATAGAAATAGGTGAAATATATGAAGGTGTTGTAACTCAAATTATCAAAGATCAACGCGGTGGTGAAATAGGTGCTATTGTAGAAATTTTACCAGGTAAAGATGGAATGGTTCACGTATCTCAACTTAGAAATGAAAGAGTTGAAAGAGTTTCTGATTTTGTAAAAGTAGGAGATATTATGAAAGTAAAAGTTACCGGTATTGATAATGAAAAGGGTAGAATAGAATTGTCTGCTAAAGCACTTTTACCAGGGTATAATCCAGATGATAATTATAGAGCACCAAGACAAAACAATAGATTTGACGGGGGAGATAGAGGCCCAAGAAGAAGATTTTAATCATTTTTATAAATGACCTTCAATCCAGAATTTCATTGGCAAAAACAAAAAAGAGAAATTAATATGCATAGACTTATTAGACTTGCTTTAATTTCTCTTTTTTTGTTTTTTGCATGTGTCTTTGTTGTGAAAAGATGTCATTTTGTTTCATATCTCAACATGAGTCTTGATGAGTCTATTCCAAAAGAAACAAAAATTATTTTGAAGATTGAAAGTGCAGATAAAATTATATACAAAAATAGATATGGACTTAAAGCCGTAGACGATATCAAGTCATATCTTTCAAAATCTTTTGCCAAAGATAAAAAAGAGGTAAATATATTTTTATCTACATATGGCAAAAATGTTTATTGGATTGAAAAAGATGCAAATACTCAAGCACTTTTATTCAATTATTCAAATCTAAGTCTTTTGAAGAAAAAGTTTAAACACAATGAGATTGAAAAATTCAATGATAAGGTGATATATGAAATAAGTGATTTTCCAGAAAATAATATATTGCCCACAAAAGATAAAAAGATTTTTGTTGTATATCCCGGAGGTTATTCTGTTTTTGTAAGTAATAACATGGACTATCTCAAGTCAATAATTCAACAAAATAAGCTAAATTACAAAGTAGATCTAAAGAAGAGCTCGCAAATAGTTTCTGACAACTATCTTAATTCAAAATCCTCTATAAGTATCAGAATAAATGACTACAAGGATATCGCAGGAAGCAATAGCTGGATTTATAAATTTGCGCCGACAATTAACAGCTTATACTTGGGTGATAATAAAGATTTGTTTTTTAATATAGATTTTCAAGATGATTCTATAAAATTTGCTTTTTCAAATAAAGATGAAAAAAAATATTTTGTCTTTGGAGATAATGTAAATTCAAAGGATATGGTTTTTTACTATAATAATGTAGGGCTTAAAAATGATAAGGAAATATTTATAAATGATAGTTTCGAAAAGTTTATTGGATCAAAAATAGAAATTCCATATAATATTGATTTGAGAAAAGAATTTTCTTCTACGTCGAATCTTTTTGCATCAGCTTTTTATAATAATGGAGACATCGTTGTTGTCTCATATGACTTAGAAAAACTAGATTATCTTTATCAAAGTATTCTGTCAAAATTCAATCCTCAGAAAAGAAGTATGAAACTTCCCGACGGGACAAGCGCTACAGAACTTTATGCAAATCCAAAATCTATTACACTGACTACAAAAGAGGAGGCATCTATAAAATGGAGAACTTATAATCAAGATGGAGGATTTTTCTTAGGTCAATGTAATGATTATGCAGTTTTATCCAACAAAAAAGAAAAGGTGACTTATTTTTGTGGAAATAAAGAAGATGCAAATAAGTTTTTATTGCAAAATTCTAATATGACAGAGTCCTTTTTGATAAATGTGGCTAATAAAAAAGAATATTTCAACTTTTTAAACAGTTTTTCAAACAAATATAATACTCTTTACGGAGTGAATTATAGTAAAGATGCTTATCTAAATGGCTATTTTGAACTAAGAGAATAATATTATTTTTGCAAAATAAAGAGCCCTATCGAATGATTGTCCGATAGGGCTTTTATGAGTTTTTTTATTTAGTGCAATTTCTGCACCGGGAAAGTCCGTACTGATAGAACGGACATTTAGTTCCAGAGCACTTACCCTGGAGACAATTTTCTTCGTTGCTTTCTTCAAAGCAGTTTGGGTTCAAGCCAACCTTGACTGACCAGACCACCTCTTCAAGGGATAGTTTTGTTGGCGGTTTTATGGCGGTTGCAGAACTGTTGAGGATGGTTTCTACATTTGCCATCAAGTACCAAGCATCTTCTGGATAGGCATTGCCATATTTGCCAAGGTCATTCCAGTTTGACACTTGGATCTTACCATCTGCAATTTGTTCCTTAGTTCTAAGGATTTTAATCAAGTCAATAGGCTTGAGTCCTTTTTTCTGATTAAAGAAAATTTGGACATTGCCACTTGATCTTTTGATTGCAACTACATCTGCATTGCAACCATAAGGAGATCGAGCATATTTGTTGAGACCCTCATTGTCTGATGAGCCATATGCAAACACTAAATCTTTATTGTAAGGACCAGTGATTGTTTCTATGGTCATCTGTTCAAAGTCAGATTTTGCACTGAAAAACTCACATTGCTCGGCATATTTTGCATTAAGAGAAATAATTGTCCATTGAATAGCAATCTCTGGGTTATTGGGATATTGAGATCCTAAATGTTTAGCTATGGTTGCTATATCAAAAGGTGTTGAAGATCCTTTTGTATCATTATTCAGGGTATATTTGAGAATCTGTGCCAATTCTGACATTTGATTCACGCCCAGTGCTTTTGCAACAAGAGTTGCAGAACATTCGTCCTTTTGACGCTCAGTGGCTTCTTCTGATGAACTGTGTTCATCAAATCGGCCTTTGCCAATTCCTATGAGCAAATATCCTTCTGCTTCCCAGTCTTCGGCACTTCTGCCATCCGGTGCATGACCACCAGTGTTCCAGTAGACGATTTTGGAGGTTTTTACGCCTGGAAACAGCGACTCTCCAAATAATCTCAACAACCAAATAGCAACAATCTCGTCCAGATGTGGACGGATATGTGTGATAATGGTATGAATATTCATTTCATCCTCCCAGATGTCTTTTTATTGAACATTATATCTTATCATATTTATCTATAAAAGTCAAGTATTCTATGTTATTTTAGGTGTCTGATATCTAATATGTAATCAGTATTTACGCTTATGATTAACCATGTGCACAACTTGTGTATAACTAATCGTATCAAACTTTATCCACAGAGATCATATTTCTTGACAAAAATCTAGAAATCAAGATAATCCTTTATTTAAGCCATGAAATGATATTGACTCAAAGTCAAAGATATGCTATACTTATATTATAGAGTTCAGTAGAACATTAAAAATCTATAAAATTTTGACTCAATTCCCCCTAGGAATCAAAAGAGTCTTGCAATTAAAAAACAAAAACAAAATTAAAACAAAAAGTTTGTTCCCTGTCAAATAAGATGAGGAAAAACATAAATTGTAAATTGTTTGCAAGAATCTTACTTAGGAATTATTGGGTTAAGAGAAGAGTTCGAGTAATGCTCTCTCTGCCTCAAAATAGTTTTTTGCTGAATCATAAAGAATTCGGCTGGAGCTTGAGACTAAGGGAGTGAAACCTCCCCGGGTCTAAAACAAACAAAAATAGGACCTCAAGTGGGAGGTTTTTCTGTTTATATGGGCAGTATTTAGTGTTTAGGGTTTAGGATTTAGAGAATGCAGCACTTGAGGCTGTTTTTTGTTTGTTTAATCAGGGTGTTGAAGTGTTTGTAAAATTGCTAAATATTGACTTATATAAGGTAATCATATTGATTTTGCCACCCTGAGGGTGAGAGATAGATTTTTTATTTAAAAAAACCACAATTATCGCTAAGGGCGGGGTTTGAAATTTGAATTTTTAGAATTTTATGCTTGTTTCGAATTTCTGATTTATAATTTAGAATTTGAAATATCTATTCCTACTGGCGCATGATCTGATCCCAATATTTTATCTAGTATATAAGCATGTTTCACATTTTTCATAAATTTCTTAGATACACAAAAATAATCAATTCTCCAGCCCACGTTTCTAGTTCTTGCTCCTGCACGAAAACTCCACCAAGAATATTGAATTTTTTTTGGATTTAGTTCTCGAAATGTATCTACAAATCCAGATTTTAGAAATTTGCTCATCCAATTTCTCTCTTCTTGTGTAAAGCCAGCAGATCCCTCGTTTTCACGTGGTCTAGCAAGATCAATTTCATTGTGTGCCACATTATAATCCCCGCAAATAATAACAGGTTTTTTCTTTTCTAATTTTTTGATATGAGTAAGCAAATGGTTATTAAATTTTATTTTGTAATCAATGCGAGACAAGTCATCTTTTGAATTTGGAAAATAAACATTTACAAGAAAAAACTTTTTTAATTCTAAAATTTGAACTCGTCCCTCATCGTGGGGATATATTTTTTTAGAAACAACATCTTTTAGCAAAGAGTTTTTTATTAGCATCATTGTTCCGCTATATCCAGGTCGATCTGCACTGTTCCAAAATTCATCATAATTTTTAAAATCAAAAATTTCTTTGTTTCTTGCGTTGTCGTCTATTTTTATTTCTTGCAAACACAAAATATCCGGATTTTCTTTTTTCAAAAAATCAAGAAACCCTTTTTTCATAATCGCCCTTATTCCATTTACATTCCAAGATAGTATTTTCATAAAGGTATTATAACATTGACCCATAGGGTCGCCAACCCTCAAGGTTGAGGTTTGATCTTGTTGACAGCTTAGTTGACGACTTTTTGTAGTAGGTGTATACTAAAGTTGTAAACAATAAATTAACTAACTTATCCACATGGACATAAAAACACTTATATTAGAAAAGATAAATAAAAATGGCACAGTAAATACTTCTGAGATTACTAGCGCCACTGGTTTCTCGCGAGCATACATAAATCGTTTTATACAAGAGCTTGTTAGCGATAATAAAATCATGTTAATAGGCAAGGCAAATCAAGCCCATTATATTAAGTATAGTAAGAATGTGCCAAAAGAGGTCAAAAAAATAGAAAAGAATAAGAACAAGGGTTTGGTTCAAAAGATTTTAGACGTATTTGATATTCCAATTATGGGAGTTGCTGATTGTGGAGAGCCACTTAGCATTGCAGATGATTATATAGAAGATTACATGCAAGTTTCATCTGGATTTATAAAAGGCAAGAAAGAGGATTATTTTTTTGTGCGTGCACACGGAGATAGTATGAATAAGGAAAATATCAAAGACAAAAATTTAGTTTTAATAAAAAAAGAAAATAGCGAGCCAAGAAATGGAGAAAATATACTAGCCATTGTAAATGGCTGTGGCACCATAAAGAAATTTTTCAAGCGTGCTGATGCAATATATTTACAGCCCAACTCTAGTAATCCAAAGCACAGACCAATCGTGCTTCATAGAGACGACGAGGTTTTTATAGCGGGAAAAGTAAATCACATTTTTGATTTATCCCACTAAGTGGGACAAGTTTAATAAATTAAAGTCTTTGTTACTCAAAGATACAGAAAGGAAAAAACATGGATCAATTAAGTTTATTTCAATAAAAAAACAGATATACTTATTATTTCTAATAAACATATCTGTCTCTCTCTAACTAAATAATAACAAATTTATGACAAAAATGAAACAGTTTCTTTTGAAAAGGAGATCATATCAAAAAAGATTTCAATTTCTTATGAGAAATAGGGCAAGAATTGTTCATTATACAGCTTAAATAGGTTTATCAAAATTTGAAAAAATCCCTTCGGCCGGGATTTTTTTAATTACAAATTTCCAATTTCCAATGTCAAATCAATACTTAAGTTTAAATGACAAATGTAAATAAGATTTGTGATTTATTTATTTTTCGTAATAGTAGAGAATATTAGCGTTAATTCATGAGATTCTTTCCAGAGTTTTTGGCAGATTTCAAGTTTATCTGGATTTGCATCTCCAATTATTTTTAGCCAATAAGTTGTTTCTTTTGATTCTTTTTTGCAAATACCAATTTTATGCATAAAGTCTTTTCTGGATTCAGCACAATCCGCTTCCATATAATTTGCACCAATACTTGTTGATGATTTTATGAATTGATATATTAAGTTGTGATTTATTAGATTGTCTGTTATTGATTTTGCAAATGATATGCATTCTTTAGAGAAGATATATGTTCTATTTGCAAGATTAAATTCTTTTCCCATATTTTTATTAGTTATTTTTTTGAAATTTGATTTTTGTCATTATGTTTTGATTGGAAATTTGTAATTTGATATTTGAAATTTAGATTATTATTCAATTTTCCTATACTGCAATGCTTCCGCAATGTGTTCCAATTTTATATTTTCACTATTTTCTAGATCAGCTATTGTTCTTGATACCTTTAAAACTCTAAAATATCCACGAGCCGATAGATTATATTTTTCTACTGCGATAGAAAGTAATTTTCTTGCCCCATCTGGGATTTGGCAGTATTTTTTTATAAGTCTTAAATTCATTTCTGAATTTGTAATGATTCCGTCTGATAGAAATCTTTGTTTCTGAATTTCGCGAGCTTCTATTATTTGTTTTTTTACAGCGCCTGTGTTTTCATTTATTTTTTCAAGTTCATCATGTTTTACCCGATTTACTGTTAGATGAATATCTATTCTATCGAGTAGTGGACCAGAAATTTTTTGTTGATACAATTTTATTTGAGAATTTGTGCAGGTGCATTGTTTTCTTTCATCTCCAAAAAATCCACAAGGACAAGGATTTTGTGCTGTGACAAGCATAAATTTTGAAGGAAACTCAAGTGTTATTTGTGCACGAGCTATTATAATACTGCCGTCTTCAAGTGGCTGACGGAGCGTTTCTAAATTCTTTTTTGGAAACTCAGGAAGCTCGTCGAGAAACAAAACTCCTCTATGAGAAAGTGATACTTCTCCTGGTCTAGGTATTCCCCCTCCGCCGATTAGAGATACAAGAGAGGATGAGTGATGAGGTGAGCGAAAAGGTCTTTTTGTAATCAGTGGTTTATTTTTGTTTAATAATCCTATTGAGCTATATATACGACTAACCTCAAGAACTTCTTTTTCGTTTAGATCGGGAAGAATACTGGGAATAGATTTTGCGATAAATGTTTTTCCAGATCCAGGAACTCCTATCATAGAAATATTATGACTTCCTGCACAAGCCACTATCACAGCTCTTTTTGCACTTTCTTGTCCACGAATAAGACAGAAGTCATAATTATCAAGTTCTATTTCGTCGCTAATAATTTTTTCATTATTAATAAACTTTTCTATTTTTGTTTTGCCTTTTAAATGTTTTATAATTTCAGACAAATTTGAAATTGGATAAATATTTATGTCTTTTATAACACTTGCCTCACTTGCATTATCTATTGGTAGATATATGTTTTTGTAATTATTCTCTTTGGCATATATACAAATTGAAATAATATTATTTATGCGTCTTAGGCTTCCGTCAAAAGCAAGTTCTCCTACAAAAATAGAATTTTTGAAAATTTCCCCAGAGTTTGGAATAATATTTTTTTCTTGAAGTATTGCAAGTGCTATTGGCAGGTCAAAATGATTGCCTATTTTCTTGAGGTCTGCTGGAGCAAGATTTACCACAATAGCTCCTTTTGGATATTCAAGGTTGCTGTTCATAATTGCAGCCTTTACTCTTTCTTTGGACTCTTGAATTTGGGTATCAGTAAGGCCGACAATAGTAAAACGAGGCAAAGACCTTTGAATGTCTGCTTCTACTTCTACCAAAAATGAATTTAGACCTAAAGAGGTCGAGGATAATATTTTAGACATCGCTTTTCATTTAGATGTTTAAGAC
The DNA here is from genome assembly GCA_964640635.1 of uncultured Gammaproteobacteria bacterium. Taxonomy (GTDB): domain Bacteria; phylum Patescibacteriota; class Patescibacteriia; order UBA1558; family S5-K13; genus S5-K13. Next base: position 9,597 of record CAZXFD010000006.1, on the reverse strand, counting down.
TTTTTTATTTTATAACTTCTATATAAATAGTCAATATTTGACTTTATTCTTAAAGTGGTTTAATATTCGATATTAATATTGGAGGATTAAATGAGGTATTTTTATCTTTTTTGCAAATCAATAGGCTTGTCTGTGCTTTGTGTATCGGGACTTTTGCTTGTTGTGGGATTTTTAATGCCAGAAAGTATTTACGATAAGTATGGTGTAGAAAATATAATGCGTATTATTATTTTTGATGTATTTGTATTTTGTTTTTTCGGTATATGGCTTGGCTATATATTTAAGAAAATAAAATCATTAATGTTTCTTATTATAATAATACCCATATTTATAATCTTTTCTAATATCAGCCTTGTAGATATATTTAATTTTATATTTATAGCTACATTGTCTGGGGCAATAGGGTTTTTGTTATCAAAAAATTAAAGCGGTTTTTATATAGCCGCTTTTTATTTTGTAAAAATGTTTATTTCCGTGCCTTTTTTATTTGTGCTATAATCTTTTTATGAACCAAGTTCTATTATATGCATTTATTGTTGGGTTTGGCCTTATTTTTGGGGCTGTTTTGTGTGTATATCTGAAATTTAGACACAAGCTCATAGCTGCTTTCATGGCTTTTGGCTCTGGAGTGCTTATCTGCGCCCTTACTTTTGGCCTTATGGAAGAAGCATTTACGAAGGGTGGGTTTGATGCAATTATTGTTGGATTTTTGGCGGGTGGATTTATGTTTATTTTTGGAAATTATTTGCTATATCATTTTGGTGGAAGAGAACATAAATATATCAAAACTCACATAGCAAGAAAGAACTCAAATGGAAAACTCATGATATTGGGCGCAATGCTAGACGGAATACCTGAGTCAATGGCTCTTGGAGTTGCTCTTTTTGCAGGTGGTGGAAATGGTTTTCTTATGATGATTGCAATATTTTTATCAAATTTTCCAGAAAGCATATCATCAGTAGCTGGTCTTAAAAAAGAAGGTTTTTCAAAAACAAGAATAGTTGCTGCATGGTCTCTCGTTGCTCTAATCAGTTTTGTTACAGTAATACTTAGCTACTTATTTTTAAATGATATTAGTTCAAATATGATAGGTTTTATAGAATCATTTGCAGCGGGGGCAATTTTGGCAATGCTCGCTGATTCAATGATTCCAGAGGCATATGAGGAGGGCGGATATATTATCGCGTCTCTTACAATACTTGGTTTTTTGGTTTCTTTTGTATTGTCTAGATTACAAATATAATTTTTATGAAAAATATTTATTCTTTTATACTTGGGCATTCTTCAAAAATATCTAGCGCGGAGATAATAAGTTTTTTTAGGTTGCAAAATATTAAATATGAAATTATTTCATTTGAAGACGAGTTTTTAATATGTAATCTTGGCGATAATTTTGATCCTAGTCTTGCAATGATAAATCTTGGTGGGGTTATAAAAATTGGAAAGCTTGAATTTGAGCTTACTAGCCTTAGTTATGGAGATGTTTTTAAGTCAGAAATATTGAAATATATTAATAACAATTTAGATACTTCAAAAAAAATAAAAATAGGCTTTAGTTTTTATAGGACTCCATCAAAAATGTATTCTTTTCTAGTCAAGGAGCAAATGAGAATAAAAAAATCATTATTAGAAAACAACATTAAAATAAGAATAGTCATTTCTAAAAATAAAGACTTGAGCGCTGTAATAGTTTCAAAGGAAAAATTAATTTCTAGTTCTGGTTTGGATATGCAGGTGTTAGCGTTTGGAGAAAATATTTATTGTTTCAAAACAGTTGCAATACAAGACTTTGAAAGATTTGGGCGCATTGATTACAAAAGACCACGTGTTGACTCGCAGTCAGGCATGATGCCCCCAAAGCTAGCTCAAATGATGCTTAATTTATCACTTTGTCGTGGAGTTGTGTATGATCCATTTTGTGGATCAGGCACAATACTTCTTATGGCAGGAGAGCTTGGATTTAGCAAAATAATTGGTTCAGATATTTTGCCTCGCGCTGTATCAGATAGTAATGAAAATTTAGCATGGTATGAAAATACTTTTGATAAAAAATTAGATTATGAAGTATTTGAGTCAGATGTATTATCGCTTCCGCCAAGAATTGCAATAGAAGGAATTGATTGTATCGTAAGCGAAGGGTATCTAGGCAAGGCACTACGAGGCAATGAGTCTACTCAATTTATCCAAAAACAAATTATTGTATTGGAAGAGCTTTATGTAAAATCATTTGAAGTATTCGCGAAGATACTAGAGGAAAAATCTGTTGTTGTCATGTCTATCCCTGTTTTTGTTCATCAGACAAAATTATTATATCTTGATGTGCTAGAGAAAATAGAAAAATGCGGATTTAGACTAGATAATTTAGTAGAAGAAAAATATTTAGGAAAAAGAAAGACACTTATTTATAAACGCGATGATCAGAAAGTATATAGGGAGATAGTGAGATTCATCAAAAATTAATAGTATATTAGATTAATAGGTTAATAGGATTGAATATTTTAATATAAATTTTATTATTTAAAAATAAATTTATGGAATTACAGAAACAAATTTTTAAATCATACGATATAAGAGGGGTATATCCAGACGAGCTTGATGAGAGCTCAGCTCGTGAGATAGGACTTATATTTTTATCAATTCTTTCAAAGCGAACTAGAAAAAAACCAGAAAATATGAAAATTTTTGTTGCACGTGACATAAGAAATTCTTCAAATAGTTTGAGTCGCGCAATTTGTGAAGCAATGATTTCAAAAGGGGTGCATGTCTATGATGCAGGACTCGTATCAGTGGATGTAATTTATTTTGCAGTTGGTAAATTTGATTATGATGGTGGAATAATGGTTACAGCATCTCATAATCCAGGAGCTTACGGTGGCTTTAAAATGATTTCAAGTGGTGTTAACTGGGTTCGCGGAAGTGACTTGTGGGCTCATAGAGATCAGATGACAAATTTCGATGATTGTGCGGGGTCGATAGAGTCTATAGATATATGGCAAGAATATTTAAATCATATATTTTCTTTTGTTGATATAGAAAAAATAAAAAAATTAAAAATTGTAGTAGACTCTGGAAATGGAATGGCAGGAATTATGATTCCAAAGATTATTGAAAAATTACCACAGATAGAGCTTGTTCCATTATTTTTTCAACCAGATGGCAATTTTCCAAATAGAAATCCTAATCCATTAGGAGATGGAGCAAGTCAAAAATTATCAGAAAAAGTATTAGAAACTAAGGCGGATATTGGATTTATTTATGACGCAGATTCAGATAGAGTTTTCTTAGTTGATGATGAGGGAAAGTTTTTGCCAGGAGATGAAGTGATATTGGTTCTTGCAAAACAGCTACTTCAAAAAAATCCAGGCGCTGGAATTGTATACAATTTGATTTGTTCAAAAAATGTAAAAGAATTTGTAGAGAAAAATGGTGGACGCGCAATAAGATCAGAAGTTGGTTATGTAAATATGGGAACACACATGAAAATTGATGGAGGAGTTATGGGTGGAGAGGTTTCAGCACATTTTTCATATGAAAAAAATTATTATTCCGATTCAGGATATATTTCATTTCTCATTATTTTGCAAGCAATTTCAGAAGATGGTTTTAGATTGTCTGATTTTATAGATGAAAATAGACATTGGCACAGATCTAGTGAGCTCAATGTCCCAGCAGATAATATGGAGAAAATGATTGATAATATAAGGAATCACTATAGGGAAAATATATTAGATGAGATAGATGGAATCACTGTCGAGTTCCCAGATTGGTGGTTTAATGTGAGAGGTTCAAACACCGAACCATTGCTTCGTATTACAATAGAAGTTTTAAATATTGAAGATACAGAGAAAAGAAGAGAAGAGGTGATGGGAGTGTTGAATTTATAATTTAGATATTTTAAAAAAAATCAGTGTTCGAACTTGTTGAGAACCTGATTTTAATATTTATCAGCTTCTCGACTCCACCCATTCGGCAAGCTCATGGTTTCGCTCGAAGACTGATTTGTAAAATTAGTTTTTTGTTTTCATAAAAGGGCCAGCGCTTTGCGCTGGCCCCCATGTTTTATATGAGTATAAAAATATCTAGAATTTCACTTGCACATTTTCCTTTTCTTCTTCCTTTGCTTCAAAGAAATCAAATTTTACAAATTTTAGCATGTTTGCAATTATGTTGTTTGGAAAAACAAGTATTTTGATATTAAAGTCTCTTGCATTTCCATTGTAAAATCTTCTAGAAGCTTGGATTTTATTTTCTGTATCTGAAAGTTCATCTTGAAGTTGGAGGAAATTGGTAGATGCTTTTAGATCTGGATAATTTTCAGAAACTGCAAATAAGCTTTTTAGAGTATCTGAGAGTGCATTTTCAGCGCTAGATTTTTCATCCATTGACTTGGCATTCATTGCCATATTTCTTGCCTCTGTTACTTTGGTGAGTACTCCTGCTTCGTGAGTCATATATCCTTTTACTGCTTCGACGAGATTTGGAATAAGATCATACCTTCTTTTTAGTTGAACATCGATGTCTGAGAGTGCTTCTTGTGTTCTTGTTTTGAGGGTTATAAGACCATTGTAAACGGCTATAATCCATATAATTGCAATGGCTGCTATAGCAATAACAATATAAATTATTGTTGGCATATTTTTGTTGATTATTTTTATTATTTAATTTTTCAATTATCTTCTTGTTGGTGCTGGTGGAGGAGTTATTACCCTTGTCTCAGGAGGCGTATATTTGGTGCCATTATTTGGTGTAGGAGTGGATCCGGGACTTGTATTTGTATTATTAGTATTAGTGTTTCCACTTTCTTGATTAATTGATCCATTGTTTTGTTGCTGTTCTATTATGTTTTGTTGGGTTTGTATTTTTAGATCAGCACTTTTTTTGTTCTTGTTGAGAATTGAAAGATAAATAAGTTCTCCTACGAGAGCCAAGACGATTAGAATAATTATAATTTTTATTATTTTTCCATTCATTTTTTTTGGTCCAATTATATATTTTGCTAATACTTACGTAATATAGCGAGTATAATTGGGTAGTTTATGTTGCTTAATAATTTTATTTTAGCACCTAATGTATATTTTTTCAATTTTTTTCTTTCCCAATGCATGTTTTTTTACTATAATATATATGTATAAATAAAATATTAATTATCTAAAATATAAATATGAAGAATAAATTATTCTTACCAATATTTTTTACACTTGCATTTTTTACTGTCTTTTTTGGATCTATAGCTTTTGCAGCAAGTGGATCATGTCCAACAGATGGTGGAGCATCAAGTGGCATCGTTTGTAGCGACACTACGAATAAATATTTTTGTTTAGGTTCTTGTAATCCTGGGCATGGACAATGTACTCCAACTTGGAACAGTATATCGGCAACTATAGTTTGTGCTTCACTTTTGGTATGTCCAACGCATTGTGATGGTGTGGATCTTTGTGGTTACTGCAATCACTGTAGTAGTGGCTATGTTTTACGTGGTTCATATCCAAATCAAATATGTGAAGATTCTTAGAGACTTGTCCATATACCGCTGTTCCTGGTAATGGTATTGGTCACCCAACTTCTTATATGAAGCAATTGTGGCGTTATACTTTATGGGATTCTACATTTACTTGGGCTAGAAGTGATAATATAAATAATGGATACCCATACTTAATGGGTAATCAGCCATCATATTCAGATACTCCACCTTTAGCAGATTAATAATAAAAATATATTTCAAGTTATTTTTTGGTTTCATAGAGAAATCATAAAAAATAATATTTTTTATACCAAATAATTTCATTTTACTCTTTCCTAATATTCATTTTTTTACTATAATATATATATAAATCTAAAATAAAAATAAATCTTCGTCCGTGGCGAGGTAAATAAAAATATGAATATATTTTTTAAAGTTTATAGTAGAAGATTTTTTGTATTCTTCTTAATTTTTTTGTTTTCATTAACACTTGCTATGTATGCACGTGGTGCAGTATGGGAAGAACCAACTTGTGATCCACCAGGATGTAGTATTGAGCCACCACTAAATCAGGGAAGTATATCTCAAGCTAAATCAGGTGGTCTTACTATTGGTAGTGCTACAGTTTTATCTAATGGAAGTGTTTTAAACATTCAAGGGAGTTCAGTATTTAATGGCCTGGCAACATTTGATGATATTAAGGGTGTCATAAAAGATCAATATATAAAAGTAGATAATGGAGATGGTCAAAATTATATTTTAATAGATAAAACGGGTATATATTTAGATTTTGTTACTGGTTCTTATAGTCCTATATATGCTAAAACAAGTGTTGCTACAATGAAGGCGATATATGGGGAGGCTACAAATACGGGTGTAGGAGTAATGGGTTTGAGTACGGGTGGAATAGGTTTGTATGGAAAAGATTCTACTACAGGATTGGCAGCAAGATTTGATGGTAAGGTTAATTTTAATTATGATACAAGTCAATACGTTCAATTTTCTGTTGACTCTTCTAGTAATTTGACCATAAATGCTACCAATAGTGGAAGAATAAAAATTCAAGACGATTTAGTTATTGGTGGAAAAGCAACTATTACAGCCTTAACCGGTCAAATACAATCAAAGAATTTAGAATCTGGTACGGCAGGCGCTTTTAGATGTTTACGTGCAAATGCAACAGGAATTATTTCAACTTCAACAGCTGATTGTGGTATTGGTACTGGAGGCGGGGGAAATATACAAAGTGGCGCAGCAAATCAAACATTAAGATGGAATGGAAATACAAGTACTTGGACTCCAAGTAGCTTTTTGTTAAATACAGATTCAAAAATTTCAATAGGAACCAGTAGTCTTTTGAGTTCAGATGATAATGCCACACTTATAGTTGGTAATAACAATAAAGAAGGAATTAGAATTATTACAGTTACTGGTAAATCTCCTTTTGTTATAATGAATGAAACAAATGATACAGACCGTTTTAGAATAAAAGAAGACGGAACAGTACATATTACTAGTCTCGCTAATTGTTCTAGTATTTCAACAAATGCAAGCGGAACACTTACTTGTGGGTCTACTGGTGCAACTAGTAAATTTTTTGGTGCTACAACGGGTAGTGCTACGGGAAGTAATGGTGGTTATGCGGCAGCGAATGCTTTATGTAATACAGCTCACCCAGGTTCGCATGTTTGTACAACCAATGAAATGTTAAACACTATTATTATTGGTGGCACAATGCCAAGCGCTAATACTATTTTATGGATTTTTAGTGGTCCTCCTGGTTATACTGCAGCATCAAATGATTGTGACGGTAGAACAAGTGCCTCAGTTTCGGCTTATGGTGCAGTTTGGGATATGTACACCTCTTCTTATCCAAACGGTAGAGGCATGATAACAAAATGCAATAATTCTAATAAATTTGCATGTTGTAAATAAAATAAAAAATTAATTATCTAAAATATAAATATGAAGAATAAATTATTTTTACTAATATTTTTTACACTTGCATTTTTTGGTTTAACTTCTGGGTCCATAGTTTTTGCTAGTAGCGGAACCTGTGCTAGAGACGATGGGCATGGAGTTATATGTAGTGGAGATGATCCATATTATTGTTTGAACACTTGTATGAGTCCTACGCATTGTCCAAACTGGAGTGGTACAGGAATTTGTGCCAATGGAGTAACTTGTCCAGCAAATTGTTCAGGAACAGACTCTTGTGGTTATTGTAATCAATGTGCTAGCGGATATATTTTGTGTGGATCTTATCCAAATCAACAATGTAAACCTGGTTCTAGTTGTGTTGATGCAACTTTACAACTGAGCTCTAGTTCAGTGGGAGCAGGAGGATATATTTTTCAAAGCACTGCACCAGCCTTAACACTAGATAATAGCAATATTTTATCTTTAATTGATAAAGGAAAATTTGGTATTGGCACATCTAGGCCAAACAAACAACTCCATGTTTATAATATAAAGGAAAATGCAGAAATAGATATTCAAAGTGTTGCTGGAGAAAATGGTCATTGGGGAATATATCACGATAGTGGTTCAGATGATTTACGATTTTGGGGTGATGGCGATAGATTGACTATTAAAAGAAATGGAGAGATAGTCGCGCCTTCACTTGGTGGTTCTGGTGTGGTGTGTTTGCAGGCTAATAATGATGGAATAATTAGTAAATATGGAGGTTCTTGTGGTGGAGCGGGCGGAAGCTTAGTCGGTGGTCAACAATATTATATTCCAATATGGAATAGTGCAAGTACAATGGGAACATCTACTATTTATCAGGGACCAAATGGAAATGTGGTAATAGGAGGTACGACTTCTAGTTCTTATAAATTATATGTATCCGGTAGTGAATATGTTGCTGGTTCAGTTGTAGCAACCGGAAATGGTTATTTTGGTAGTGGAAATGTGTATAATTCAAATGCAAATTTACATATATTAGGCGGAAAAAATTTATATTTAAAAATGGATTATGACTATAATGATAGTGATACAAATATAATATTTGCTAAAGATACAACTTCAGGAGCAACTCCTACTCCTGATAATGAGTTAATGAGAATTACTGAGGCTGGAAAAATTGGAATAGGAACAAATAATCCACAAAACGAATTACATGTTTATAACACATCTTCTGGACCTATAATAAATCTTGAGGGAGATTTTAGTGCTCAATATCAAGGCATAAGAATTGGTGATAAAGATAATTCGAATGAAGAGAAGTGGTTTATGGGTTCAAATGATAGTGGAAATTATGTAATTAGAAGAAAATCTAGTGGCGGTAATTCTACAAATGATTTTTCTATTAATTATTCAACCGGAAATATTATATTAGCAACAACCACGGTAAGCGGACCACTTACTATTAACACTAGTTGTACAGGAGCAAATGCTTTACAGACAGACGGTAATGGAAAAATTACTTGTGTAGCTATGACAGGAGGAACTGGTGGTGGATTAACTGGTAGTGGTAGTGCTAATCAAGTGGCTATTTGGAATTCAAATGCTACTGGACTTACATCAGAAGCAAATTTAGCAGTGTCCCGTGGTGGAACTGGAGCAGGAACGTTTACGTCTGGCGGAATATTATTTGGAAATGGAACGAGCGCAATATCTGCATCGGCAGTTCTTACAAATGGGCAGCTTTTAATAGGTGATGGTAGTGGTGCCCCAACATTAGGAACCTTAACCGCAGGATCTGGAGTGACTATTACAAATGCAGCTGGATCTATTACAGTTGCTCATACTGATCCAGGAACCAATACTAGCGTAGATAATTCAAATGGTAGTGTTGTTCAAGATGTTACGCTTGATGCGCTAAATCATGTTACGGGCATCACATCTTATGACTTAGATAGTAGATATTTTACAGAAACAGAATCAGATGCAAGATTTTTAAAATTATCAGGAGGAACTATTACGGGTAGTTTAATAGTTAATAATGATTTGACAGTAGGTTCAGGCACGTTATTTGCTGGGAATACCAATAAGACGATTGGAATAGGAACTACAGACTCAGATGCGCTTATAAAAATTCAGGTTTATGATGCAACAAACGGACCAATCATAAGGTTAAAATCTGGAAGAAGTGATACTTACCAAGGACTAAGGATCTTTGATAGCTCTGCTAC
>CAZXFD010000005.1:0-62118 GCA_964640635.1 uncultured Gammaproteobacteria bacterium | reverse complement strand
AGAATCCTCTGTTCTGAGGCTGGTGTATCTCTATGGAAAATGAGAACCGGGCGCTTATCAGATAGAGATGATCATGATGATTTTCCAAGAATTGGAAGAGCTATGGGAACTCTTGCTGATAGTAAAATATTTATAGATGACTCTGGCATATTGAACATAATGCAAATTCGAACAAAGGCAAGAAGATTAAAGCTAGAACATAATCTTTCCGTGCTTATAATAGACTACCTACAGCTTATGGAAAGTAAGTCTGGTCAAGAAAATAGAGTTCAAGAAGTTGCTGAGATAACTCGTGGACTAAAAAGTATTGCAAGAGAACTCAATATTCCTATTATTGCTCTTTCACAGCTTTCTCGTGCCGTAGAACAATCGAAGCCAGCTATTCCAAAACTAGCTCACTTGCGAGAATCCGGTAGTATTGAACAAGATGCTGACGTAGTTTTATTTATTTATAGAAAAGCAGCAGATAGAAATTATAGATTAGAAGATCTTACTCCTGAAGAAAAAAACATTGCTGAAATTCATATCGCAAAACACAGAAATGGACCGACAGGACTTGTGCATTTATATTTCGACTTTAACACGGTAAGTTTTAAAACTCTCGAAAGAGATAAAAATTCGATACCGGAAGAACTTAATTAATTATTTAATAATACTCGCCTTAGCGGGACAAACCCACGCATAGCGGGATAAACCCACGCCTTAGCGGGATAAACAAACAAATGACTTTATTTTCAAAATTGAATCAAATCAAAGACCTACGTTCTCAAGCAAAACAAATGCAAAACACTCTATCTCAAGAAATAATTGAAATAGAAAATCACGGGATCAAACTCAAAATGGATGGAAACCAAAATGTTCTATCTATAAACATTCCTGAAGGAATGGCTAAATCTGAATTAGAAAAATATATCCCCGATACATTTAATGATGCTATTAAAAAACTTCAAAAAATAATGGCTGAAAAAATGAAAAGTGGCGAAATAACAATGCCAGACTTTAAATTCTAACATCAACCTCGAGGGTCCTAGGACCTTCGAGGTTATTACCAGATAAATGTTTCCAAAATCTCTCAAAAATTTAATAGACCAATTTATTACTCTCCCAGGCATTGGACCAAAAACAGCAGAACGCCTTGCTGTTTCTTTGATTGGAAAATCAAAAAACAAAATAGATGAATTTATAAATGCCCTCACACTTATTAAAGATATAAAAGTTTGTTCTATTTGCAATAATTTTTCTGATATAAATCCTTGTTCAATATGTTCTGATGAAAAAAGATTACAAAAAATAATCTGCGTTGTCGCAACTGCAACAGATTTAGAAACAATTGAAAACATGAAAAAGTTCAATGGCGTCTTTCATATACTGGGTGGGTTAATTGATCCTATAATGGGCATAACTCCTGATAGACTTTTTATAAAAGAGCTCATAAATAGAATAAAAACTAATGATGTAGATGAGCTAATTCTTGCTTTCGACTCAAACATACAAGGTGAGGCAACTACAACATACCTCAAAAACATATTAGCAAATATGAACATCAAAATAACTCGTCTGGCTCGTGGAATTCCAATGGGCTCTGATATCGAATACACCGACGAAATAACCCTATCCTCTGCCCTAGAGAATAGAAGAGAGGTAAAGTAATTTCTCAGCCAAAGGCTGATCCGCCTATGGCGGAAAATTACAAATTTCAAATGTCAAATCAATATCAAATTACAAATATCAATTCTGCGAGCTTATAAAAATTTACTAAAAACTCGAGTGAAGGCAAACAAAATTTTCATGAGGAATAGGTATGACGAGTGTAAAAATTTTGATTTGACTAAGCGAAGAGTTTTTTAAATTTTTATACTGCTCGCGACTTTTAGGCTCCACCCTTTTCTAGAAAAGGGTGGAAAAGAAAAAAGTCTGCACATACAAAATCTATCTCAAAAAAATTCAATTACGTCTCAAAACTCAATTCTATATCAATTATACCAATATTAAATTCTGTATTATAATTTATAAATAATATATTAATAAAAAATATATGAAAAATATAAATTGCATAATCATTCATGGCTGTCCAGGAGATGAAGAAAAAGCAATGAATGTAGAAACTCGCACGTATGATAAGCATTGGATCCCATGGCTTAAAGAAAAATTAGTTGAAAACAAAATTAATGTTTCAACTCCTCAAATGCCAGAACCATGGAAACCAGATTATGAAAAATTCAAAAAAGAACTTGAAAAATATGACGTTTCAGAAAATACTATTTTAATAGGTCATAGTTGCGGATGTGCTTTCTTGGTTCGTTATCTAGGAGAAACAAAGAAACAAATTCCAAAACTTATACTTGTAGCACCTTGGAAGCTTCCATATAGAAATGATGGTGCTGATAAAACATTTTATGAATATGATATTGATAAATCTATCGTTTCAAGAGTTAAAGAAATTATAATGTTTACATCAAACGATGAAGAAGAAGATGGTAAAAAGAGCTTAAAAATATTTCATAATGCATTGGGTGGAAAAATAATAGAGTTTCCAAATCATGGTCACTATACACTGGGGGATATGAAAACAAATGAATTTCCAAAACTATTAAATGAAATAATATTATAATGAATTTTATTTGCGAGCTTATAAAAATTTACTAAAAACTCAAATAATTCATAATTCTTAATTCAAAATTTACTCATCATTCAAAATTAACTTGGGCATGTAACTCAGTGGTTAGAGTGTCACGTTCACATCGTGAAAGTCAGAGGTTCAAATCCTCTCATGCCCACCATTCGACTCGCTTCGCTCGCTCATGGCGTTCCGCCACTTACATATAAAAGCGAGACGAATGCCCTGAGCTTGCCGAAGGGCACGAGAGAAACATTTTTAATTAGAATTGAGTGTCTTGTATTCGACTCCGAGATCGCTTAGACTCGAGAAAAGCGAAACCGAAATCCACGCTCAAACACTTATTATATTATAATGTTATTAATAAAACGTATACTATGTTATTTGTTTGCGAACTTATAAGAATTTTATAAAATTTGAATGAAGTCAAACGTCAAAAAACTTCAAGTTACCGATAGGTAACATTTTGAAGTTTTAGTTTGACGAAATGATAAATTTTAAAATTCTTGTACTGCTCGCGACTTTTAGGCTCCACCCTTTTCTAGAAAAGGGTGGAAAAGAAAAAAATCTGCACATACAAAATCTATCACTAAAAAGTTCAATCCCGTATCATAACTCAATCTCATCTTCTATAAATAAGCAAAAAAAATAAACCGAGTTTTTTGCTCGGTTTACTTAATTGATTTAGCTAATTTTAAAAGAACCTTACCGCCCTCTCTAAATACAAGGGCTAATAAATTAATTAAGCCTCGTATAATCTTCTTACCCGCTTTTACGCCAAGTCCTTTTTTCCCCAATATTCTTCCAAGGCCCTCAAGCATACAAAGCAATAACAACACGTAAAAAATGATATTGTGCAAAAATGGCATATTTTCCATGATTCCTCCTTTTTTAACATATAATTAAATCATATTATATTAGATAAATCAAGTATACCCAGAAACACAAAAAAATCCCTTATTAGGGACTTTTTTATATAATACGTGATATTCTTATATTTTTGTGATTTCAAGCTCTGTAAAGTGCTGTCTGTGACCATATGCCTTATGATATCTTGTCTTGTTCTTGTATTTTACCACCCTTATCTTAGGAGCTCTTGCTTGTTTGATTATTTTTGCTTCAATTTTTCTATCTAATACTGGGGTTCCAAGTTCAATGTTTTCTCCATCTGCGTCTGAGATAAATAAAACATCCTCCAAGATTATCTTTGATTCTAGCTCACCTTCTAGTTTTTCTACTTTTACTTTACTACCTTCTTTGACTTTGTATTGTTTACCACCTGTCCTTATAATGGCTATTTTTAAGTCTTTAGCTACTGTTTTTTCCATATTGTTATACTTAGTAATTGAATTATTATCGTGTAATAATGTTAATACATTTAATCTAAAATGTCAATATTGTCCCCTATCTCTAGATTGTGACTATCTGACCATCCCGAGTTTAGCTCCAAGACCATATTAGCCTCATTTTGAGGATAAATTTGAGTTATTTTATCTCCAGTTGTAAGGGGAACTGATTTAAAAATTTCAACAACTTTATTATCTTTCAAATAAATTATATCCAGCGGAAAATTCATGTCCTTCATCCAAAATGCATAATTTTTATAGCTTTTAAAAAGAAAAAGCATGCCACACTCCTTACACAAATCAGTTCTATAAGAAAGCCCTCTCTCTCTTAGATATTGTGTATCTGCTATTTCTACTTTGATGGTTTCATTCTTCAATAAAATATTTTTACCTTTTGTTTCTTCACTATTAGAATTAGCACATCCCGAGACAATACAAAGCGATATAACAAGTAATAAAATTTTCTTAAACTTTTGCATTCTTTTTGTAAATATAAAAAAATATTGAAAACATAAAAAGCAACAAAAAAAGTGTCATTATAATCTTCCCAGTAGTGTTTTGAAAAAGCGATATAGTACCAAAAAATAATGATATAAAATATATTATCAAAACGCTTTGTTTGTGACTAAATCCCAAATCAAGTAGTCTAAAATGAAGGTGCTTCCTATCGGCATGCTTGAATGGCGCTTCTTTTCTAAACAATCTTTGAATGACTACCCAAAACATATCTATAACAGCCACACCCATTACAAGAAGTGCTGTAGCTATTTTTGCTCCACTTATGATAGCAAAAACCCCCAAATAAAGACCTAGTAGATTGCTCCCTCCATTTCCTAAAAATATTTTTGCTGGGTGGAAATTAAAAATTAAAAACCCTAATATTGCACCTGCAAAAATAATCGTAAGAACTGACGTAAGGCTATCTGGTTTATCCCAAAATAGACTAACTATAAAAAGAATTATCATCCCTATAAAAACTACTCCACTAGACAAGCCATCTAGGCCATCTAATAATTTCGTAGAATTTGTCATTATTATAAGCCAAGCAAATGTAATAAGAGATCCTATTAGATAAATATTTATTCCTAGAAAATTATATTTTAATCCTAGGGTAAGATCTATCACTCCTCCACCAGGACGAGTTATAAATTTAATAGCTACCCCAGATAAAATAATTATAAGACATACTAAAATTACCCAAAACAATTGTTTTTTTGCAGACAAATTATATTTATCATCTAAGGTGCCCATAATCATAAGTAAAAATCCAGAAACAACTATTGCAATAACATGAATATAACTAGTTGATCCACTTATAAGTCCTGGTCTTATCAAAATAATTGCAAACAAACAAATCAAAAAAGAAACAAATATTGCCCAACCCCCAAGAAGTGGCATTGGTTGTTCATGAATTTTTCTATCTCCCTGAGGTATATCTAAAATACCTAGTTTTATAGAAAGTTTTCTAAAAAAAGGTATCAAAAAATAGCTCAATAAAAATGAAGCTAAAAATAAACAACTATAAAATATAATTTTATTTAACATATTTTCTTTGTAAAAAAGAGTCCAAAATAAGACTTGCGGCAGCTGAATCATCGCCTCTTGTAACTTTTGCTCCACCTTGTCTTTGTAACTTTTGACCCATTAGACTAGTCATTCTTTCATCTTCCATGTGGATTGGAATAGTGACAATCTTCTTTAACTTTTCTATAAAAATCTTAGTCTTATCTGTCTGCTTAGTTTCGTGATTACTCATATTCATAGGATAGCCAACAACTATTTCTGCTATTTCTTCTTGATCTATAATACTTGTAATATTATTAAAAAATTCTTCTTCATTTAAAATATTATATGGCAAAGATAACATGTCTTTACTATTTCCAAGTGCAAGTCCTATTTTAGAACTACCGTAATCTATACCTAGAAATTTTATTAACATAAAATTTAAATCTCAAATATTAAATTCGAAATACGAAACAAATTCCAAATTATAATTTTTAAATAATTTATAATTTCAAATTTAAATATTGTTTATAATTTCGTATTTAAAATTTCGTATTTATTAAATTAACCATTCATCATTTATTTATTAATTTCTACGCCTGAGTCAATATCCTACATCCATCATCTGTCACCACGATAGTGTGCTCAAAATGAGCAGAGATAGATCCGTCTTGAGTTTTTATATTCCACCCACTTTTATCAGAGCGAATAGAACTACTTCCAAAATTTATCATAGGCTCAATAGCCAAAACCATTCCTGATTTAAGTATTTCTCCTTTAAACCCAACTCTATAGTTTGGTATAAAAGGGTCTTCGTGAACGGCATACCCTACTCCATGACCTACGAGCTCTTTTACAATTCCATAGTTTCCACGTGAAGATACATAATCTTCTATTGTCTCCCCTATTTTATTTAAATATATCCCTGGCTTTATTATGCTAATTGCCTTATTGAGAGCTCCCTTTGTAACGTCCATAAGTTCTTGAGCATCGCTAGAAATATTTCCAACAGCAACTGTAATAGCACAATCAGTATATAATCCCTCGTCGGTTCTTGGATATTTCATTCCAATATCTAAGCTTACTATGTCCCCATCTTTCAAAATTGTATTGTCAGGAATACAGTGAACCACCCCATCGTTTATAGAAACACAAAGCGTGCATGGATATGGATCATCATCCCCATAATTTTTGAAAGACGGAATACCTCCAGACTCAAGAATTAATTTCTCTGCTATATCTTCAAGATCTCCAACTCTAACTCCTACTTTTGCAGCCTGCCCAAGTTTAAACAAAATATTTCCAAGGATTTTTCCTCCAATTTCTAAAATTTTTATTTCTTTTTCATTTTTTATAGTTATCATTTCTTTTTTAACTCTATTATTTTGTCAGATATTTGTTTGAAAACTTCTTTTATAGATGGGTTTCCATTTATATTTATAAGCATTCTTTTCTCCTTGTAAAATTCTATCAATTTCTCTGTTTTATTTTTGTAGACACGTATTCTATTTTTGACAACAGCTGGTTTTGAATCATCTCTTATAAATAATTTTCTTTTGCACTTATCACAGACCCCCTCTTTTTTTGGTGGATTATGTTTTATATGATAAGTTGCTCCACATTTACATGTTCTTCTATTTAAAATCCTATCAAGAACTTCATGTTCTGATAAAGAAATATTAAAAACGTGATCAATTGATAAAATATGTTTCAACATTTTTGCTTGATGTAGTGTTCTAGGGAAACCATCAAAAATAATGCCTTTTTTTAAATCAATTTTTTTAAGTTCTTTTTGTAAAACTTTTACCGTGATTTTATCGTCCACCAAGTGACCTTTTGCTAAAATATGCTCAATTTGTATTCCTAGCTTTGTTTTATTCTTAATATTACGACGAAAAATATTTCCCGTTGATATAATAGGAATATGAAATTTATTTGAAATAAGTTCTGCTTGAGTTCCTTTCCCAGAACCAATAATCCCAAAAAAAATTAAATTCATTACTTTGTCTTTAGATTAAATTAATATGATTAAATACTAAATAAATATTACCCTATTTTGAGCACAATGCCAATATGCTGATGTATGCTAATTATACAAATTTATACAAATTCATTCGTACTATTTTTATATTAGTATTATTAGCATACATTAATATATTAGTATCGTAATATTCGCATATAAAAAAGAGGCATCGATCACGTTGGACCTAGCCTCCATATATTTTTGCCGCGCTGGATTATGCGGTGGTTTTCTGTTTTTTATTTACAGCATCATTAAGATAACCGTAAATTACGACCTCTTTGTTACCAATTTTAGCTCTGGTAACAGTAAATCTCGTATTCCATCCCACCTTGAGGGTTTGAAGATATTCTCTACTTTCTTTGTAGTCCTCTCTCTCCTGGTCAAGGCAAAAGAGAACCTTCTTTCCACTACGAAAAATGGAGCAAAGTTGATTAACCTTTTGAGGGTTGATGGTAACGGACACGGAATAATAATTTCCTGTCCGGAATTCATCAAACACAATCTT
This sequence comes from uncultured Gammaproteobacteria bacterium, assembly GCA_964640635.1. GTDB lineage: Bacteria > Patescibacteriota > Patescibacteriia > UBA1558 > S5-K13 > S5-K13. Next base: position 54,124 of record CAZXFD010000005.1, on the reverse strand, counting down.
GGATATGGGTTCAGAGCCTAATAGCTCTATATTTGCATGGACTGTTTTTTGACCCCTACTCTCATCATTGGGGGGTTTTAAAAAGACCACTCTGGCAAGCCATTTATCACCATAAACTGAGGAGTTGAGTTTTTTAAATTGCTCTTCATTTTCCTCATCGATATGGAATCTAATTCTAATACCATCCTGACGATTATCCGAGAGAATGTATTTGGTATCATCATTGAGGCTTCCCACCATGACCGTAATTTCTTGACCATTTGTATATCCGGCCACGGAAAACTCCTCATGTGAGATTCTTTCTGGGTCTGGTAAGTGTACATAAACACATATACTTTTTTCGTTATCGAATATTGCATCTACGATTACCCTCCAAACCGACTTAGCCCGCCCACTTTGAAGCTTGCCCTGATCAGACAAATTTTTCTTATGGACGTTAAAATACACCATCCTTTGACTTTCAGCAGCAACGCATCTTTCAAACAGAACCTCACCACACCTTGAATATGTACGAAGCTCAAGCTCCATACCCTTTTCAAGTCCTCTAACAACTCTTGTTTCTTTAGCATTTGTTGACATGGTTTCCTCCTTTTTTGGTCACCATTTTTATTAAATTAAAAACAATTGTCGCTTAAAACGACCTTCAAATTTTGAATATTTTAATTCTTGCAAAAAATCCCTCAAAGAAGGCACTCTGTTACATTTATGTTAAAGAACAATAACATGGTAATATATCATATTTAATGCTATATGTCAATAGTCAAAAAATAAACAAAAAATCAGGTTTTACCCCGACTTCCTAATTTCCTAGTTTCCTAGTTTCCTAAAGCTTATCATAATTTCTCATTGTAAGCTGAGAATCTATTTGTTTTACTGTTTCAATTACAACTGATACAACAATCAAAATACTTGTTCCACCAATCACGGTAGATCCAATTCCTCTTGTAAGACCTTGCAAAACTACTGGAAGCACGGCTACAATACCAAGGAAAAGTGCTCCTGCTAAATTGATACGTGATACGATGTTTTGTAAATACTGTGCCGTATGGCTTCCTGGTCTAATACCTGGTACAAATCCACCTTGTTTTTGGAGATTTTCTGCAATTTTGTCTGGATGAAATATAACAGCTGTATAAAAATATGTAAATGCAAATACAAGTAAGAAATATATCACACCGTAGAAAACTTGATTTTGAAATAAATTAATAACCCAATTTGAAATAGAAGCTATTGTCTGATTTCCAGCGGCAGCAAAAAATCTTGCTATCATTGTAGGAAACATAATAAGAGAAATAGCAAAAATAATTGGAATAACTCCTGATTGATTTACCTTGAGTGGCAAGTGAGTATTTACACCTCCGAAAACTTTATTTCCCCTTACTCTTCTTGCATATGACACAGGAATATTTCTCTGGCCTTCATTTACCATCACAACAACAACTATTGTAAGTATTGCTGTTGCAACAAATACCAATAAACTAAATATCTTGCTTGCGTCATATACTACAAAAATATTTTTTGTTGTGGAAATAAGTTTTGCAACTATTCCAGCAAAAATAAGCAATGATACACCATTTCCAATTTTCTTTTCAGTAATAAGGTCTCCTATCCAAACCAAGAAGAACGTTCCTGCTGTAATTGTAATAATTACTGCTGCATATTGAAGTCCGCTAAGATTTGATAGAATTGGTGTATTTGCAGATTTTTGAAGTAATGTCAAAAATCCATAAGCCTGCATAGCTCCAAGTGGAATAGTAAGATATTTTGTATAAGCATTTATTTTTCTCTGACCTTCTTCACCTTCTTTTGTAAGAGCCTCTAATTGGGGAACGATCATTGAAAGAAGCTGAATAATGATAGAAGCTGTAATATAAGGACCAACGCCCAACATTGCTATAGAAAAATTAGTAAGTCCTCCACCGGAGAACAAATCCATAAGTCCCAAAAATTGATTTGATTGAAATAAATTTCTCAAAGTTACAATATCAAGTCCTGGAATTGGAATATGGTAAACAATTCTACTTACCAAAAGCATCACTAAAACAAATACAATACTGTTTCTTAAATCTCTTATTTTATATATTTGTTTTATTTTATCTAAAAACATCTTATTTTTTGATTATAGGTACTTTTCTTGCTGGATTGTTTCTTTTTATTCTTGGAGTTTCAACAACACTTCCTCCAGCTTTTATTATTGCATCTTTTGCTGTTTTTGAAAAATGATGAGCCTTCACTGTAAGTTTTTTGGTCAAACTTCCTTTTGATAAAATTTTCAAAGGGTTTTTGATATCATTAATAAATCCTAATTTTAGAAGACTATTTACATTGACTTCTTCACCTGATTTAAAATATTTCTCAAGTATATTAATATTTACTATATTAAATATTGTAGATTGTCTATTGAATCCTCGGTGCTTTGGAAGTTGAGCTATATTTTTCTTCATACCCAATCTTTTGAGTCCTGAAACACCAGCCCTTGCTTTCTGCCCCTTCATTCCATGTCCAGAATAATTACCACGACCAGAAGCATCTCCACGACCTAGTCTTTGTTTCTTTTGTTTAGCTCCTTTTTGAACTTTTAAATTACTGAGTGTTAACATATATTTAGTAGGTTAGTAAGTTAGCTTGTTAGTTGGTTAGGAAATTTCTAACGTTCTGACTAACTGACTAACTATCTGACTATATAATTAAATTATTTATTTTCTTCTTTAATTTCCTCTTTTTTGATTTCTTTAGTTGCCTCAGCCTCTACCACTACTTCTTCTTGTATATCTTTTAATTGATCTAGTGCTTTAAAAACGGCTTTTACATTATTCATTTTATTTTTAGCACCATAAATTTTTGCAATAGCATCTTTAATACCTGATAGCTCTAATAAATCTCTTACAACACCTCCAGCAATAATTCCACGACCTTCTGTAGCTGGCTTAATAAATACTTGAGCTGACTTGAATTTTCCAAGCACTTCATGTCTTATAGTATTCTTATAAATCTTTACGTCTATAAGTCTTTTTTTTGCTTGATTCACTGCCTTATTTATAGCAATTGAAACATCGGCACCTTTTGCGATACCCCATCCAAGTCTACCATTAAAATCACCTATAACAACACAAGCTCTGAATCTTAGTCTTTTTCCACCTGCCATAACTCTAGTGACTCTTGCAAGATCGACGAGCTTTTGTTCAAACTCTGGTTTTTCTCTTGGTACTTGTCTTCTATTGTTTGATCTATCAAATGTTGATTTTTTGTCTTCCATATAAATATATTAAAATTTTAATCCTTCTTCTCTTGCACCATCTGCAAGTGCTTTGACCTTGCCATGATATTTCTTAAATCCTCTATCGAAAACAACTGTTTCTATTTTTTTCTCTTTTGCTTTTGTTGCTATAAGTTTTCCGAGTTCTTTTGCTATTTCAATGTTTTTTCCTTTATTCTTTAATTCTTTATCACTTGCACTTACCATAGTTACACCTTTTGAATCATCTATAATCTGAGCATAAGAATGAAGTAAACTAAAGAATACTGACAATCTTGGTCTTTTTGAACTACTTTTGATAGTTTTTCTTACCCTATTAGTCTTTCTTTCTTTTGTGCTATTTTTTAATTTATTTTTATCCATATGATTTTAGCTTATTGGCTACGTAGCTACGTAGCTGATTTAATTGTTAGCCTGATTTAGCAACTTTTCCTACTTTTCTTCTAATTATTTCATCTGAATATTTAATACCTTTTCCTTTGTATGGTTCTGGTTTTTTGATTGCTCTTATTTCAGCTGCTGTTTGACCAACTAATTGCTTACTTATTCCGATAAGCGTGATAACATTTTTTTCTACAACTGCGCCAACACCTTCTGGTAATTTATATTCAACTTGATGAGAAAAACCAACATTTAAAAGAACCATTCCTGGCTTTGCTTCTGCTTTAAAACCCACTCCATTTATTTCTAATTTTTTTTCATATCCACTTACAACACCTATTACCATATTAGCAATAAGACTTCTCTGTAGTCCCCATTTTGCTCTTTTATTTTTGTCAGTATCGTCATCAATACTTATTATAATTTGTTTTTGACCATTTTCTTCAACTATCTCTGTTTTTGTATCAGGAACTAATAGTTCTATTAACTTTCCCTTTGGTCCAGAAACTTCAATAGAAACATCGCTGATTTTTACATCAACTTTTTCTGGTATAACAACTGGTAATTTTCCTATTCTTGACATATATTTTAATTAAAAAGTTATAAATTTATAGGCTATAAAAACTTTCGTCTTTTGCCCCTAGATCTTCATCTCTTTACCATATTTCAAATAAAAATTCTCCGCCAACCTTCATTCTTCTTGCCTTTTTGTTGGTTATTATTCCACTTGATGTAGAAATAATAGCAAGACCAATATCATTCAAAACTTTTGGCAATTTATCACTTGCTACATAGATTCTCTGTCCTGGCTTTGATATTCTTTTTATATGTTCTATTGCTGATTCTCCTGTAGGGCTGTATTTTAATTCTATTTTAATTACATCAAACTTTTCCTTTACTTTTTCAGCAGAATTAAGATAGCTCTCTCTTACTAACAGCTTAGCAATTTCATATTTAATTTTTGAAAATGGAATAATGACCTCTTGCTTTTTAACAGCCTGAGCGTTTCTTATTCTAGTTAGCATATCAGCTATTGGATCTGTCATCATAATTTTATTGTAATATCAACTTATATTAATTATTTATTTTATTACCAACTACTCTTTTTTACTCCTGGCATCTCACCTTTACTTGCTAGTTCTCTAAAACAGATTCTACAAAGATTGAAATCTCTCATGTATGATCTTTTTCTACCGCACTTCCAACATCTTCTTACAATTCTAGTTGAAAATTTTGGTTTTTTATTTGATTTTGCTATTTGTCCTTGTGTTGCCATATTATTTTTTGAAACTATTCTTTAATTTTTCTTCAAATTCTTTATCTATAATAAATGGGAATCCCATATATTTTAACAAGAAATAACACTCTGCCTTTGTCTTTGCTGTTGTTGTGATGGCAATTTCAAGTCCGTGAACATGCTCAACTTCATCAGCCTTTATTTCTGGAAAAACAGTGTATTCTTTAAATCCATAAGCAAAGTTTCCTTTTGAATCCAGATGTTTATTTTTTACATCAATACCATGGAAATCTCTTACTCTAGGAAATGTAATATTAATTAATTTATCTAAAAAATCATACATTTTACTACCTCTAATTGTAACCTTTACTCCAATAATCATTCCTTCTCTAATTTTGAAAGCTGAAATAGATTTTTTTGCTTTTGTTTGAACTGATTTTTGACCAGTAATTCTAGATAATGTATTTTCTGCAATAGCAACATATTCTTTGTTGGTTATAGCTCTACCTAGTCCTACATTAAAAGTAATTTTTTCAATTTTTGGAACAGATAAAGAATTTTTGTATCCAAAATCAGTTTTCATTTTTGAAATAACCTCTTTTGTGTATTTTTCTTTTATACTTATCATAATTTTGCTTGTTCAGTTATTTATCTCGCTAATATCTTAGAATAGCGAATCTAACTGGGTATTATATACTAATCAATTACTTCATTACATTTTTTACAAACTCTATATTTTTTTGCTTCTGAAATTTTGTAAGAGATTCTTGTTGTTCTTCCACATTTCTTACAAATAAGCATAGCCTTTGACATGCCTATTGGTCCAAAAAATTCAATTCTTTGACCTTTTTCATTTTCTTTTCTTGGTCTTAGATTTTTAAATTTTTTATTTACACCTTCTACAACGATTTTTTCTTCTTTAGCAAAAATCTGATTAACCTTTCCTGTTTTACCTTTATCTTTTCCTGAAAGAATTTTTACTTGATCGTTCTTTTTTATTTTAATTGTGTTCATACTTATATCTATTATTCAATTATGCTATTAACCTATTATAAAACCTCCGGTGCAAGTGAAATTATTTTATTATATCCAGCGGCTCTTAATTCTCTTGCGACTGGTCCAAATATTCTTGTGCCTCTAGGCTCTTTTGCATCTTTATCCATTATTACAACAGCATTATCATCAAATCTTACATACATTCCACTGGGTCTTCTAAATTCTTTTCTTTGTCTTACTATTACAGCCTTTAGAACATCACTTTTTTTAACCATACTATGTGGCTGTGCTGATTTTACTGCAACTATTATAATATCGCCTATTCTTGCATATCTTCTTTTGGTTCCACCGAGTACCTTAATACACTGGACTTTTTTTGCTCCAGTATTGTCAGCGACATTCAACATTGTTTGCATTTGTATCATATATTTAGTTGGTTAGTGGGTTAGGGTGATTAGTGGGTCAGACATTCTAACCAACTAACTTGCTAACTTACTAACTATCTGTATTACTTTATCTTTTTTATTACTGCCCATTTTTTGTCTTTTGACACAGGCTTTGTTTCTCTCATTAAAACTTTATCTCCCTTTTTATATTCATTAGTTTCATCATGAGCTTTATATTTTTTGCTGACAACATATTTCTTCTTGTAGATCTTGTGAGTTTTTGTAGTATCAACTTTAACAACAACGGTTTTCATCATTTTATTACTTACAACTACACCACTTAATTCTCTAGATTGTTTTTTTTGCTTATTTTCCATATTATTCAGCTTCTTAGCTTTACAGCTCCGTAGCTACATAGCTAACTTAATTATTTTGTATCTTCTTTTTTTATATTTAGAATAGTAAGAACTTGAGCTATTATTTTTCTTGCTTGTCTCATTTTTCTTACATTTTTTTCTTGTTTTGAATTTACACTAAATCTCAAAGCTCTAACTTTTTCTCTTTCAGATTGCAATGTTTTTTGTAAATCCTCTACTTTATTTTCTTTTAATTCTTTAAATTCCATATATTTATTCCTTTGAAACAAAGGTACATTTTACTGATAATTTATGTGATGCTAATCTAAAAGCTTCTTTTGCATCATTTTCTTTTATTCCTTCTAGCTCGAATAGAATGGTTCCTGGTTTTACTACTGCTACATAATGATCAACCGGTCCTTTTCCTTTTCCCATAGGCATTTCTCCACTTTTTGATGTGATTGGTTTGTGTGGAAATATTCTAATCCAGTATTTTGCACCTCTTTGTAAATGATGAACTATTGCACGTCTAGCTGATTCAATTTGTCTTGCAGTAATCCAACCAGCCTCTTTTGACTTTAATCCAAAACTTCCAAAGCTAATTTTATTGCATTGTGTAGCAACCCCTTTAATTTGGTCACCTCTATGCCATTTTCTGTGTTTTTCTTTTTTTGGTGCTAACATATCTTTAGCTTTCTTAATCTACCCTTAGATAGATGGCTACCAGCTTTTAAAAGCTAGTAGCTATTTAAAATTATTTTTTATTATATGGTTTCTTTACGTCTTTATTAAATGGAGTTCTTCTTGGAGACATTTTCTTTTCTTGAGATTCTTCCATTGACACTACCTTTGTGTTGGTGCTTGGTTCTGATTCTTTATATAACCATACCTTTATTCCTATCGCTCCGTAAGTAGTTCTTGCTACTCCTCTTGCATAGTCAATGTCTGCGCGTAGTGTATGAAGTGGTAATCTACCGTCTCTCAACATTTCTCTTCTTGCAATTTCTACTCCGTTTAATCTTCCTGACATCATAACTTTTATTCCACGACATCCTGCTTCTAATGCTTTTTCAATTGCCTTTTTCATAATTTTTCTATATGGCAATCTTTTTTCTGTTTGATCTATCATATTTTGCAAAACTATTTCTGCAGACATTCCTGGTCTTCTTACTTCTTCTATAGAAATCTTTAGGTTCTGTTTTTTATTTTTGAAACATTTTACAAGTATCTCTTTTTTTAATTCATCTACGCCTGTTCCACCACGACCTATAATAATACCTGGTCTTGCTGAATGGATTACCAATTCTATACCATTACCTGATCTATTTATTTCTAATCTTGCAACAGATGCTTCTCTTAGTTTAACTTTCAAAAATCTTCTAATTGTAATATCTTCTTTTAAAAATTGTGCGTAACTTTTATCACTAAACCATCTAGACTTCCAAGTCTGTAGGTTTCCTAGTCTAAAAGATATTGGATTTACTTTTTGTCCCATGTTATTTATCTCCCGCCTTTCTTACAAAGGTTTTTAAATTGGTTTTAACGCCTCTTCTATTTAATTTTGCATCGATTTTGTTTGCTCTAAGTTTTGGTGTTTTGACAATCTTATCTGTATTTTTTTCTTCTGATATTACTTCTTTTTTATCTGATTTCTTAATTGATTTTTTAACTAATTTTTTAGCCTTACTTTCATCACTTGGCTTATATTCATCTAAAATAATAGTAATGTGGCTTGTAAATTTCAAGATTCTTCCTGCTCTTCCATGTGCTCTTGGCATCCATCTTTTTAGTGCTGGCCCCTGATTTACAAATATTTTTTTTATAAATAAATTGTCTTTGTCTAGTGAAAAATTATTTGTAGCATTTGCTATAGCTGAATCTAAAAGCTTCAAAATATCTGTAGCAGATTTTTTACTAAGATTTTTAAGTTGCCCTATTGCAGACTTTACACCAATACCTCTAATAACATCCGTAACTAATCTTACTTTTCTTGGTGCTACTCTATAATATTTTAATTGTGCTTTTACTTCCATATTATTTAGCTTGTTGGCTTAATAGCTACGTAGCTACGTAGCTGGTTATTAATTATTTCTTTTGTGTTTTTGCCATCTTACCACCATGAGAAATAAATTTCTTTGTAAGAGAAAATTCTCCTAGTTTATGTCCTACCATGTTTTCTACAATAAATACTGGCAAATGACTTTTTCCATTATGTACATAAATAGTATATCCAACCATTTCTGGAATGATAGTAGATCTTCTTGACCATGTCTTTATCATTGCATTGTCTCCTGGCTTGGAATTAGCTACTCTCTTTAATAGTTTAGGACATGTAAATGGTAATTTTTTTAAACTTCTTGACATATTTTTTAGCTTTCGGCTTTCAGCTGTCAGCTGTCAGCACCTTATTTAATTTAGCTATTAGATATTAACCCTAATGGCTGATAACTAATAGCTGATAGCTATTTAAATTATTTTCTCTTAGCTCTGCGTTTTATGATTCTATTATTACTGTATTTCTTTTTCTTTCTTGTCTTTACACCTATTGCGTGCTTACCCCAAGGTGTCTTTGGATATTTAAGTCCAATAGGATGCTTACCTTCTCCACCACCATGAGGATGATCACATGGATTCATTACTTTTCCACGAACCGTAGGTCTTATTCCACGATGTCTTGTTCTTCCTGCCTTTCCCCATCTAATATTTCTAAATTCTGAATTTGATACAGCTCCTATGGTTGCAAAACAATCTTTTGATACTAATCTCATTTCTCCAGAAGGAAGTTTGATTTGAGCATTATTTCCATCTATACCCATGAGCGTTGCACTGTTTCCAGCACTACGAACAAGTTTTCCACCTTTTTTAGGCTGTAATTCTAAATTACATATTGGAGTTCCTGCTGGTATAAGATGTAGCGGAAATCTATTTCCATCTGACAATGTGAGTTTTGTTTCTGAGCTTATAACAATCTGATCTTTCTTCAAATTTTCACACGCTAAAATATATCTTCTTTCTCCATCTCTATAACAAATAAGAGCTATATATGCATTTCTATTCGGATCATATTCTATTTGCTCTACTTTTGCAGGAATATCATATTTATCCATTTTAAAATCAACAATTCTGATATATCTTTTTGCTCCACCACCTTGATGTCTTACGGTTATTTTTCCTTGATTATTTCTACCACCGTGCTTTTTCTTTATAACAGATAATTTTTTTACTAATTTATTTTTTCTTGGTGCAACAAAACTAACTGATACTGATGTGTGTCTTCTTGCTGATGTTGTTGGTTTGTATAATTTTATTGGCATATCATTATTTGAAATTTGAAATTAGAAATTTGTAATTATTTATACTCCTTCATAAACTTCCATACTATCTCCCTTTTTAAGAGTTACAATTGCTTTTTTCTTATCTTTTGTAACACCATGAGATTTTCCGTATCTAACCTTCTTACCCTTTGTATTTATTACATTAATTTCTATTGGCCACACACCATAAACATGAAAAATAGCTTTTTTGATTTCATTCTTTGTTGTATCCAAACTTACTTGAAATAAATATTTATTTTGTATTTTTAGATGTGCTGCTTTTTCTGAAATGATTGGTTTAACTAAAACCTTGTAAGCATTCTTTGTGTCTGATTTTACAACGCCTGCTTTTGCAACATGTTTTTTTTCTTTCTTAGAGTTCGTGATTTCTTCAACTGTAAGCTCCTTTGCACTCTCTTTTGGCAAATTGTCTTTATCTATATCAGTGTCTAATTTTTTCTTAGTAAATATTCCCATAGTTTTATTTTAGAAAATGTTTGCTTATCTTGTTTACTGCTTCTTTTGTCAAAATCAAATATTCATATTTTAACATTGTATAAACATTCAAACTATCTGCTGCTACAAATTTGATAGTTTTCAAATTCTTTGTTGCATTTTTTAGATTTTCATCAGTAACGTCCTTTGCTATAAGTGATTTTTTGTTATCTAATTCCAACTTTTTAAATATTGAAAGAATGTTTTTTGTTTTTTGATCTGCTAAATCTAAATTTTCTACGATTCTTAGTTTTTGATTTTGTAATTTATCTGTCAAAACCATAAACAAAGCTTTTGTCTTAACTTTTTGATTGATTTTCTTTTCAAAGTTTTGATCCTTTGAGGGTCCAAATACAACTCCTCCACCCTTCCATTGATTTGCTCTGATAGAACCCTGTCTTGCACGTCCTGTACCCTTTTGTTTCCAAGGTTTTCTACCACCACCACGAACTTCTGAAATTGTCTTTGTGTGTGATATGGTACTTCTTCTATTTGCAAGATAAGCCTCTACAACCTGTTGGATAACACATGGTTTTATTTTTATATCAAAAATCTTTGAATCTAATTCTATTTCTCCAGTTTCTTTTCCTTCTAAATTGTAAATTTTTTCTTTTATCATATTTTTAGCTATCTAGTTTTTAGTATTTAGTTTTTAGATGTTTGTATTCCTAAACTCTAAACCCTAACAACTAAACTCTATACTTTATTTTTCTTCTTTAACTTCTTCCGCTTTTACTTCCTCTACTGGTTCAGAATCTTTTGTTTCTTCTATCTTTACTTCTTCTACTTTTTCTGGGGCTGCAACACTTTCTATGTTTATATCTTCTTCTTTAATTTCTATTTTTGGTTCTTCTGGCGTTATAGTATCTTCTATTTTTGCTTCTGTTTCAGTTTCTACTGGTTTAACTTCTTCAAACACCTTAAAATCGTTTTTTCCATAAATATATAAAAGTGCGTTTCTTGCTCCACTAACGGCTCCTTTTATATATATTAGATTATGTTCTAAATCTATTTTTACTATTTCTAAATTGTCAATTGTTACTCTTGCATTGCCCATGTGTCCAGGCATCCTGAGTCCTTTGAAAACACGAGCTGGTGCTGTTGCTCCGATACTTCCAGGCATTCTTACTTGATCTTTTGTACCATGAGTAGCTATAGCTCCAGCAAATCCGTGTCTTTTTACAACACCTTGGAATCCTCTTCCCTTAGAAAGTGATGATATTTTTACTTTATCTCCTACGCTAAAACTATTTATACCTATTTTATCACCAACCTTTAAATCTATTGCCATGTTATCTGTTCTGAATTCTTTGATAGTTCTAAAATTTCCTAGTTTTTTAAAAAAACCAGCTATAGACTTTGATACTTTATTTTTATTTCCATAAGCCAAAATAAGGGCAGAATATCCGTCCTTTTCTTTTGTTCTTGTTCCTATTACTGTGCTTGGTGTAATGCTAATTTCTGTAACTGGAACAAATCTTCCGTCTTCTCGAAAGATTTGAGTCATTCTAATTTTTTTACCTAGTATAAAATTCATATATTTTATAACAAAAAATCGTAACCTTAAATCTTCAAAAACATCAAGATCTAAAGTTGCGATTCTGCTTTTAAAATTAATATATTTTGCAGAATTTAATAAATGAAATTTCAATCTCCTTACTTAATTCATCTCATAGAACACTTCCTACTGGGTTATTCTACTCAATGAGTATAGTAATAATTTTTAAATCTTATTCTCAAATAGAATATCACATCTTAATTTCAATGTCAACACCATTTGGCAAGTCCAGACTCATCAAAGAATCAATAACTTTTTTGTTTGGCTCTAGTATATCGATAAGTCTTTTATGAACTCTCATTTCGTATTGATCTCTTGAATCCTTATGAACAAAAGTTGACTTCAAAACTGTATACTTTTTGATATTTGTTGGAAGTGGAATAGGTCCTATAATGCTTGCTCCATTTCTTACAGCAACATCAATAATAGTCTTTGTAGACTGGTCAATCAACATATGGTCATATGCCTTTATCTTTATTCTAATTCTATTAGTTGCCTTTTCAGCACCTTCTTGTGCATCACCTTGAGACTTTACAACGCTAGCTTTACTTGTATTCTTTTTTTCCATATTTAACTAGATTATTAAATAACAATTATCCCCCCATCTTGACTAGCAAGATGGGGGGGTAAAAAAATTTATTTCATGATTTTAACAACAGCCCCTGCTCCAACTGTTTTACCACCTTCTCTAATAGCAAATCTTTGTTTTTCTTCTAAAGCAACTGGTGTGATAAGTTTTACTTTTAGATTTACTGTATCTCCAGGCATAACCATTTCTGTTCCTTCTGGTAATTCAATATCACCTGTAACGTCACATGTTCTGATATAAAATTGTGGTTTGTATCCTTTAAAGAATGGTGTATGTCTTCCACCCTCATCTTTAGACAAGATATAAATTTGAGCTTCAAACTCTGAATGAGGAGTAACAGATCCTGGCTTTGCTAAAACCTGTCCTCTTTCAACATCATCTTTTTTTGTACCTCTTAAAAGAAGTCCTGCATTATCTCCTGCTTGTCCTTGATTCAATGATTTGTTAAACATCTCAATTCCAGTAACTACAGTCTTTGTAGTATCTTTCATTCCGATGATTTCAACTTCTTCATTGATTTTAACAATACCTCTTTCAATTCTTCCTGTGACAACTGTTCCTCTTCCTTCAATTGAGAAAACGTCTTCAATAGGCATCAAAAATGGTTTATCTAGATCTCTTACTGGATCTGGAATATATTCATCTAATGCTTTCATAAGTTCTAAAATTGGTTTTGAAGCTTCTCCTGTTGGATCTTCTAATGCTTTAAGAGCTGATCCTCTAATAACAGGTGTTGTATCTCCAGGGAATTCATATTTTTTGAGTAAATCTCTTATGTCCTCTTCTACAAGGTCGATAAGTTCTGGATCACTTACTTGATCGGTTTTGTTCAAAAATACTATGATATAAGGAACACCAACTTGTTTTGCCAAAAGAATATGTTCTCTTGTCTGAGGCATAGCACCGTCTGTAGCTGAAACAACTAGTACTGCTCCATCCATTTGAGCTGCTCCTGTAATCATATTTTTTACATAGTCAGCATGCCCTGGACAATCTACGTGAGCATAGTGTCTTTTTTCTGTTTCATATTCTACGTGAGCAGTAGCAATTGTAATACCTCTTTCTTTTTCTTCTGGAGCATTATCAATTTGATCTACTGATTTGTTTTGAGCAACTCCACCAGATGCCATTAGAACTTGTAAAATAGCAGCTGTAAGGGTTGTTTTTCCATGATCAACGTGTCCGATAGTACCTACGTTTACATGGGTTTTGTTTCTATTAAAATTTTCTGCCATATTTTTTTTCCTTTATTAACGAGTTTAACTCGTTTTTTGCCTTTTAAAGCAAGTTTTAAATTAATGTGTATTAATTCTATCAAAAAAATTATAAAAACGCAAGTCAGACACCTATCTTTATTCTATAATAGATCTTCTAACTCTTGACGCATAATCCTCATTTAATCCCGTATCTTTGATTCTATTTTCTAAAACATCTTTTTTCTCTAAAGACGTAAGTCTATCATACTGTTCTAAGGGCATTACGACAAGCATCGGCTTAGCGTCTCTTGCAATGAATACTTCTTTGCCACTATCTGCTATTTGGAATATTTTATCTAAATCAAACATATTTTTTTAACAATAAATAAGGTTACTATATTTTATAAATAAAATCAAGTTTATTTTCTAGTTCCCTCAACAATTTCTTGTGCTATTTTTGAAGGTGCTTCTTGATAATGGCTAAATTCCATTGAATAGGCTGCACGACCTTGAGTCATGCCACGAAGAGTTGTTGCATATCCAAATAATTCTGACAGTGGAACTCTTGAATTTATAACCTTTACATTTCCTTTATCAACCATTTCATCGATTTGACCTCTTTTTGAATTGAGATCTCCAATGACATCTCCCATATAACTTTCGGGTGTTGTAACCTGTACTTTCATAATAGGTTCTAATATTATTGGTTTTGCATTTCTAAAAGCCTCTTTAAATGCCATTTTACCAGCAATTTTAAACGATGCTTCAGATGAGTCAACGTCATGATAGGATCCATCATATACAGTAGCTTTTACATCAATAATCGGATAATGTGCTAATACTCCTTCATCAATAGCTTCTTTTATACCCTTTTCAATAGCTGGAATATACTCTCTTGGAATAGCACCGCCTTTAACTTGATCGATAAATTCAAATCCTTTCGCCTTGTCTTCTTGTGGTTCTATCTTTATCCAACAATGTCCATATTGACCACGACCACCAGACTGTTTAACATATTTTCCTTCTGCTTGAGCAGATGTTTTAATTGTTTCTTTATAAGCTACTTGTGGTCTTCCAGTATTAACCTCTACTTTAAATTCTCTTCTCATTCTTTCAACAAGAACTTCTAAATGCAATTCTCCCATTCCAGCAATAATAGTTTGTTGTGTTTCTTCATCTGTTCTGATTTTGAAAGTTGGATCTTCTTCACCAAGCTTTGAAAGAGCCATGCCCATTTTTTCTTGATCTTGTTTTGTTTTTGGTTCAACAGACATATGAATAACTGGTTCTGGAAATGTAATTGATTCAAGTAAAATATTATCATCTTCAGAACATAATGTATTTCCTGTTTTTGTATCTTTTAAACCAATAACGCCTGCTATTTCACCAGCATATATTTCATCAACATCTTCACGTGAATTTGCATGAAGTCTTACAATTCTTCCAATTCTTTCTTTTGTATCAGTTGAAGAGTTATAAACATAAGAACCTGATTTTAATACTCCTGAATATACTCTAACAAAAATAAGTCTTCCAACAAATGGATCTACTGCTATTTTAAATGCAAGTGCAGTAAGTTTTTCATTGTCATCAGTCTTTCTTGCAACTTCTTCTCCGGTATCCTTGTCTATTGCTTTTATTGGAGGAATATCAAGTGGTGATGGTAAATAATCAACAACACAATCAAGCATTTTTTGAACACCTTTATTCTTAAGTGCGCTTCCTGCAAGAACAGGAACAATTTTATTTTCTATAACAGCAATTCTCAAAACTCTTTTCAAATCTTCTAGTGGGATAACTTCTCCTGCTAAATATTTTTCCATCAAAGCCTCATCATTTTCAACTATTGCTTCTAATAATTTTCCTCTATATTCAGCACATAGTTCTTTCATATCTTCTGGTATTTCTGTTATATTGATAGTATCTCCTTGCTCTCCTTCATAGATATATGCTTTTTCTTCTAGTAAGTCTACAATACCTTTAAATGTTTCAGCTGCTCCGATTGGCAATTGAATAGGAAATGCTCTTTTTGTAAGTCTATCGTGAATAGAGTCAAGATCGAAAAAGAAATTAGCCCCCATTCTATCCATCTTGTTTATAAAAGCAAGTCTTGGAACTTGATAATCTTCAGCGTATCTCCAGTTTGTTTCAGATTGTGGTTCTACTCCTGCAACACCATCAAAAATAATGACAGCACCATCTAATACTCTCAAAGATCTTTTTACCTCAGCTGTAAAATCTACGTGTCCTGGGGTATCAATAAGATTTATTCTATAATCATGCCAAAAACAAGTTGTTGCAGCTGATGTGATAGTGATTCCTCTTTCTTTTTCTTGTTCCATCCAATCCATTTCAGCTTCACCATTATGAACTTCTCCGATTTTATGTTTTTTACCTGTATAATATAAAACGCGCTCACTTACTGTTGTCTTTCCAGCATCTATATGAGCTATAATTCCTATATTTCTTGTTTGTTCTAACGGAAATTGTCTTGGCATAGTGTTAAATTTAAAGTTTAAAGTATTAAGTTTAAAGTATTTAGATATAAAATAAAAAGGCGGAAGTGGAAAGGCGGAAGCTTGCCCCGCTATAGCGCTTGGGCTTTAAGATTGCCATTCACTTCGCCTATTAAAACGCACAATAAACTACGTAAATCAACGTCTACGTAGCTAAAAAATTAACCAAAATGTGCAAAAGCTTTATTGGATTCAGCCATTTTATTAACATTGATTTTCTTCTTTATAGCATCACCCTCATTGTTTGTAGCTAAAATTATTTCATCAGCTAATTTCTCTGCCATTCTTTTGCCTTTTTTTGATCTACTTGCTTCAAGAAGCCATCTAAATGCTAGTGTATTCTTTCTATCTCCTGAAACAATGACAGGAACTTGATAATTTGCACCACCGACTCTTCTTCCTTTTACTTCTACTGATGGTTGAATATTTTTCATTGCTTGAGTAAATACTGATAATCCGTCTTGTTTTGTTTTTTGAGATACTATATCAATAGCGTCATAAACAATACCTTCTGCAATTGATTTCTTACCATCTTTCATTACATAATTAATAAGCTTTGCAATAACAATATTAGCAAACTTTTTATCTGCTTCAATTTTTCTTTTTGGTGATTTTTTTCCTCTCATGCTGTTTAAGTTTAAAGTTTTAAGTTTTAAGTCAAATACATTTACTTTTGAAATTTGACATTTGAAATTTTCCGCCCGAGGCGGATCAGCCTTTGGCTGAGAAATTAACTATACCTTCTTTTCTTTTGGTCTTTTTGCTCCATAAATAGATCTTCCTTGAGCTCTATTTTGGACACCCTGAGTATCATAGACACCTCTTACTATATGGTAAGAAACACCTGATAAATCTTTTACTCTTCCACCTCTTATCAAAACGATTGAATGCTCTTGCAAATTATGACCCATTCCTGGAATATATGCTGTTACTTCTGATCCATTTGAAAGTCTTACTCTAGCTATTTTTCTAAGAGCTGAATTAGGTTTTTTTGGAGTTACTGTAGTAACCTTAACACAAACCCCTCTTTTGAAAGAAGATCCTACATTGCTTGTTTTCTTTGTTCTTCTTAAAGAATTTGAAGTAACCTTAAGTCCAATCATTTTCAACTTTTTTCTTGGATTTTTTCTTGGATTTTTTGTTAATTGATTTATTGTTGGCATTTATTTACTTGTCCTATTATATCAATAAGACTGATTAAAAAGATTATTAAATTTAAAACCTATTTTATAATACTAAAAAAGGTTATCACAAGTCTTGTGATTAGTCAATATTTTATCATAAAGAGAAAAAAAAGCAAGGGCCATGAATAAATAGTATTAGTTTTTATGACTACCCAAAAATAAGCTTGTTGCTAATGTTAAAGAAAAAACTAAATAAATGGCTAAATATTCCTCCATTCATAACAAGGTCCAACATAATAATTCCAAAAAGAAACATTGGTCCATTCTTTGCTAAAAAATATTTTATCTCTGAAAACTTTTCTCCCAAAACAGAGAACAATATATGAGAGCCATCAAGTGGCGGAATTGGAATAAGATTAAATATGCAAAAAATTAAATTTATAAGAACTATAAAATACAAAAAATTTACCATTAGGTTGTCTCCTGAAATTCCCGTAGAAGAATATAGTATCTTTAAAATAATGCCAAAAAACAATGCCATAAATAAATTGCTCATTGGTCCTGCAATAGAGACTATCGCCTCTCCCCATTTTTTGTTTTTAAAATAAATAGGATTTATTGGAACTGGTTTTGCCCAACCAAATCCCAAAAACAACATTGCTAAAAATCCAAAAACATCAAGATGTCTAAGTGGGTTAAGGGATATTCTTCCCATTATCTTTGCTGTTGGGTCGCCCTGTTTAAATGCAAAAAAACCGTGGGAAAACTCATGAATTGTAAGAGCAATTAAAACTGCAAGTAGCCAGGCAACAAAAACCATTGGCTGACTAAACATAAATGTTATTGGCATAATATTGTTTTGAGAGGTCGAATGACTTCTTGACAAATTTTAAAATTACATATATCCTATTGTATAGTGAATATAGGAGAAAGTCAAAAATTTCTCAATAATTCTATACTAATTTCCCCCGCCTACGCTTCGCTTCCGCGGGGCAGGCCAATCTTACTAATCTAACTAATTATATGCCAAAAATTTGTTCAATATGTCAAAGAGGTACTTCATCTGGATTTTTAAAAAGCCATTCTCAAGTAAAAACAAAAAGGGTGGTAAAAATAAATATGCAGAGCAAAAAAGTTGGTGACAAATATGTAAATGTTTGTGCAAATTGTATTAAAACAATGGCAAAGCCAAAAAAAATAAAATAACTTCTTTTATATATACATCTAAAGACGAGGCGAAAGCCTTGTTTTTTATTTATAACTTAACCAATCCGGGGTTCGGCATTTTTCATTAAAACGGGTCGTATGACCCGTTGACAAAATATAACATAAGTAATAAGATATCAAAAAATACAAGGAGGAAATCATGAAAATAATTATTAATATCCACAATGCGGACATTAACTCATTTGGGAAGATGCCCCTATTCAAACTCAGGGAACAATTTAATATCCCCTCGGGATTCATTGCAAAAATTGGGGATAAAGTTCTCCGAGATATTGCTTCAGTTGAGCAGCATGATGAGATCACATTTATCGAGCCCGAAATGGTTATCAAAGTTAAAGAAGAAACCACCGTATCAAAAATCCGAGAAAAATCTAATGTACCACCTGATCTCATAGCAAAAAGTTATGGGGAAATTCTCACCAATGATGCCACAGTCGCAAGCGGAGAGGAGATAACATTTTCCAAACCAGGAATAATTGAAGTTTGGATATATTGTGATGGAAAAGGAAACCCGATAAAAGTTCTTGAGGGAAGTACCATTGCTCAACTTATAGAACAAACCAAAGATACCCTCTCCTTGCCAGAGAACTTTAATGTCCATGAGTTCGATAATCCAGAAAAACTCCTAAGCTTAGACTGCATTCTACAAAACGACGATGAGATCGAACTCACCGAAGTCTAATGACTTAGTAAAAACTAATACTTACAGCTACACCTTTATGTGGCTGTTTTTTTATTAATCAATACCCAACCCAAGATTGATTCGAATACAAACAAAAAAGCCCTGTCTGCAAATTTTTACAAATAGGGCTCTACAATTCTTACTTAAACTATTTTTTCTCTTGGGCCACAGTGTTCAGGTCGTGCAAAACCATAAAATAAATTTACATATACTATGCCTGCCCCTCGATAGTTAATGCTTATTAAAACTCCTTGGAAAGCATCGCAATAGGTAAGTAAATTAGTTCTTGAATTAATGAACTCCCCAGACTCATCCCAGACTTTGAAAATATGGAGCAAAGCTTCTAGCATATTTTCTATAGGACAATTCACCTGCCGATTCTCGTCCGTTAACTTCCCAAGATATTTTTGATCTGACTCAGAACTATCTCTAACCCAAAATGCATAATTTTTTGCTTCTGAGTTAACATAATTAAGAATGTCTTCTTTTTTAAAATGCCATTGTCCGTCCCATTTATCAGTCGTCCACGAACATTTAAAATGCTTGGACATCACATCAAACACCTTTCCAATAGTTAGACTAGGCACTACGATAATGAGTTTATCAAAATTCTTTATAGGATCTGGTAAAATAACATTAAACACGTCGATCTCGAGATCAAAGTATTTTTTATAGAATTCTTGCCATTCCTTTAGCTTAATCTCAATAAAAACAGATATTACTCTCTTTGCAATTAATTCACCCCTTGATGAACGTAACAAGTTCAACATCCAGGGTTTCATTCCTGCATTTTCTAAAACGTTTATGCTTGCTTCAAATTCGCCCCTTGGCACAGGAAGCAAACTACCAGTATTTAGATTTTTCATTTTGTACCTCCCAGTACATTCTTTTTTTACCTTTACTATGACATTTTTGTCCAGCATTTAGTAATGTATTTTTCTTATCATTTATAAATTTATTTGTCAAACTTTGCTTATTTATCCTTAACCTTTCGACTCTTACCACAAATAAAAAAAGAACCCAGGTCCTCTTCTTAACT
The DNA here is from genome assembly GCA_964640635.1 of uncultured Gammaproteobacteria bacterium. GTDB lineage: Bacteria > Patescibacteriota > Patescibacteriia > UBA1558 > S5-K13 > S5-K13. Next base: position 33,772 of record CAZXFD010000005.1, on the reverse strand, counting down.
AAACTCTTCAGCCTGAGGCTGATCCGCCTTTGGCGAAAAATACTAAATACTAAACCCCAAATACTAAACTCTATCTAACTACAACCACCATCGGACTCAATATATTATAAAGTGTATAAAAAATAGCAAGACCAAAAAGTATCCTTGGCAAGCTCTTAAAAATAAATTCCAAAAATCCATTGACAAATTTATCGGATGCAACACCAAAATAATCGCCCTTTGTTTCCATTACTGGAAGATTTTTTATTACATCTTTTATTCCCATAGTAATATAATAGCAAAAAATTAGGAGATTAGAAAGTTAGAGCTTAGTATTTAGATCATCTTTATATTATACGTTGTAAACACTAAACCTTAAAAACTAAACACTTCACAAACATTCATATATATATTATTCATATTAATTAGTATTATTAGTACTCATTAGTATATTGACATTGTGCTTACATTCGTCCGCCTCGGCTTCGCCGTTAGGCGAGACGGGCATCCCTTAACAAAACCTCTTTTTTGTAGTATCATACACAATAGTTAATCTGAAAAATCATTATACTATGAATGAAGTAGACAAAAACTACATAGACATAGAGAAACAATACAGAAAAGTCAAGAACAAGCTAATATTCAAAAACATGCTTTTTTTGTTTTTGGTTATTTTTTTGACAAGCATTTTCATACTTTCAAATATCGCAGCCACCTCTAATTCTGGTTTTTCACAAACAATACAAAAAAATTCTTTTATAAAACAAATATCCCATCTTATTGCCGCTGATACAAAAAAATTGCAGGGCGAGAAAGATGGAAGAACAAATATCCTAATAATGGGAATGGGTGGTGAAGGACATGATGGTCCATATCTTACAGATACAATAATACTTCTAAGCTACAATTATGATACTAAAGAAATATCAATGGTTTCAATTCCAAGAGACTTGCTTGTACGTATTGATAATGGTCAATACAAAAAAGTAAATTCTCTATACACAATAGGTGAGCAAATAAAAAAAGGCTATGGAATGAAATATGAAAAAGAAATAGTTAGTAAAAATATTGGGATTCCAATTCACTACGCCATGATTATAGATTTCTATGGATTCAAGGAAGTAGTTGATGCGCTAGGGGGTGTTGATGTAATAATTGATAATAGTTTTGTAGACTATCAATATCCTACATATAATCACAAGGTGCAAAAACTTATATTCAAAAAAGGCAAAGAACATATGACCGGCGAAAGGGCATTACAATTTTCAAGATCTCGTCATGGAATAATAACCGAAGGCACTGGCACAGAAGGAAATGATTTTGCAAGAAGCAAAAGACAATTCAAAATCATAAATGCCGTCAAAGAAAAAGTATTAAGTTTTTCAACTATTACCAATCCAAGTAAAATTGTAAAAATGTTTAATATTTTAAATAAATATATACAAACAGATGTCGAGTCTTGGGAAGCAATAAGATTCGCAGAAATTCTAAGAACACTTGATCAAAAAAATATATTAAACAGCACGATAAGTGATGCTCCAGATAGTATTTTACAAGGTACAACTTCTACGTATGATGGTGCATACGTCCTTATTCCAAGAAATTATGATTACACTAACTTAAAAAATTATTTCTTAAACATATTTGAACAAAAAGATGCACGGCAGATTGAAGAAGAAAATCCAGTTATAATAATTCTAAATGGAACAGATGCAAGCGGACTAGCATCAAAAGTCTCACAAAAATTAAAAAGCTCTGGACTTGAAATAAGATCTCTTGGAAATGCAGATAAAAAGAATTATGAAACTACAATCATTTATGATCTTAGTAAAAATAAAAAACCCAAGACACTTGAAACTATTCAATCCTTGATACTTGGAGCAAGATCAACGGCTATTCCAGACGAACTTAAAAACACACTTGAAGAAGGTGTAGATTTCCTTATAATACTGGGTAAGGATCAAAAATAATATTATGACAGCAAAAAACACAAATAAATTACCTGTTGTATCTATAATAGGTCGTACCAACGTAGGCAAATCTACGCTATTTAATTTACTCGTAAAAAATAAAGCTATAATAAGTCCAATAGCTAATACCACAAGGGATGCAAACTATCAAGAAGCTGAATGGCTTGGAAAAAGATTTACAGTTGTAGATACTGGTGGACTTGAAACAGAAATATTGAAAGATTTGGAAAAAACAAAGCTACCAGAAATGGAGCTTGAAATTTATAAGAAAACAAAACAAGCAATCCAAAATTCTGATCTTGTCATTTTTTTGGTAGATGTAAAAACTGGACTTATGCCACAGGATAGAGAGTTTGCAAATTTTATAAAGAAAAACAAACTCAATTCTATCCTTGTGGTAAACAAATGCCATAGTAAGCAAGATAGAAATCAAAGCAATGAATTTTTTAAACTAGGACTTGGAGATCCTTTTATGATATCCTCTGCTAGCGGAGTTGGAGTAGGAGATTTATTAGATGAGGTTGTAAAAAAAGTTAAAGCCAAAACTGAAACAAACGAAATCAAAAATGCAATCAAAATTACGTTCATTGGAAAAACTAATGTTGGTAAATCATCTATCATAAATGCTATTTTAAATGAAAATAGAGTTATTGTATCCCAAAAAGAACATACTACTAGAGACGCGCAATTTATTCCATTTTTATACAAAGAACAAAACTTTATTCTTGTTGACACAGCGGGTGTACGAAAAAAAACCATGCAAATAAAAAAAGATGAGCTTGAGTCAAAGTCAGTAGTACAGACCAAAAAAGCAATAAGACAAAGCGATATCATAATACTTGTCACAGATGTTTCTCTTCCACTATCAGTGGGTGACATGAAATTTGCAGAAATTATAAAAGAAGAAAAAAAAGGACTTATTCTGGTTGCAAACAAGTGGGACATTGTTGAAGATAAAGATACAAAATCATATAATAAATATGTAGCTTATTATAATAAAATGATGCCCTACCTATCATGGGCAAGTGTGCTCCCAATATCAGCAATAAGCAAACAAAGAATCTTTCAAATACTTGATGAAGCAATAGATATATACAAAAAAAATCAAATAGAAATAAGTCGTGAAATCCTCAAAAAGTTTCTTCTAAAAATTATCAAGCTTCATCCACCTACAATAGGTCGTGGATCACACAAACCAAGAATATATGACATAAAAAATGTTGCCGTAAATCCACTTACATTTGAAATTTCCATTGGATCAAAAACAAGTTTACACGATTCATATATCAGATTTATGGAAAAAAAGATAAGAGAAGAATTCTCACTTCGTGGAGTACCGGTTGTAGTATATGTAAGAAAATCTAGAACAATGGTTAGATAGAATTAGCTTCATAGCTACGTAGCTACGCAACCAACAAATTAACCTCACTAATAATATGAAATTAATAGTTGGACTGGGAAATCCAGGAACACAATATGAAAAAACAAAACACAACGCCGGCTTTATGGCGATTGACTTTTTTGTAGAAAAAAATAATCTTGGAAATTTTACAGAGAACAAAAAGTTAAAAGCCTATATATTAAAAACTGGTGACTCGGTTATTATAAAACCACTGACATTCATGAATATAAGTGGCGAAGCAGTAAATGTAGTAAAACAATATTACAAAATAGAAAACAAAGATATTATTGTAGTTTATGATGATTTAGATATAGAACTTGGAAAAATAAAATCTGGATTATTTGAATCCTCTGCTGGGCACAATGGCATAAAATCAATTATCGATATTCTTGGTTCAACGGAATTTTTTAGAATAAGAATTGGAATAAAAAATGATAATCCACTAGACTTGCCATCTGAAGATATAGTTCTTCAAAAATTTAGTGATATTGAAAAAGAAAAACTTGATAGTGCAATAAATGAAGTAAACAAAATATTAGAATACACCTTAGAGTAAAATATAGAATTTAGATAAAAAAAAATAAAAGCCCGTCTATTGTGACGAGCCTTTTTGTTAAAAGGATTATTCATCGGCTAGCTCAACTTGTAAATTTCCATCTCCATTATCTACAAATTTGACTTGCCACTGATAGCTAGATTCAACAATTGCATCATTTAGTCCAACCCAGAAATCAGCTATAGGCCAAAGCCAACCGGAAAAAGAAGACTTGAAAATTACATAATTAAACTCCAACCAAGTATCCAAGGGCAAGTAGCTACCATACTGATATGAATCCCCGTTAGGACCAACATATCTATCTTGAAAATATATGGTTGCACCACTTCTAATCTGATACCCAACGGCAGTTGCTGGACCATTAACCGCCAAAATTGCTGGGCCGTGATTAGTCATATACATTATAAACCACTCACAATTACCTGGTAACCCAGAATTTGGACCTATGTAGACGGTGTTATTTCCAGTTGCTGTTATCTCTACAGGATTTGATTCACATCCAAAAGAAAACAGCGAAATCACAATGACTAATAGCATAAAAAGTGAATATTTCATTTTTTCCTCCTAATTTTAATTAGCTTTATTGCTAACATTTGATATTATAACTATTATATTAATTTGTCAATCTAAATTTGGGGCCAGGACCCACGCTGGTCCTGGCCCTTTTTTTAAAAAACAAAAAACCCTATCAAAATGACGGGTCATGTATTATTAGCATATTACTACCAGTCAGTGTAGATGCTATTCACAAGCCGAAGCAAGGAACATCACCTAACTTGCATTTAAGGCCGCCAGGAGGGGGGCAACCAAAAACTACTGACAGGTAGAAATATAATAACAATTGTTAATGTATATTGTATAAGCTATTATAGCACATCTAAAATATTTGTCAAGGAGTTCATGGCATACCACCATGGCGCATATTAGATTCCTCGAGGTAAAGTTAGTCAACTCCTCTTATGAGGCCATATAACTCATTTTTATAAAATCATTCGACTTCTCATTCAATGATATCAAAATAAAAACTCGCATGTATTAAACCTGCGAGCTTGTTTTATAATTCCAGAGATTAGCTTTTGTGCAAAATCTCCATTTTTATGCTTGCGACACCTTGCTCATCCATGCCTAGAATTTTTGCTCCAGCATAAGATAAATCTATGTCTCTTCCTACTACATAAGGTCCTCTATCCTGCACTGTGCCCTCAAGAGACTTACCATTTTGGATATTCGTAATTTTGAGTATTGTACCAAATGGTAAATATTTGTGAGCAATGATTGTAGGATCATACATGTCAAATAGATCTCCATTTGCCATCGTACGACCATGAAAGTACTGCCCATACCAAGAAGACTTACCGTAAATAGTTTTTTCTATTGTGACACTTTTCTTAACTTGAGTTGAATTTCCAAGGTCCGTTTGTTGACATGCATTTTTTGCATGAAGATCGCTAAGGCATATAACTGGAATAAACATTATTCCAATGATAAACGACATTATAATCAATAAGGTGATTATTTTCATTGTTACTCCTGTATTTTTTTGTATTTTGGAAAACAAGTCTAACACGAATGAAAAACTTTGTCAATATTGATTAAACAAAAAAACCGCACATATTTAAATGATGCGGTTATTGTTTCAATTTTTTTCTGAATATTTCTCTAGAATATGTTTTTTTAGTATTCCATTATCACGGACACCCTCCAAAGTAAGTGTATGATCTATCAAATCTTCATATGGCCTTTCTATATTATCAAACAGCCAATCTACGACATAGGTCTTTTTGTCTTTAATATCTATATCTAAATAATAACCATTAATCATTCTCAACATTAACGTGGCACTATGAGACATCTGACAGACACAAAGTCCATTATACTTTTTTCTACGCGCCTTCTTATAATCTTCGTCCAACATCATTCCAATTCCACCCAAAACATTGTTTTCCATATAGGTTTTATCTAGGCTACGCATAATTCCTGGGTGATGATTTCTCAGATTGTCGTCAAAGAAAGCTATTGTAAATATCAACTTTAAACTAGCTTCACTAAAATCATTTCTTTTAAAATAATTCAAAAGCCATTTATCACTTGCGAAAACCATTACCTCTGGGTCATCCTTATACTCTGAATAATTTTCCAAAATATAATCCCCTAAACACATATCACCTTCAACTGGATAACAACAATAAAACGAATAAAACTGTTTCAAGATATCATAAAAAACACCCTCATCATTCGAGTGTATCTTAATACATTCTTTTATTGATTTAGGATGAATTGGCATCATAGTTACTGATGGCCTTTCTTTATTATAATTCAATAACATGATGGTATATGGATTATTTAACCAATGAATAAAATAAATTATCGAATTTATAATAAAACAAATTATTATTACCTTGGCTGATAAAAATCTTGCTTTTTGATCTACTTCAAACGCGACAAACATCAACGTTATAATTAGAATAACAAAGACTACAATATGAAAAATATGCATAAATCCTCGTTTTTTTTCGTACCACCCCATCCTATCCTTAACTGGTATTGAATAAATTTTGTCTTTCATTATTCCTCCCGAAATATATTTTTTTATTAACAATACAATAATATATAAAAAATCATTTGTCAATCTTGATATTTAAAAATTATAGTAATAAGATATATACATAATCACCTGAAAAGCGATTGTATGGAAAACAAGGCCTTATTTAAAAATAAATATAGAATTAAATCAACGAGACTCAATTGCTGGGATTATTCTAATCCTGGTTTTTATTTTGTTACAATCTGTATCAAGAATAAAATAAAGATGTTTGGTGAAATTATAAATGAAAAAATGGTGTCAAATAGATTGGAATATATTGTAAAACATTGTTGGCGTGATTTACCAAATCATTATAAAAATTGTATTTTGGATTCATTTGTTATAATGCCGAATCATTTCCACGGAATTATTAAAATAAAATATGTAAATTTCAATAAACACGTAGAAATGGGTTTGCAACCCATCTCTGAGGCGGGTTACAAACCCGCCTCTACGGAATACAAACCATATCCATTATTTGAAATGATTCGCGGATTTAAAACATTTTCATCTAAAAAAATAAATCTGGTAAATCACGCAATATGTTTTCGTTGGCAGACATCCTATTACGAACATATTATCAGGACAGAAAATGATTTGTGGAAATGTAGAAAATATATACAAAATAATCCCAGTAACTGAAAAAATGATAGGAATTATAAAAAATAAATTAAACTAATAATAAAAACTATGAAAATTGATACCAACACAAAATATATCCTCGGACTGTCTCTAATCCCCTATTTTGGATATAGAAGAATAAATAAACTATATGAAATATTTAACGACTTTGAAAAAATTTGGAATCTCAACTATCCTGATATAGAAAATACATTAGGAGAAAAATTGGCAAAAACTTTTATCAAAAATAGAAATCTTATAGACATAGATCGTGAAATAGAAAAATATGAAAAACAAAATATTAATGTAATCAGTTGCTTTGATAATGATTATCCAAAATTATTAAAAGAAACTTATTCTCCTCCAATAATACTTTTTACAAGGGGAAATATTGAACTACTAAAAAACAAAAATCTACTTAGTATTGTTGGGACCAGAAAATATAGTCATTATGGAAAAGATGTTGTAAAAAACATGGTGAGCCAAATCTCAAATCAAAACATTACAATAGTCTCTGGCCTTGCCATGGGAATAGACTCTCTAGCTCACATTGAAGCCTTAAAGGGAGTGGGGTCAACAATAGCAGTCCTTGGCTCTGCAATAAATCAAATATATCCAACTTCAAATACAGAGCTCAGCAAACAAATTGAAGAAAATGGACTTATTATTTCTGAATTCCCTATTGACTCAAAACTCGCAAAAGAAAATTTTCCCAAAAGAAATAGAATAATTGCTGGATTATCCTGTGCAACTCTTGTAATAGAAGCTGATGAAAAATCTGGCGCCCTAATAACAGCAAACTTTGCAATAGACGAGAATCGTGAGGTTTTAACAATCCCGGGATCAATTTTCAACAAAAACTCAATAGGCACCAATAATCTCATAAAACAGGGGGCAAAGCTAATTACATCCATAGAAGATGTGCTAGAAATCTATAAAATCACATCAAATCAAGTAAAATCAGCAAAAAAGAAACCTATTTTTGAATCAGATACAGAAAAAATGATTTATGAACTTTTAGAGAATGGCCCCATGAGCATTGACAAAATAGTAATAAGTAGTAGACTTAATGTTAATATCGTAATAGCTAGTTTGACGAAAATGGAATTATCCAATTTGATAGAGAACATTGGAAATCAAAATTATAAAGTATCAAACTAAGCTATTTTTTATTGGAAAAAATTATAATTTAAACAATAATCACCTCAAAATGATTACAAATATAAAATATCAAAAGGCGGTTGAGTTTTTAAAGTCTTTAAACAACATTCCTGCAACAAATTACTCTGAAAAGGGTGGCACTCCAGATAGAACATTCTACATCAAAAGATTAGAATACCTATTGAAACTGATTGGAAATCCTCACAAAAATTTTAAATATATTCATGTTACAGGCACGGCTGGAAAGGGATCAAATACAATAGCTATCCATAATTTGCTAAAAAAAGCTGGATACAAAGTTGGCTCCTATACTTCACCACACACAACAACACCTATTGAAAGAATGAAGGTAGGAAATAAATATATATCTCCAAACTCTTTTGCAAATATCGTAGATAGTCTAAAAAATCCACTGACAGAGTGCTCACTACATAGTCCTTATGGAACACCTTCTTATTTTGAAGTATTTTTGGCAATTTCATTTATATATTTTCAACAAATGCAGTGTGAGTGGGTTGTTCTAGAAGTGCACGTAGGTGGACTATGTGATCCTACAAATATTATAACTGGAACAAAATATGCAGTTATTACAAATATAGATTATGATCATCAAGACTTATTGGGAAATACATTGAAAGAAATAGCTACTGAAAAAATGGGAATAATAAAACAAAATTGCACACTCATTACAACTGAGGCTCGTCCACAAATTCTAAAAATGTTTAGTAATCGTTGTAAGCAATTAAATGCAAAATTTATTCCAATAAAAATACACGCGAATGCAGAAAAAAATACAATAATTCCAAAAAAAATTGCCGAGTTAATGCACATAAGCAAAAAAACTGCAGACAAAGCGCTTTCAAGTTTACGACTTCCTTGCAGATTTGAAACAATTCAAGTTGCTCCTCGCGTTATCATTGATGGTGCTCATAATAGAATCAAACTTAGAAAACTTGTTGAAGATCTAAAAAATATAAAATACAAAAAACTTGTTATCTTATTTGGCATGGTTTATGACAAAGATTTACAAGAATCTTTAAATGAAATACTCCCCATAGCAGACCATGTTGTATTTACGAGAAGTTTAAATCTTGTAGGTGGAAGAAAAACAACCCCCCTTATAAATTATAGAAGCGCCGTAAAAAAGATAAAACCAAAATTAAAAACAGACTATTTCCTAGATCAATGGCAAGCACTAGACTATGCACTATCTGTAACTGGAAGTGCCGATTGTCTTGTAATTACAGGATCCATGTATCTCACTGGAAATTTGAGAGAAAGATGGATTGATGAACAATATATTTTAAAAAACAGAATAAGCTTCTAAATAAAATGAATAAAAATTTAGTTATCGTTGAATCTCCAACAAAAGCAAAAACAATAAAAAAATTCTTGGGCTCTTCATATGATGTCGAATCATCATTTGGTCATGTCCGAGATTTACCAGCTAGTAAAATGGGTGTCGATGTTCTAAATGATTTTGAACCAAGCTACACAATTCCTACGCGTGCAAAGAAAAACCTTAGCGTTCTCAAAAAATTAGCAAAAACTGCTAGTACAATATACTTTGCTACTGATGAGGATAGAGAAGGAGAGGCTATTTCTTGGCACTTAAATTTTATTCTTAAACCAAAAGATTACAAAAGAATCTGTTTTCATGAAATTACAAAAGATGCCATTTTAGAAGCATTAAAAAATCCTAGAGAGCTTGATATGAATCTTATAAATGCACAACAAGCTAGGAGAATACTAGATCGTCTTGTGGGTTATGAAATATCTCCATTCTTATGGAAAAAAATTGCAAAAGGACTTTCTGCAGGAAGAGTTCAATCTGCAGCACTAAGACTCATTTGCGAGAGAGAACAAGAAATAAAAGATTTTAATAAGCAAGAATATTGGTCCATAAAATCTATATTTCAAAAAATAGATTCCAACCTAAGCTTTGAGTCAGAACTTATAAAAATTAGCGAAAAAACACTTGATAAATTTTATTTTACAAAAAATGATGATGTAGAAAATATCATTACAGACATAAAAGAAAAAAAATACTCTATTGAAAGCATAGAAAAAAAAGAGGCAAGCAAAAATCCTCTTCCTCCATTTACCACATCAACTCTTCAACAAGCTTCAAACATAAGGCTTGGATATAGTTCAAAACAAACAATGATGCTAGCACAACAACTATATGAAGGCATTAAACTTGGAAAAGAAAGCCTTGGTCTTATAACATACATGAGAACAGACTCTCTAAATCTATCAACAAACTTTATAGAAAAAGCCTCTTCATTTATAACTAGTGAATATGGAAAGGAATATCTTGAAACAAGACAATTCAAAACAAAAAGCAAGAATGCACAAGAAGCTCATGAAGCCATTAGACCAACGGACGTTACAAAAACTCCTGAACTAATAAAAGAATATTTAGACCCAAAACAATACAAAGTATATAAACTAATTTGGGAAAGAGCCGTAGCTAGTCAAATGTCTCCTTCCAAAATGCAGAAAACAAAAATTATAATATCCGATAAAGAAAAAAATTATTCTTTTATGTCCTCTGGAAACATAATTACTTTTTATGGATTTCTAAAAGTATATCCTATGAAAATAGAAGAAGGCGAACTTCCTGAACTAAAGAAAAATGAGGCGCTAAACCTAAAAAATGTAAGTGGTGATCAACACTTTACAGAACCTCCAGCAAGATACAACGAAGCTTCACTTATCAAAATAATGGAAAAATTAGGAATAGGAAGACCTTCTACATACGCACCTACAATTTCAAATATCATTGCAAGAAGATATGTCATAAAAGAACAAAAAAGGCTTATGCCTACTGAAACTGGTGAGCTTATCAACAAAGTAATGGTAGAATCTTTTAAAGATGTCGTTGATTATCAATTTACAGCCACTATGGAAGAGGGGCTGGATGATATTGCAAGAGGTGAAAAAGAGTGGGTGCCATTTCTTCGCGATTTTTATACTCCATTTAAAGCAAACTTAAAAGAAAAATATGAAACCGTTTCAAAAATAGAACTTGAAGACAACACGACAGACGAGGTTTGTGAAAAATGTGGATCTCCTATGATAATAAAACTAGGAAGATTCGGTAAATTCAAAGCATGCTCAAATTTTCCAGAATGTAAAAATACAAAAAACATGACAAAAGAGCTTGGTATAAAATGTCCAAAATGTGAAAATGGAAATGTGGTCACAAAAAGAACGTCGAGAGGTAAAACATTTTATGGTTGTAATAATTATCCAAAATGTGATTTTGCAACTTGGTACAAGCCTACGGGTACATTATGCGAAAAATGTAAGTCTCCTATGGTAGAGTTCAAAAATGGAGAAAAATGTTCAAATAAAGATTGTAAATAACTTCAAATATAAAAATTTCTTTTCTAAAGGGCGCCACTTATCCATATGGGTTGTTTTATTATTAGAAAACCATATATAATAATAGTATGACAAAGACAATAGGAAATATCATAGAAATATATTCTCACAACAACAAAAAAGATCCCAATCTCAAAAGAGATATTTTAAAAATCAAAAAATCATGGGAATTTGCTCTTTTGGCTCATCAAAATCAAAAAAGATTAAGTGGAGAAGACTATATAAATCATTGCGCTAGAACAGCTTATTATCTTAGTGTTATGAACTTAGACGTAGATACGATATGCGCAGGTCTTCTTCATGACGTAACAGAAGAAACGGAATTCACTATAGAAGATTTGAAAAATGAATTCGGAGAAGATGTTGCAAAAATAGTCGAGGGTGATACAAAAATAGGAAAAATACATTACAGGGGAGAAGAAAGATATGCAGAAAATTTAAGAAAAATGTTTATTGCTATTTCAGAAGACATAAGGGTAGTTTTGGTAAGATTCGCTGATCGTATTGATAATTTAAAAACACTTCAATATCACAAAAGTGAAGAAAAAAGAAAAAGAATAGCACTTGAATCTCTAGAAATATATGCGCCCATTGCAGGAAGACTTGGAATTTATAAAGCGAAAGAAAGACTTGAAGACCTGTCATTTAAATATGTTTACCCAGAAGAATACACTTGGACACTCAAAGAACTTCATTCTCATGTAGAAGAAAGGGCTAGATCCTTAGCTAAAACAAAAAAGAATATTATAAAGCTTCTCAAAAAAAACAAAATTCCTTTCATAAAAATATATGGGCGAAAAAAACATTACTATCCTCTATACCAAAAACTACTTAGAAAAAATAAGGATATGGGAAAAATTTATGACCTTATTGCACTGCGTATCATAACAAAAACAAAAGAAGAATGTTATTCTATTCTAGGATTAATACATAATAACTGGCAACCATTAAACGGTCGTGTAAAAGATTACATCTTGAGACCTAAACCAAATGGATATCAATCACTACACACAACAATATTTAATGAGGACCACAATCCTATAGAAATTCAAATTAGAACAGAAGAAATGGACATATATGCAGAATTCGGTATTGCCTCTCACTGGATTTATAAAGAAAATTATAAAATCAATTTAAGCGACCAACAATTTAAATGGATAAATGAACTCATACATTGGCAAAAGAAAATCAAAGATAATAAAAATTATTTAAAAGATATCAAATTTAGCGATATGTTTAAAACAAAAATTTTTGTCCTAACGCCAAAAAATGATGTAATAGAGCTCCCTGAGAAATCAACTCCAATAGATTTTGCATATCATATACATACTGACATTGGCAACAAATGTATCGGTGCAAGAATTAATAACAAAATAACTCGCCTTGACTCCGAACTTCAAAATGGAGATATAGTAGATATTATTATTGATAAAAAAAGAAATACCCCAAATCCAGAATGGCTCAATTTTGTAAGAACCCATAGTGCAGCTGAAAAAATAAGACATACCCTACAAAAATCTGGGGTAAATATTATTACAAATTTCAAAGAAAAAATTTCTCAAAAAATTATTAGCTGGAAAAATAGTAAATAAAAACTATTTCCATTAATCTTTCAAACAACGTATAGAAAAACCATTAACAGCGCCAGCAAAATTACGATAAACATCTGTATTATCTTTAGATAAAAGCCTGCTAGCCCTATTTACAGATGATGACCATAAATAATTATAGGTTCCCTGACTAACAAACGTACCCGAAGTATTGCGGTAACCCCCTGCTAAAGCAGTAAAACCAGAGGCATTATTTGCTCCTGTATTTGGAGATCCCCAATGAGTAGTTCCAGACTCTTTTAAAGCACTTCCCGCTGGGGAACATTGCCAATCTGTACCAGATTCACAACCTATTGTTGCCTGTCCCTCTACTAAAATTTTTAAATCCTCATCTGTTGGAACATGCCAACCGACTGGACAAAGTTTACCGTTTGTAGCTGCTAAATTATTATATAAAGCCCCATAAACAGATCCATAAGTAGCATAATCGTTATTATACCAAGCATATGCATTTACATTGGCAGTGGACCAATTAGCGGCATTTGTTATATTAGTAACATTTGTACCATCATTATTGTGTGCGGTTGCAAGATTTTTTTGAAACCAATACTGATTTCCTATTTGTACAATTGGATAAGTATAGGAGTCATAAATGACTTGCGCAGTATAAGATGCGTTTCCAATAGCGCTATTATCATATCCAGATTTTACTGCCAGTGCCTTAACCGTCACAGTTGAATTAATAACTAGTGGTGTTGTTGCTTGATTGGTAGATGATGTCGTTGGGTCGTCTCCATTGGTGGTGTAATATATAGCGTCTGCTCCACTTGAAGTAATTGTTACAGTGGTGCCAAATGTAAGTGCACCAGAAGCAGAGCTAAATGTAGGAGTGGCTTGAATAGAATTTCTATACACATTAATCGTATAAGTTATTGGTAATTTTTCAGATTCTGCAACAGAAATTGTAATTGTTGTTGTTGCTCCAGCAGTTAAATTTATAGCACCAGAGGGTGATCCAGAAATAACAGATACATCATTTACAGTTATAGATCCAACTCCTGTTGGGGTTATTGTAATACTACTTACACTATTAAAAACCGAAACATTATTATAATCATAAGTACTTCCAACAAAAGTATAATTTGCTGGGGAGCCGCTTAGAGCTAATCCAGTTAAATTAGATGTGACATTGGGCGAGATAGCGCTTGTAGCCTCACTTGTCTGTGTTCCAGAATAATTTCCAGTACCTGTTGCGACAACTTTAATAAATTTTCCTACATCTCCTAGGACTATTGTATAAGTATTATTTGTTGCACCAACTATATTTTCATAAATACCATCTACTGTCTCAGATATTTTCCATTGATAATTTACAGTTGCATCTAACGGTGTAATTGCTCCCGCTGTTAATATTGACCCGACCTGGGATGTTCCACTGATTGCCCCTATTACTGTAATCGGTATCGCTAGGGTTTCTGGGAAAACCACCGTAACAACTCCTTCATTTATATTATTGGTTGCTACGCCACCATTTACAGTAAAAAAATTTTCAGATACACCCATCAATGTATATCCTGCTTTTGGGGCAATGGTAATCGTAGCCGTATATTGCGTGACTGGAGTAAAGGATACGCCCGCTGGTGACCACGTAATCGTTGCTGTATATTCTGTAGTATCATCAATAGTTGATACTGGTGTTGCACCCGTTACTGGTGCTGTCACCCCAGCAATAGCTGGGACAGAAATTATTTTTATAAAAGTTGCAGAAATATTATGTGTAGCTGTGACATTACTAAATATATATGTTTCAACAGAACCAATTGAAACACCATCAATCAAAACATCACTAACTCTATAACCTGCAGAAGGAGTAATAACAAAGATTTGATTTGCTCCATAATTTACTGTCTGACTTTCAGTAATAGAACCATTACTAGCAGCAGATGATGTAATTTCGTAAGTATTAATTGCAAAATTGGCAGTAACTGAAAAAGCAGAAGTTATATTTACATCTGTTCTAATAGCTGTTAAAACACCGTCACTCCAAGAAGTAAAATGATATCCAGTGTCTGGAATTGCGATGACAGAAGAAGCGTCTGATCCACGATTTACTATTTGAGAACTTGATCCTGTGATTGAGCCATGTGCTCCTGCTGAATACACAAGGGTAAATGTATTGATAGAAGATCCGGACAATTTAAAAGTAAATGGGTTATATAGCAAATTCAAACCACAGGCAATTTTAATATTTTCTACATTAGATCCATTAACTGATCCAATACCATTGTAAACATAGCAATTTTGACCTATATAATTTGATTTGGCTGTTATATTATAATTTGCCCTATCAGCTAATGGTATGGTGAATGTAAAATTACTATTATCACCAAGATTAATAATTAAATCGTCTTTACCATTATTTTGTAAAGTTACAGTAGCAACAATACCAGTAATATTGCCTCCGATAGTAAAATAATCGCTTTTAATATTTTGATTAAGATGATTATTGATTTGATTGACGGGTAAATTATTATTAACTTTATTTTCTAAAAAACTAGAGCTTGTAGACAATAATTCCATTTTCTTATTAACTACATTTCTACTAATAGAACCAAAATATCCTAAAGCTGGGTTAATTTTGTTGGCCTTTTGAAATTTTATTAAAGCATTTCTAGTCGATAATCCAAAAAATGTTGTTTCTCTACCCCTTGAGCCAAGACCAGATTTATTTAAAACAAACCCATTATTATTCAAAAACTTTTGTAATTCTCTAACATCAGTATTAACATTACCTATTTGCAGATCCTTGTTAAAAACAAAAACACTACTTGCTTGAGTAGACTGAGCTAAGATAAAAAATAGCGTAAAAACAATTATAATTGTAAACGCTAATAACTTTTGCTTTCTAAGCATAAAAACGTGAATATTGATTAATATTAATATTATTATAACATAAGTTTATCTTGTTTGAAAAATAAAAAATATTCATTTTTAAGTGAATATTCTTATGGATGTTGTCCCTCGACTTCGCTCGGGACATTCGATTAACGTGCTATTTAATCGAGAGTGGTCGAAGACCATGAGTGAGTCCGAATGAAATGAGGACGAATCGAATGGCGGAGAGGGAGGCCTGCCTGCCGGTAGGCGGGGATTCTCCTTCGACTTAATCCTCGCCGTCGCTCAGATTAGTCTAGGCACCGTCTCGCGGTCTCGCTTGTTAGCTCGACATCGCTCCGACGTTCTCATCCCTACGCGACGCAAGCAGTTGCGTCGCTCCCAAAATTGTTTGATATTTTTTCATAATAAATAAAAAATATTCATTTTTAAGTGAATATTCTTAGTGTGGCGGAGAGGGAGGGATTCGAACCCTCGGAGGTTTTAACGCCTCGTCACGTTAGCAGTGTGGTGCCTTCAGCCACTCGGCCACCTCTCCAAACCCATATTTTACAAGGGTATAAAAATTTTACCTAAAAAAAATGTCATTGTCAATCTTTACATAAAAATGTATAATTATTGTATAATAAAAAATATGGAAGAATTAATAGACAAAGGAAACGTACTTATAGATTGGCATTTTCCGGAATTTGAAAAACCGGAAAGATCTCTTTTGTGGTATGTAATAATGCTTATAACATCAATAGCCTTTATCATTATTGCAATTATGAATTCCAATTTTTTATTCGCAGTAATAATAGTGATGACTATCGTAATACTTATTCTTCAAGAAAGAAGAGATCCTCTTGAGCTAAATATCAAAATTATGGAAGCGGGAATAGAGATTGGAGAAAAGTTTTATAAATACAAAGATATTTCTAGTTTCTTTATCATATACGAGCCACCAATAACATCCAATCTATATATTCAAATGAAAACAAGAATTGCTCCAAGACTCAACATCCCCCTAAAAGAACAAAACCCCATCAAGGTGAGAGATATACTTATGAATTTCCTAAGCGAAGATGTAGAAAAAGATGACGAACCATTGTCAGATTATTTATCGAAAATTTTAAAGATATAATATACTATTTCCTAATGGGGCTGTATAAGCCCTTTTTATATTGTCAAAAATACAAATATCTAGTAGTATAAATAAGTATTCGCCCTCGTAGTTCAACGGATAGAATATGTGCTTGCGGAGCATAGGATCCAGGTTCGATTCCTGGCGAGGGTACCAAATCGCACTTTGTGCGAAATTACAAATTTCAAATTACAAAAACTAGATACTAGTTTTAATACCGCCCTATCTCAGTCACAATACTGGGTTTTTATTTTATGCATTTCCGTTTTGTTAACATTGCATCCATTATAATACTAAATCATGTTCATATAATATTGTCTGTCCAATATAAACAACGTAGAGACGTAGCAATGCTACGTCTCTAGGAAAATGCACACCTATTTATTTTCTCAAAATCAAAATCTAATAATCTAAAATATCAAATAAAAAAATATCCTAATTTATAGAATATTTTAAATATCTAATATAAATTTAGGTTTATAATACTATTTATTACCAACGCAATATACATTAGATTCAAAACAAGGAACACTTGCTTGAGTCACAGTAGTTGTAGCTAAATTATTATTAATAGATATACATCCCGTAGCGCTATAAGAATTAAGGGTATTCCCCGATGGCGGTGAAGAAAGTTGATCTGGAGAAATTTGATCATTTTCTAATTCAACACCAACTAAATATTTTGTCAGATCTCTATTCCCAACCCAGTTAATACCCTTACAAACATAATAAAATTTGTCGCTTGTTGGTTTTGGAAATCCGCCTTGAATATATATACTCAATAAATTAATATCATTTGTTGCCTCTTGTTTAGAATTACTATCTTTATACATCTCCATAGCTTTTTGAATGGCTACTAAATCAGATCTTCTTTTCGCATCTCTCGCCTTTGACCTTGTACTACTAAAAGCATTTAAAACGAGCGTTGATAAAAGTGCAATAATAGCAATTACAACCAAAAGCTCAATAAGAGTAAAGGCTTTTTTCTTGAAATTTTTATTTTTACAATTATTCATGCGATATAAAAATATTTATGTAATTATTATATCATATTTACATAAAGTATTTAATCACACCAACCCTGGGTTAGTCGATAGACTAACCCAGGGTTGGGTTTTTCTAATTTCAACAAACTAAAAACCCCGCCATTATAAATGAACGGGGTTTGAAAAAACTACTACTTCTTATTTAACACCAATACAATATGCATTTGTACCACAATTTAAATTCGTAAAATCTGTTAGAGGAGTTCTAACCCAATTACTATTAACAGATACACAATGTGTAGCAGCTGTATATGTAGTTGGTGATCCTGAAATAGGTGATGCTGTATTAGCTCCGGTAGCTTGCAGTGTTGCGGCCATTAAAGAACTTGATCCATTTGCACAAATATAATAAAGGAAACTATCGCTTACTGGCTTTGGAAAACCACCCTGAATATATCCTCCAAGCGTTGTAGTGCTATTTGTTGCTAGTTCTGGATCAGCATTGTTTTTGACCATCTCCATTGCTGTTTGAATTGCTTTTAAATCAGAAATTCTCTTTGCATCAGCCGCCTTTTGTCTTGCAGATCCAAGGGAAACTACAGCAAGTGTTGATAGTAGCCCAATGATCGCAATTACAACCAAGAGCTCGATCAGTGTAAAACCTTTTTTCTTCATATTATTAAATCCTTTTTATGCTAAACTATAAATTTAAAATTTTTAGTTTTAGCATTTAAATTACATAAAAAAATTTTAATTATCGCCAGTACAAAAACTTTTACTTGCTAGTGTACATTCATGTGTTGCTGGTAATGCTACAGGTGTTGCAGTTAATGCTTCTGTTTTAACACACATAGCATTAGTACCTAACCACGTTGGCTTTGTTGTTATTGATCCAGTTCCACCAGTATCTTCTAACTTAGCCCCAATTAAATATTTATCTGTTGTAGTACAAATATAAAATCCCAAACTACTAGTAGGCATTCCACCCTGTATATAAGCTGCTATATTGGTCAAAACAATGTTGCCATTATTATCATTTTTTGCCATTTCAATAGCGGTTTGAATTGCTTTTACATCAGAAATTCTTTTTGCATCTCTTGCTTTTCCTCTTGCAGTTCCAAGAGAAACTACAGCAAGTGTTGATAGTAGCCCAATGATTGCGATTACAACCAAGAGCTCAATCAGAGTAAAACCTTTTTTCTTCATTTTATTTAGCTTTCTTAGTTATGTCTCTAGTCTAGGTAAATCCCAGTAGAACTCATAACCTTATTTATTTTAATTATTTTAATTTGACCTTTGACAAACCCAAAAGTCTTTTTTTATCAACATTATTTATATAAATATTATAGCATAAATTAAAATTAGGCGGAAGGAGAAATACAAGAAACTTTCACCTTTATACCTCCCACCCCATCTTCGATAATAAAGAGATGAAAAAATTATATAACACAAATTTCAAAACACGACAAATACAATAATTCCTAGGGTGTAAAAGTTCCTGAAAAACAATACGTATTATCAAGACTACAGTTTATTGCGCGAGAAAAAGTATAAAGCCCATTAGACTTTGCAGTTGGACTGGTATAACGAAAATAATAACATCCCGAAATAGAATTAAAATCATCATTAACCGGTTTAGAGGCTTGTGTATAAATATTTTTTTCCATATCTGCATATAAAATATATTTGGTGCCAATTGTGCATATCCAATAATATCTAATAACTCCATAAAAAGGATTGTGTGGTAAACCTTCTGGTAAATATTCTGCCAACTGGCTACTAAAGTTGATTACTGGTCCTGTAGGCAAATGACCATCATGCGCATTTGCATACATTTCAAGAGCTTTTTGAATAGTTTTTAAATCTGATACTCTCTTTGTATCTCTTGCGTTCTTTCTTGCATTATCAAGAGAGTTAAGAGCAAGGGTCGATAGCAATCCAATAATTGCAATTACAACCAGAAGTTCAATAATCGTAAAACCTTTTTTGTTTTTGTTCATAAATTTAAAATTATGCCTTTTTAACTTTTATCTTTCGCTCTTCGCCTTTTTACTAAAACGCATTCGCCATATTATACATAGGCATAAGCACAGCAGCTACCATTCCAGCAACAGCAATACCAATGACCACCATAATTATTGGCTCAAGAAGTGAAGAAAGATTTGAAACAATATTTTTGACCTCTCTTGCATAGAAACTAGATAATTTATCTAAAACCAAATTCATTTTACCAGTTTTTTCTCCCACTCTTATCATCTGAATTACCATTGATGGAAAAATTTCTGATTTTGCAAGTGTATCCGCCATAGAATAACCATCCTCTACCTTTGCAATGGTTCCTGTAATAACTTCTTTGTATTTTACATTTCCGACAACTTCTCCCGAAATTCTAAGAGCACCCGTAAGAGAAACACCTGCTGCAAGAAGACTTGATAGAGTTCCTGAAAATCTAACGACATAAATATATTGCCACAACTTTCCAAATACTGGGAACTTGAGCTTTACAGTGTTGAAAATATTTGCCCCAACAACTGTCTTTTTGACAAATACATAAGAACCTCCTACGACTCCAAACAAAAACAAAAGAACCAAATAATAATAATTTCTTAAAGCGCCACTTATAAATATCAAAATTCTTGTAGGGAGTGGGAGTGTCTGTCCTGACTCCTCAAGCATTCCTACCATATTTGGCAAAACAAACACCATCATAGCAACACCGACTACAATAAGTCCGCCCACTATAAAAGCTGGGTAAATCATTGCACCTTTTATTTTTGACTCTAGGTCATAGCTTTTTTCTATCTCATCCGCCAAGTATTCTAAGACTTCGTCCAACTTACCCGATGTTTCTCCAGCACTTATCATATTTACAAAAACATTATCAAATGCATCGTGTTTATCAAATGCGTCAGACAACTTCATACCACCATCTACATCATCAGCAATTTCATCTATTACTTTCTGTAGTGGAAGCTTCTTAGTTTGCTTGGATATTGCGCGAAGCGCTTGAATAATAGGCACAGTAGCTGAAATCATCACAGACAACTGTCTTGAAAAAATAACTAAGTCTTTCTTTCCTATTTTATTTAAAAATGGCAAAAGCTTTACCAAAGAAAATTCATTACTTGATTCTTCTTGAATATCTATAATTTTGAATCCTCTTTCAAGGAGTGCCCCTTCTGCAATATCAACAGATGGTGCGTCAACAAAACCAGATATACTCTGACCATTTTCATTTAATGCTTTGTATGAAAAAACTGACATTTTATATACTTAATGATGATAAATATTTTTTTGCTTCCTCTGATCTAATTACCCCGCGTTGCAAAAGATCTCTAATAACTCCATCTAGATCTTGCATTCCTTCTCTTCTAGATGTTTGCATTATTGATTTAAGCTGATCAAATTTAAATGACTTTACTATTGGCTTACTTGATTGAGTCATTGTAAGAACTTCTGCTGTTACTATTTGACCGCCCCCCACCTTTTGAAACATTCTTTGATTTATAATAATTTTTAAAGACTCTGTTACAAGGCTTTTTGCCCATTCTTTTTCTGACAAATCAAAACTTCCAAAAATTTTATCCAAAAGCTCTATTATTGACTCACTATCTATAATCACAAAAACTAGCTTACCAGAAGAGGCAACCTGTAATACAAGATTTATTTCTTCTTTTGACTGAATTTTAGAAACATATACTACATCGACACTCTCATCAATGACATTTTTGAGTCCTTCTTCAAAAGATTCAACATCAAGACCCACTTCTCTTTGATTTATTATAGACAAATTATTTACAAACTGATATTCAATTGGCTCTTCTATTGTGGCTATTCTTTTTTCTTGATTTTTGTTTATATAATCTATCATCGATAAAACAGTCATACTACGTCCTGATGATGCTGGCCCACAAATTATTACAAGGCCAGAATTCATACCTACTGCTTGTTGCATAATAGATGAAATCTCAAAATCATTAATATCCATTAGTTGGGTTGGGACTATTTTTATAGAAATAGAAAGAGACTGTTTTTGATAAAAAAAATTCATAATCAATCTTACTTTTGCAGACCAATCATAAGCAACTTTTAGCTCTTTTTTTTCATCCAACATTCTTCTTTGATTATCTGACAAAAAATTAGAAGCTATTGTTTCCAAAAATTCTTTTGTAAGAATTGGCTTGTCTTTTAAAGACTTGAGCGAACCAAAAATTTCTACAGTAGGATAATTACTTATATTGAAATAAATAGAGCTTACTTGCTCTTTTATGGCTTGATTTATGAGTTCATTTAATTGTAATTGTTCTATTGCTGGCACGGTGTTAAGTTATTAAGGATAAGGTTTGAAGTATGAAGTGCAAGGAGTGTTAAGTTATTAAGGATAAGGTTTGAAATAATAAATACAAAATATAAGATAAAATCGTATTTTTAATTTTATTTAGACTTTGGACCTCGTCCTTTATACTTCTTACTTATTTAGCACATCCTTTATTTTCTGAATTACTTCAGCTGGCACAAAATAAGCTTTTATTAAAAAATCTTTTGCGCCCAAATCATAACATTTTTTTATCTGCTCATTCTGAGAAAGATTTGTAAGAACTATAACTGGTATATCCTTGATATCTATGTCTGTAGATTTTTCTGAAAGAACTTCAAAACCATCTTTTTTTGGCATTAGCAAATCAAGTAATACAATATCTGGTTTTACAAGTTTCATTTTATCAAGTGCTGACTCACCATCTGTTGAAAGAGTGACGTCATAGCCCTCCATTTCCAATTTTTCGCTATACATCTGTGACAAAAACGGATCATCCTCTGCTATCAAAATTTTAATTTTTTTGTAACCCATATATTTAAATTTTAATTCTTATTTCGTACCTCAACTTATTCATCCTTTGTCACGCTCAAAACCTCTTGTATTGTTGTAATTCCATCTAGTGATTTTATAACTCCATCTTGGGCCATGTTTATATAGCCTTGCTTTTTAAGTTCGTTCTGAAACCTTATCATATCTGCCTTTTGATTGATGACATCTTTCAAATTATTATCCATTTCAAATGCCTCAACAATTGCTAATCTTCCTTTATATCCTGTCCCGCCACATCTATTACAACCTGTGCCACGATAAAATTTTGGCTTATCTCCTTTCTTAAATTTACCATAAAAAGCTGATTCTGGTAAATCTTGTATCATTTGTTCTATTTCTTTATTCAGGGATTCTGGTAAATTCATTTCTTCTTTGCAATTATCACAAATCTTTCGCACTAAACGTTGTGCAAGGACAAGATTAAGAGTGGAGCTCAAAAGAAATGGCTCTACCTTCATATCCATAAGTCTTGGAATTGCACCTAGTGCATTATTTGTATGAAGTGTGGACAATAAAAGATGTCCTGTAAGAGCAGCGTGAATAGCAAGCTCAGCTGTTTCGGCATCTCTAATTTCTCCAACCATGATAATATCCGGATCTTGACGAAGTAGTGACCTAAGTCCAGTAGCAAATGTATAATCTACCTCCGGTCTTATTTGAGATTGATTAACACCTTCAACACTATACTCGACTGGATCTTCTAATGTTGAAATATTTACAGCTTCTTTGTTTATTCTATTTAAAGCAGTAAAAAGAGTAAACGATTTACCACTTCCTGTAGGTCCTGTAACGAGCAACATCCCATTTGGTTTTGTTATTGCAACCTCTATTTTCTTTCTCGCTTCTCCCATAAAACCCAATTCTTCAAAATCTGGAACTGTTTCTGGCGTGCTTAAAATTCTCATTACGACTTTTTCATAATCCAATAGTGGAAGAGTGGAAACTCTAAGATCTATCTTCTTTTCTTCTCCCTGACTTTTGACGTTTACTCTTATTCTTCCATCTTGGGGAATCCTTGTTTCATCAATTTTCATGTTCGACATAACTTTTACTCTTGCTATAAGGGCATTATGTATATATATAGGAAGAATAATGGACTTATGAAGTGCACCATCTATTCTAAATCTTATTACAGAATTTTTTCCAATGGGCTCTATGTGAATATCTGATGCTCTTCCATCTACCGCATGCTTGAGTAAAACTGAAACTATTTTTGTAACTGGGGCTGTTTTAATTATTTCCTCTAAGTTTTCTTCTTCTACAACATCTCCCAGATCTTCAAATTTGTCTTTTGCATAATCAAGTGCCTCGCCAACCTCTTCTTCTATGTTTTGTGCTTTTTTAAATGCACTATTAAAAGAGTTCTCTGATATAAGATAATATTTTACATTATAATTATTTTTATGCGCTAGAAACTCTACTGCTTCTATTGCACTAAAATTTTCAGGGTCAACAAGTCCTACTTCCAAAATATCATTTACCCTATTAAAAATTATCATCTTGTAATTAGATGCTAAATTCATTGGCAAAATTCTAAGAGCTTCATTTCCAATATTCTCATCAACCAGATCTTTATAGGGCATACCTATAGCCTGAGACTTTATCTTTGCATACTCTTCCTGACCAACAAGAGAATATTTTTTAACAAGTTCATCTATATTTGGACTTTCTTTTTTTAGTTTGTCTTGCAGAAAAGAAAATTTATCGTTGTCTAATAAATTATTTTCTTTTATCGCACCTAATATTTTATTTATGTAGTCGCTTATCATTCTTTGTTTTTTTCGTTTATTGGATTTCCAAATGGATAGTCATTGTGAACAGTACCTATGAAAAACTTATATTCATCCTCTGTCATAGGAAGACTTATATAAGAATGTAAATTATTCAAAAACCCCTGATCTTTTTGTAGAAGGTCCTTGGTTTCTTTTAAAATTTTATCTATTTTATCTTTGTTTGCTTTAATTTCGCTTACTTGATCATTATTAGAAACTACAACACTGTCTGGAATTATAATATCGCTTACTTTTGAAGTATTAATTCCAAGTCTTTCTTTATTCAAATAAATTACGGCGATCATTAAAATGATGAAAGCAATAATTAACAATGTATTTTTTTTATTTTTTTTTGCCATTTTTTTAATCTAGATAATAGGTCTTAAAAACTATTGAATAAGTTGTCATTTCTGGGTCAAAACTAAATGAGGTTATATCAAAAAGTCTTATATGAGTTTCTAGTCCATCTAACAATAATTTTACCTTCTCATAGCTTCCGTCTCCACCCAAAACAAAGGCTGTAACTTGAACTATTTTTATTATATCTCCTATTGGTGCTTCATTGTTTGGAATTTCACCATCAGATGAATCTTCTTGAGTGCCCTGTATTTGCACGCTTCCTAATACGAGCCCATAATCTCTTACAAGAGCATCTACCTGGGCCATAATTTCTGGTAAATTTTGTTTTTGAGGTAAAACTTCATATAATTTTTTTGCATATTGATTGTCTTGACTAAGTATTCCATCCCTCTCTCTTTGAAGTTCTTCTACTTTTAACTTGAAACTTTGTGCTTCTACAAGTGCTTGTTCTTTAGAAGATAAAATTTGTTTCGATGTAATCACTTTCATAACTTCTGGCCCAATAAAGAAAATGTAGGACGACACAAAAAATATAATCATCTCAAAAAGAATAAAGGCTTTTTTATATTTCATAAGCCAAAGAATGAGTTTTGAATCTTTCTTGATTTTACCAACTTTGATATCTATTCTTTCTTCTTTGATACCTTCTTTTGAATTTTGTTGTTTATCTTCAAACATTTTTCAATTATTTATTCTGTTTTATAAAAAATATCTTCAGCTAAATCTAGGGTCACTGAAAAAGAAACTCCGCCACTACCAGCTGCTTGACCTGTAGAAAGCGTTGCTCCACTTATTATAACATTTTTAACAAAATCCTTTGCTCTTTTTAGGTGCATCCACTGACGCACGACAGTCGTATAATCTGGAGCTGTTGCCAAAAATGTAAGATTACCCTGAATATTTCCTGAAAAATTATTAAATTTCACATTTGCAAGTGTATTGTCTTCTAATTTTCTAAAAAACTCTGTCCAATAAATATGCTTTGTCAAAATATTTTTGATCTTTTTTGTTTTATTTTGCCAATCCTCTAACTCTACAATTAATTTATTATAATCTCCCGCACTCTCTACAACACTTGTAACCTGATTATCAACATCTTTTATGTTGTTTTGTATTTGAATATCATAAATTTTTAAACCAGAATATATCACCAAAACAATTCCCACGACAATCAAAAGTGGATAAAAAAAAGTAAAAAATAAAACCTTATTAGAGGGTGCTTTCAAGCTCTCTGGAATAAGATTAATACCCGATTCCATTTTTTTAGTCTTTTTGGATCTGAGAGCTAAATCTATCTTTGCTAAAAATTTTCCTAAAGTCATCTTTGATCTTACCTGTCCTACTTTTTTATTTTTATTCTCATTACTTTCACTTACAATATTTTTTTTCTCTAATACTGGGGGATTATAAGCTCTTTCTTTCTCTATATTTATATTTTTTTCTACGTAAGGAGTTGCTATATTTTTATTAAAATTATTTGTAGTATTTCTTGATTTACTATTATCTTTATCAACTACAACCCCAATTCCATTTTTTTGTAATTTTTCTCCAGGCGTATATTCAACTTCAGTATCAGTATAAGAAAAAGATCCTCTGCCTTGCAGAATTTTTGATTCATTCTTTCTTAAATCTTCTGGTAATAAATTTATATCACTCATTTTAGCTTTTAGCCTTCAGCTTGTCCCGCCAAGACGGGATAAATAAGTTGTCAGCCACAATAAAAATTATTTTCACCTATTTAATTATACTATATTTTTAAGTGCAAGTCCTATAGCAACAGAAAATCTTGGACCTATTTCATCAAGAACTGGTTTTAATTCTTTTGGATACATTACTTTATGCCATGCATCTCCAATATATACTGGTGTATTTAAAACACTTTGAAGATAATTAACAATATTTGGCAAATAAGCAGAGCCACCTGATAATATTATTTTCTCTACTGTTCCGTTCCCTTGGCGACGATACAGATCAAAAACATACTTAATTTCATTAACCATTGGATTAAGAGTTTCTTCTATAATTCTTGGAATGCCACCTCCATTTTCTCCAAGCGATACTAGTCCAAAATCTCTCTTAAACTGCTCCGCTCTTTCTTCACTTACATTCATACTAGCTGCTATTCCTTTTGTCATAATATTTCCACCTATTTCAATACTTCTATTTAAAATTGGAAAACCATTTTCTACAACGCAAACATCTGTTGTAATAGATCCTATATCTACTATCATTGTTGTTGTAAGTCTGTCATCAATAAGAGATCTTGCTGTTGCAAAAGATTCTATTTCAAGACTATATAAATCTATACCTAAGCCCTTAAAAAGATCTATATATGTACTTACAACACCCTTTGGTGCAGCAGTAAGAAATACTTTATCAAAGCTTGATTGGGTTTCAATAAAACCTTTTTCATTTGTAAATTTTTCTGGCGCTATTTTTGTTTGTGCTTTATTTCTTCCCATGAGCTCCCAACTAAGTATCATATCCTCCATTGGAAGTGGTATAAACTTTTTTGCCTCCCATTTCACAGCTGAATCCATATCAACCTTATCCATCTTGGGTAGACTTATTACAGAACTAAAAACAGAAAACGTAGGAAGCGCTGCTGAACAAATTTTTGTAGATACTCTTGATTTTTCAAGTAGTTTTTTTATAGAGACGCTAACATCTTTTAACAATCTTGGTGTTCTATTTCTTATAAGATCAGAATTCATTTCTACCATTCCATAGGTAACAATTCTTGCTTTCCCATTATAATTTGCAAGTTGAACAATTTTGATACCGGATGTTCCTATATCAATGCCTAAAAAATCTTGTTTTTTTTCTTTAAATAAACCCATATTTTTAATTACAAATTACAAATGTCAAATTTCCAAAACCGTTGAAACGTATTAATTATTAATTACAAATGATAAATCTCAAAAATTATTAAAAACTATCACTTGAAATTGAAAATTGGAAATTAGAAATTAATAAGGTGCTATCTGATCCCATCTTGGAAGAGATTTCATAAGATCTCCTAGTCCCATTGGTGGATTTATAATATTTCTTCCATCATATATCACAAGCTCCGCTGGACTTTTCATAGCATCTTTATATTTTCTTTGAAACTGAAAATTCTTTGCCATAATTTGACCAGAAATTTTTAATTGCTTGTCACTATCCCCTGTATATATAATACCACATCCCTCTGTCGGATCATCTAGGTTATTACCACAATCTATATCATCTCGTCCAAGTACAATAAATGTTCCTGCTAAATTTGTAACGTTTGGATCTATAAATAAATCTCCTTTTATTATCCAAGCTGCTGAGGCAAGCGATTTATAACTACCACTTACGGGATTGGCTTGATAAAAAATATCGCCAGTGATCGTTAAATCTCCATTAATAATTAATAATCCAGAAGCATCTGAGCAAAGACTCAATGAAGCAGCGTTTAAAAATGTTAATGATGACCCACCAGCATTGCCGAGCGTTGTAGCTGCATTATTATAATATACTTTACCACCCAGACAAGTAGTAATTCCATTATTTGTTCCATTTACTATACCTGGAAAAGTATGATTATCTACTCTTGCCTTTGCTACCAATTTGTCATAATCAATACTTCCTAAAACATTTCCGTAATCGTTGGTATTTTTTGGATATTCATAAACAGGAGCCGTATATCCTCTTGGATTTCCAAAATAATTTAGCCACGGCTTTGTAGGGTTGAAATTAGGAATTGTTGTTGTAACAGATCCTTGAACTAATTTTGTAACGGAGCTTTCACTTGCCCAATTTATGAGATGGCCATTGGCTTGTATAAGATAAGATGAATTGTAAGAACCTATTGGCGGAGTGACAGAATAGTCTGATCCAATATTACCCTTACTATATATATTTCCATATTTTGCAGAAACATAGGATCTATATATTCCAGAACCCAAGCTTGGTCCAAACTTGAGCCACCCATAATCTTTTCCTCCCCAAGCATATCCTTTTACACTTGCTGTATTTGAATCAAAAACAAGTCCATATTTATGACAGCGATAACAAGAATCACATTTATACAAAGAATCTGAAAAATAACAAGTATTACATTCATAACAAATATTTTGTGTAAAATCTGTTTTTATATCAAAACATGCAGAACATGTTCTTTTTTCTACATATCTATAATTATAAGCGACTTCTTCTTTGCTAATGGCTCTACTATACATTCTTACAACATCTATTTCACCATTCCAATTTTCCATTTTTTCAAAACCACCACTCAGTCTCTCTATTTTTTCGGAACTACCAATATTTAAGACGTCTTCATTGATTTCTTCATTTGCTAAATCACTAATATTTTTAACTGATTTTTCTGATAACTTGCCATCTATATATATCTTTGCATCTCCTCGTCTATCTGCTGTAAAAACAATATGGTGCCATTTTTTATCTAAAATAGTTCGCCCATCTGCCCATACATCTATTTTTAACAATTTGACATTTATTGTTTCCTCATTAAAAAGCATTACAAAATTTGATTTGTCTGCTCCTCTAAATCCCAATATATATCCCCCGCCCTTCATAGCCTCATTCATTTTTATCCAAACTTCAAAAGAAAAATTATTAGTGCTTATTCTTTCTATGCCTGAAATTTCTACAAAATTATTTTCGGTTTTTGGGGCAAAACAATTATTCAATACACATCCACTCAAAACCCAATTTTCAGATTCATAATCTTTTATTACTCCATCTCTATCGAATCCAGATGAATCAGACACTGTATTATCAGATCCATCATCCATTTTCCAATAGCCCACAAGCCCGTCTTCTCTATCTCTTGTGACACAACTAGCGCACTGTGAATAAGTTCTTTGGGTAGGTGTCAAAACATCCCCCTGAAAAGAAATCCATCCATTATTTGGATCTAAACTATTTGGATTTGGATTATTCACCTTTGCCCAACCAGTTATCATATTAGGATATATACCCTGACTCATATTTCCTTGCCAATTTAGTTTTGTATCTGAAAGATTTGCTGAAAAACCACCAATTGGAGGAGTTGATGGTGAACAAGTTTCTCCTACACAAATCCATCCCAAACCTTGATTCCAAACCCATCCGGAAATCTTACCATTTAACTCATCTATTTTTATAGAATAATTTGAATTGTGAGACATATTATGAAGCACTTGCTCAGCTGTAAGTGCAACATTGAATATTCTAAAATCATCTATTTCACCTTTGAAAAAATTGTCTACTCCTATTGTAGTTATTTTCCCCTTACCTATTAATAAATTACTATTTGTATGATTTTCATAAGAAGATATGATCCTATCCTTAAATAAATAATCAGTTACAACTTTATTATTATCATAGCGACCAAGATATATATTAAATTTTGAATCATCTGATCCTGAATATGTAATTGTCAAATTATACCACTTGCCATACAACACAGCTTCCTCATCAGATTCAAATCTATTACCAGCAATAAAGCATATAACTTTTAAAGATGTATCTACATAGCACATATATTGTCCATTGTTTCCTATACCATTTGAAAATATTGTATAATTAGAGTCTGCGTCATCTAATTTAAACCATGCGCTTATAGAAAATGGCTGAGCATTGCTAGAAAAATTAAATTCTGGTTTTATTCCAAAATCTATAAATGAATTTACTCCATCAAAATAAATAGACTGATTAAAATTGGAGCTACCAGTTCTATTTCTAACGTTTGCAATATCTATATGTGAAGTTATTCCTGAAAAATGATTTATTGAATTATCTTTGATTCTCTCGGTCGTAAAATTAAAATCCTGACTATCAAAATTTACATCCAAAACAGGTTCTCCTATTCCACAAAAATCCTCATATTCTCCATAATAACTTCCATTACATCCTCCGCTATGCCAACCAAAAATATTATTCCAACTCCATCCTGCTGGATTTTCTGTTCCACTTTCATTTTGCGCAAACAACATTTTATATATAAATTTGGTATTTATTACAAAAGAAAAAACAACAATTATTATAATTGCAAAAAATAGAATTCTATTATTTTTTTTATTAAAAACTTTTAGCATTAATCTTTTTATATTAACTATAAAAAATAATTTAAAATAAATTTGTTTTAATTTTTTAAATTCACTTTCGCTTCTTCATCCACTCTAACTCTATGTGGAATTTTTGTGCTAGGGCAAAATGTTGCATATTCACAGGCATCAAACACACCAGGAATATAAGCATTACCAGCCCCCAATTGATTATATTTATTTGATCCCCAACATTTTACAGTAGTATCACTTAAAAGAGCACATGTAAAATAACTTCCCAAAGATATACTCGTAGCATTTGTAACATCACTTACCAAAACAGGCGCTCCTTGTTGACTAGCATTTCCCCCTAATTGTCCCGTAGTGTTGTCACCCCAACACTTTACAGCCCCATTTTCGAGACGAACACATGTATGAGCATCTCCAGCTGATATATCAATAGGGGCGAAACCAGCATCATATAAACCACTTACAACAATAGGAGTTGCGCTAAATCCACCACTTGCATTTCCCAATTGACCACTTGCGTTATTACCCCAACACTTTACTATTTTAGTGCCATTTTCCATCAATACACATGCATGAGCTCCACCTACGGCAACTTTTAAAACTGTGCCAGCGCCAACATTTATTGTGACTGGTGTTGTAGTAGGCGACACTCCACCAAGTATTCCAAAATTATAATAAGTATCCCATTTAGCCCAACATTTTACAACATTATTAACAATAAAACATCCAAAAGCGCTACTCTTACTAGAACTCAATTCGCTAATAGAGTTGCCTGAACTTGGAACTGTCTGCGGACTAGATCCACTACAAAAAGTTTCTGCTGGTAATTGATTATATGTATCTACATGACCCCATCTTTTTAAAATCTGTGATCTAATAGATGCCCAAGAAAAACTCATACCGGCAGATATATCTGTGGCGTTAGTTAATCCCACATCTGTAGGTGTAGCTATGTAATCATTATTACTACAAACAGACTGTTTATAGCTATTATCACCCCAACATTTTACAGTTCCATCTGTCAAAAGAGCACAATATTGAGTACCTCCACCATGTTCAGGGGTTCCAATTGAAATTTTTGTAACATTTGATAAATTAGTTGTTGTAGTTGCAAACTCTGGACCACCACCCCAACACTTTAATGTTCCACCCAACATTATTGCACATACTGAGTTTGATCCTGCTGAAATAGATTGAACTCCTGAGAGCAATTTTTTTTCTCCACACATTCCAAATCTATAATTAACCCCACCTGCATCTACAAAAAACAAAGTTTTAGTTACCATACTTCCATCCTCATCTAAAATGTTTGTTTTAACGACAAAAGAGCCCTTAACATTTGTAGGTTCTTCATAAAATGCTTGAGCTTTTTGAAAAGCAAGAATTTTTGGATCTTCCGAATTATAAAAAAGTGCCAATGCTTGCCCTGATTCATTCTGTATTTTAAATCCTCTAATCCCCCCTGCTTGCGAAGAAGTAAATGGCTGGCGCAAAGAATCCCATATTGAAGCCCAAATACCTGAACCATAAAAAATAAACAGGGGATTTGATGCCTTTTCTTGATCCATAATCATGTTACAAGACAACTTAAATATATGCGTATCATACAATGTGGGCTTTAAACCAAAATGAAAATTTACATAATCTATTGAATAATAAATACCGTCTGCACAAATATAAAAATTCATAGACCCGACTGGTGAATCTGTATAAACATTTCTTACTATAAAACAATTTTGCATATCCTGATTCTGTTGTGCGAATACTTTATTAGTATTCTCAGGATTATCAATCCAACCATACTTAAAGCTTCCATAAAAAATAAAAATAAAAAGCAAAAACAAAATCGATAAAATAATTAATCTTTTGTTATGCAATAAATTCATAAATCTTTTTTCAAATTAATATTTATCAATGTATTAAAGTATTGTTGATATTAGCGATTTCCATATGGAATAAAACTAGAAACAGTGATTATTAAATTTCCATATTGATCAAACTCAATTTTTGCACCCGGCAAGTTATCAATAGAAGAATCTGTTCCTATAATTTGATTGTTAACGGAAGAAAATTTAATATTACCATTAACTTCTAATTTTTGTGTTGGATTTGTTGTTCCTATTCCTACATTACCTGAATTTCTATAAATATTATTTCCATTACTCGTCCAAAAACCACCTCCTCCACCCGCACCACAATCAGTTGTTTTCGCCTTTATAACACCATCATTATTTGCATACAAACATCTGCCTTCAGAATCATCTGATTGATCTTCTTTCAAGGTGTCTGATGATATAGCACCTTTCACATTTAAAGCATTGCTCATTTCAATATTACTACTTGTATCCACCTTTAAAGCATTCGTGCTACCACCTCTTCTTATAACAAATTGTGCTGATGACGCACCGACAAACCATCTTTCAGTAGTAGCAGAGCTATCAAATATACTTATTCCTTTGTAAGTATCACTTCTTCCAGATTTTAACCTTATGATTGGTCCGTTTGTTGCATC
>CAZXFD010000004.1:0-88891 GCA_964640635.1 uncultured Gammaproteobacteria bacterium | reverse complement strand
ATTGAATAAATTGTAGAAAATAAAAAAACCAGCAAATGATATTAGAAAATCCAAAAATATTTATAATAATCCCTGCATGGAATGAAGAAAAAAACATATCATCTGTTTTATCTTCTCTTATAAAAAATTATGAAAATATCGTTATAGTTGATGATGGATCAAGCGACAAGACAATTGAAATAGCAAAACAATTTCCCGTCACAATACTAAAGCACATTATAAATAGAGGACAAGGCGCATCTCTTCAAACGGGAAATGAATACGCCATTTCTAAGGGGGCTGATATCATAGTTCATTTTGACGGGGACGGTCAATTTTTAATAGAAGAAATAAATGATTTGATAAGCCCAATAATAAATGAAAATTATGATATTGTGCTTGGATCAAGATTTATGGGAAAAGAATCAAAAATTCCTTGGTTAAAAAAGAATATATTATTTAAAATCGGAAAAATTGTAAATAAAACATTTTTCAATATAAAAACAACGGATCCGCAATCTGGATTTCGTGCAATGACAAAAAATACAGCAAAAAAAATAAAAATAGAACATGATCAAATGGCTCACTGTAGCGAAATACTACACAAATCATTTAAACACAAATTAAAAATAAAAGAAGTTCCAATGACCGTAATCTATAATAAATTTGGTCAAAATTTCTCTGGGGGAGTCACAATATTAAAAGATTTAATTATTAAAAAAATATTAAAATGATACTCTTAAAAATCATAATAACACTCTTTATTTTATTTGCCATTGTTAATCTAATAAATCAAAAGAAGAATGATAAAATAAATCTTTCCACATTTGCAATGTGGCTAATTATTTGGATCTCAGTCGGAATAGTTTTTTGGAAACCAGACCTTTCAACAACATTGGCTCATTATCTTGGAATTGGACGTGGATCTGACCTAATGATTTACATTTCTATTATCACAATATTTTATATGCTGTTTAAAATATTTTCTCATATCAACAAAATAGAAACTCAAATTACAAAAATAGCCAGAGAGATAGCTCTAATCACAGCAGATGACAACAAAAATAACAAAAACTAAACTCTAAACACTAATAACTAAACCCTAACCAATATGCCAAAAAAAGTAGCAGTAATTGTACCAAGTTATAACAGCTTGCAATATTTAGAAGATCTATTTACATCTCTAAAAACAACCACCTATCCATCTGATTCATGGAAACTTATTTTTGTAGATGACAATTCCAAAGACGAATCTCTAGCTTATGCAAAAAAACATGTGCCCGATGCAATTTTTATAGAAAACAAAGTCAATCTAGGCTTTACTGGCGGAAATAATCGTGGAGCAAAATGGGCAATCGAAAATAATTATGACTATGTATTTTTATTAAACCAAGATACTATTGTAACGCCAGATTGGCTAACAATATTAGTAGAAACAATGGAATCCGATCCCACCATTGCATGTTTACAGCCAAAATTACTACTACACCCAGAAACAGATAAAATAAATACGGCTGGTAATAAAATTAATTATCTAGGATTTGGCTATAGCACTCTCAATGGAGTAAAAGATGAAAACCAAATTAAATATCTAAGTGATGTCAATTATTGTTCAGGAGCAGCGGTTTTAGTAAGAATAGATTTTATAAAAAAAGTTGGCCTTTTTGATGATGAAATGTTTTTTGACCTAGAAGACTTAGATCTTGGTTGGAAGGCAAAGCTACTCGGATATAGAAACGTAATAAATCCACGCGCTGTAATATATCACAAATATAAATTTGGAGGAGGAGGGTGGAGAATGTATTTTACTGAAAGAAATAGACTTATTGTTTTTTACAAAAACTATAGAACTGGAACAAGGCTTTTACTTCTACCGATGTCTATAGTAATGGAATTTGGGCTACTATTGTTTGCTATAAAAAATAAATGGTTAAAATATAAATTACAAAGCTATTTATATTTCTTTAATCCAAAAAACTGGATATACCTAAAAAGGGCTAAGAAAAAAATTCAATCACTTAGAACAGTAAAGGATAAAGACATCATTAAAACATTTACTCCTGTCATAAATTTTCAAGAAGTATCAAATCCACTACTTGATCGCATTGGAAACCCAATTATGAAAATATATTTTAATATAATAAACAAAATAATAACATGGTAAAAAAAATAATAGTATTGATTTTCATTGTTCTTGTTATTGGTGCTCTGTATTTTTATATATCCAAAAACCAATTGGATAAACAAAACATAGAAGAAACAATAAAAGAGCCAATTACTATTCAAACAAATTTCAAAAATGAAGAATTCACTTTTGAAAATATAAAATATTCATTTTCTTATCCAGAATATTTGACAATCAAAAAATCAAAAACTGAACAATTTCAAAGCGAAGATAAATTCCAAATTATAGATAAAGATAATAATGATAAAATATCTTTCATAATATTAGATTTAATTGCAGAAGGACCAATAAAACAATCCTTAGGTTCAAAGAATGAGCTAAATGTTAAAATAAATAATATTGATGGAACTAGATTTACTACCAATGATTCAAAAGATGTTTATATGCTAAGCGATGATAAATATATTTATCTTTGGGAAAACAAAAATGTAGATGCAAGCATATTTAATGACGTTGTAAACTCTTTCAAAAAACAATAATGAACACTATTACGAATAAAGCTATTTTACACGTTGTTTGTACTTTTCCGCCTTACAGTAGCGGAATGGGTTTTTCTGCTCTAAAACAAGCCAAAATAGGCCAAAAAATGGGGTATTCTGTCACGGTAATCACCCCAAATTATGAGAAAAAATATGATTCCACCGATTCATTAGAAAATATTCATGTTGTTAGAAAAAAACCATTATTTACCCTAGGAAAAGCGGGTTTTATAAACACATCAAAACTTGTATCAGAAAGTGATATAATTCACATTCATTATCCATTTTACTTTAGTATTTTACCCACCATTTTGAGTGCAAAAATACACCATAAAAAAATTATTCTTTATTGGCATATGAATCCTGAAGATAGTGGATTAAAGGGATTGTTTTTCAAGTTTTGTGAAAAAATTATTTTGCCAATCATATTAAAATTATCTGATATAATTCTTGTATCCACTCATGACTATTTTGAAAATGGAACAAGTGCAAAATCATTCATTAAATTTAAAGATAAAATTCAAGAACTTCCATTTTCTGTTGATATTGAAAAATTTCAACCAAGAGAAAAAGATTTAGAACTTATCAAAAAACATCATTTAGATAATAAAAAAATATTACTCTTTGTAGGCGGATTAGATAGGGGACACTATTTTAAGGGTGTTGATGTTTTACTTCATGCATTTAGTAAATTGAACCAGAATGAATATAAATTATTAATAATAGGGGACGGCGATCTCAAAGAAGACTACAAAAAATTATCAAAACAATTAAAAATAGATTCAAACGTTTTGTTTTTAGATGACATCAAGAATGATATTCTTCCAAACTACTACAATTTAGCAGACACTCTTATTCTTCCATCAATAAATAAAGGTGAGGCTTTTGGAATAGTTCAAATTGAAGCAATGGCTTCTGGAATTCCCGTTATTGTATCCAATTTACCGGGAGTAAGAAAAGTTTTAGAAAATGAAAAAACTGGATTCATATTTGAAAATAAAAACACAGACGACCTTACATCTAAAATAGAGATACTATTTTCTAGTGAAGAATACAATCGAATGAAAAATAACTCTAGAAAAAGAGTTTTGGAAAATTTTAGTGAAGAAATAATATCAAAAAAATTACAAAATATATATGAAAATTTGCTTAATTAACAATCTATATCATCCGGACAAACGTGGTGGTGCCGAAGAAATGGTTTATCTTCTTGCAAATGAACTAAAAAAACAAAAACATGATATTTTCATAATCTGTTCTTCTTCAGAGTACAAAAAAACGACACAAGAAAAAATAGAAAAAACCACCGTATATAGGATAGGTTATGAAAAATATTTTCCATTTTCAAAAATAAATGAGCAAGGTGCACTAAAAAGATTCCTTTGGAGAATACATCAATTCAAAAATAAATATTCCTCATTGATGATCTACCAACTCCTTGATAAAGAAAAACCTGATTTAATATTGTCTCACAACGTACTAGCACTTGGTTATAACACAATACAAACAATCAATAAATACGCTACCATAAACAAAAAAAAACACATCGCAACAATTCATGATGTTCAACTTATTTATCCATCTGGAATATTAAAATCTGGAGATAACTATTCTAAAACCTTGTTAAAATTATATATCTTTTTTACAAAAAGAATGTATTCGTCTTGCAAATATATAGTTTTTCCATCAAATGCATTATTAAAATTTTATAATAAATATAAATTTTTTAGAAAATCCAACTTACATGTAATAGCAAACCCTATTGAATTAGAATCCCATGACAACAAAAAAACATCTAGTGAAAAATTAAGATTTTTATACTTAGGACAATTAGAAGAGCATAAGGGAATTATGGAATTAATAAAAATCTTTCGACAAATTGATGCCGAAAAATTTCATCTTACAATAGCTGGCCGTGGAAGTCTAAGTCAAAAAATACAAAGCATGATATATATAGTAAACAATATTGATTTCGTCGGTGAATTCGATAAAGAAAAAAGAATAAGCCTATTACAAGAAAATGACATCGTTGTCGTTCCTTCAATGTGTTTTGAAAATTCTCCAATGACAATTTATGAAGCATTTCTAAGTGGAACACCTGTATTGGCTTCAAATATTGGTGGCATACCAGAACTCATTGAAGACAATGTAACTGGATGGCTATTTAATGCAGGAAATATAAACAGCCTAAAATCAAAAATATTAGAAATATACGAAAATAAAGAGAATATAAAAGAGCTACAAAAAAATTGTTCGACTTTCGTAAAACAATTTGACATAAAAAACTACATTAAAAAAATTACAAACCTAAATTAATATTCAAAAATATAAACTTTTTTATTATCAAAATCAGTCCAAGACTTGGCTGATTTTTTTAAATCTCCCAAAACTTTTTCACTTGGATTCCAATAATTATTTATAACCACAAAAACTTTAGCAACTCCTGTTTTTTTTATTACACTATTTATTATCTGTATTTTATCAGAGTCGTCTTGCAAAATCTCTAAAAAATCAGAATATGTATTATTTTTTATGTTGGTTGGAAGAGAATAATAAAATTCTTGATTGTAATATTTTCTAAACCCATATTTACCTATTAAACTTGCTCCAACACTCTGATCTGATAAAACAACATAATTAAATTTATCAAAATTAATTTCTATATAATCAACCGCTTTTTGACTTGATGTTGATATACTATATCCTTTGAAATTTTCATACTTGTCAG
Source organism: uncultured Gammaproteobacteria bacterium (assembly GCA_964640635.1). Lineage (GTDB taxonomy): Bacteria > Patescibacteriota > Patescibacteriia > UBA1558 > S5-K13 > S5-K13. Next base: position 83,520 of record CAZXFD010000004.1, on the reverse strand, counting down.
ATCTTGGATAACTTAAATAAAAACTCGCGCTCATTAAAATTGCAAACAACACAATAATAAATATTTTAAAACTATTTTTATAATAAAAAACTCTATTAACCAAGGCTCCCAATAAAACAAAAATAATAGGCAATAAAAAATAAAACGCCATATTAAATATTCTTAAAGAAAATTCATACAAAAATGGAAATCTAAGATAATTTATCATTACAAAATAATTTATCAACAAAATAACAAACATCATAATATAAACAAAATACTCTTTTAGTTCTTTGCTCTTTATTATTAAAATAATGCCAAAAATAGCACACAGCAAAATTAATAAATTTATATTTCTTGCATAAAGATAAATAAAGTCGTAAATATTTATAAATCTTGCATAAAATATATTTAAAGGATTTATGGAGTTTAATAAATTTACTCCAGTTTCTTGTCCTAGCATATCCAAATTAAGTCTTTTAAAATAATTAAATATTAAAAAAGCAACAGGCATCACGAAGCATGAAATAGCTAGCAAAGAATAGAAAAAAACTTTTTTTATTTTTAAATTCCACAAAGACAAAAGTGTCAAAAATAAAAATGCTGGAATACCTGATATCGGATGAAGCATGAATATTGAAAATACCAAAACAATCATCGCAACATAAATATTTTTATATTCACTAAATAATGTTGATAAAAATATAAGTATTATCAAAAATAAATTTGCCAATCCCTGGGGAGTTGTATAAGTAAAATTAGAATAATTAAATAATAAAAACAATAAAATACATATAAAAACAATAAACTTTTTATAGGATAATTTATCTCTTAAAAACATATAAATAGAAGTTGGCAAAAATAGTGATGCACAAAACACTAAGAGAATCCTATCAAAAAACATTACTGAAACTTGTAATAGTTTAGATAAAATCACAACAATAGAGTATTGTCCTATATAGTAAGGTGGCTTTGGCAAAAATGTTCCGCCAGCATACATCAATTTCTCTGACGCAATATGTAAAAATGGATCGTATCCAAATCCAAGTTTATAAATAATTAAAATAATAGAAAAAGAAAATGCAAAGTGTGCCGACAATAAAATCAGAATATACTTTGATTTAGATATATATGAAATAAACAAAATAATAATACTCATTACAAGATACATAACAAAAAAATTTGCTGATATAATTTTCCATGGCGTATTTATGCTATCTGTGGTTGCTTTTGAATTTAGATATTTTAGTGAAAAAATAAGAATAACAAAATAAACAATTAAAAGAAAAAATCTTATAATAAAATTTTTATCTATTCTAAATTTATCTATAGCTATGCCAAGCGGATATTTAAGAAGTTTAATTCCATATATAATTGGCAAAACAATGATTATAAAAACAATTATAGGATTTGATAATTTATATAAATAATATGAAATACTCCCCAAAATTGAAAAACATGAGAGAAGCATCAAAAATCCAAAAACAAATTTAGGATAAAACTCAAAGCCCCTAAAAAAGAAATTTCCAGCGAAAAAAGAAAAATATAATAAATATGCCAATCCTATTACTATATAAAGTATTGGACTTTTAATAAGCAAAAAATTCAGCAATAAGCTGACAAATATAAATAAACTGGTTAGATAATATATTTTCCAGGTAATCTTTAACATATTGGTATTTTAGCATAAATATAAAAAAAGAGGAGTACATTCCTAATTAATGTTGACATATCCACAATTATTAATTACAATTATAAAAAAATAATCCTTGGGAGGATACCGTGTTAGAAAAAAACGAAAAAGACAAAATGAGTGAGACGTTACATATTTCGAACAGTGATCCAATCAATCACGATCTCTACACTGCAGGACAATGTACACATGGTCATTCATGTCAAAAAGATGGTGGTCCGTGTCCACAAATGAGTCATTGCCCACTCTTAAAAAAAGGGCACAAAACTCCATAAAAAAGCAAATTCATATTGCCGGATCAAATGATTCGGCTTTTTGTTTTTAAAAATACCCGTGATATAATAAAATCATGAAATTAACTAAAAATAGTTTATTTTTAAGTTTTATTGCCATTTTAACACTTGGCTTATTTTTCGTATTTTTTAACTATCTAAACCTAAATACCATAAATGATCCCTTGATATTTAACTCGCCAGATGAAACGGCAAACTATTTTTTTATTAAAAACTTCAAAGAAAACACTAATTTAAAGGTTTATAGTGAATATTTAACAATATATCCAGATATTCACCCCAGAAGCATAAATACAAGTAATAATCATTTTGTTTCAGGAAGTTTTATTGGAATGCCAATAATCTACGGTGCGATAGGAAAAATAATAGGACTCAATGCAATCCCTTATCTTACTTCTATATTTGCACTACTTTCAGTAATATTTTTTTACTTATTTATAAAAAACCTATTTGATAAAAATACTGCAATTTTGTCAGCTTTTTTAATGCTGTCATCAGCACCATTTTGGTATTGGTCATCGAGGGACATGATGCATAATATTTTATTTATATTTTTGTTTATTTTGTTTTTATTTGTCTCACTTCTTGCTATAAAAAAACAAAAATTAATTTTTTATATACTCTCTCCACTAGCTTTAATTCTTACAATTCTCACAAGAAGTTCTGAGATAATCTGGATTGTTCCACTTATTATATTTTTACTAATAATTCTAAGAAAACAAATAAATTACAAAAAATTATCCCTTTCTATTTTGGCTTGGATTATTATTGGGGTCATTGTCATAATTTTTATACCAAATATACTAAATTCTTTTTTTAACATTGGATATTTTGAAAATGAAAATTTTAAAAATTTCACATTGATACAAAAAATCACCACCTCGCTATTACCATTTGGATTTAATATAAAAAATATATTATCTGTAATTTATAATTATATTATAAAAATAAATACTATCTATGCCATATTATTATTTTTATCAATTTTATATCTAATCATAAAGAAAAATACCAGGAAGATAAAAATATATTTCATATCTTGGGTAATCATCTCAAGTATATTATTGATCTATTATGCAAGCTGGCAAATTATGGACAATACCACGGGAGCACCAACCATAGGAAACTCTTATAGCAGATATCTACTTCCTTTCTTTATTTTTTCTATGCCTCTTTTAGCAAACTTGCTAATCAATTTTGCTAAATCCAAAAAAATGCTTACTACATCAATACTAAGCTTTATTTTAGTACTCTTTATGATGAGTTCGTATAATATTGCAATGAAAACTCCCGGGGATGGATTAATAGATATGTCAAAAACGATAGCTAGCTATCAAGCACTTAATATTAAAATACAAGAAAATACAGAGACAAATTCAATCATCATAACAGACAAATCTGACAAATTTATTTTCCCATATAGAAATGTTTTATATATTGGAAATAAAAATATAAACTCTTACGATATATCAAAATTTAAAGATAAAAATAATTCCTTATACTATTTTAAAACTGGAGGAATGATACCAAACACAAATTTTGAAAAAATATTTGAACTTGATAATTATTATTTATATAAAATAAATTTACAATGATAAAAGACAACAAAAAAATCCTGGCATATATAAATATTATAGGAATTATAATAATTATTTCCTGTCTTTTTTATTTTCTTGAAAAAAATATTATTTTATCCGGACAATTAAATCTAACATCAAACTTAAAACAAAAAACTCCGATGTTTAGTATTCTGTACCCAGAACATCGCACACTAAAAACAAGTGATGGATTTCAAATAATAGAATACCCTGTATATTTTGACCTTAGAGCACCTATTAAATTTGATAAGGTAAATATCAATGTCACACTTAACAATCCAGACAACAACCCAATAGACATAGGTATTAAAACAAATGAGAGTGAGTGGACTTTTGATAATTATCCACTTAAAAATAATGAAAATATTGTAATAGATCTCAAAAATGCAAAAATAGAAAATGGCAATCTTAAATTTATGATTTCTGCCCCTAGTTCAACGACAAATATCAAACCAATTATCAAATTTATTAATGCAAATCTATCTTTAGACAAAAAAAGAACTAGAATAGAGGCTTACAAAGAATTTATAAAAGAAACACAGAATAGATTTATAGCCCCGTTTTCAAAATTAAAAAATAAGTTAAATATATAAAATGCTAAACAAAATACTACTGAACATATTATATTTACAAATACTAGCTTTTGTGTTATTCTTTTTGATTGAAATACTAAATCCTGGATTTATTTCAAACTCATTTGACCTTAATATTTTATTAATTATATTATTAATTTGGTCTATAATATGCTTTATTATTAAAACAATAAAAAAATGATAAATGACGTATATACAAAAAAACTTACAAAATACGAAGATGCTCGTGGATGGCTATGTGAAATTTATAGAGAAGATGAAATTGATTACAAAATAAGTAAAATTACACAAAGCGCTGTTGGCCCTCATATTGATGTAATAGAAAAAGAATCTATTGAATTTGAAACTTATAGACCTGTAATGAGTTATATTTCTATGACAAATCCAGGAATATCTCGTGGGCCTCATGAACACAAATATCAATCTGATTTTTTTGTATTTGTTGGCCCTGGAGAATTTACAGTATATCTATGGGACAATAGAAAGGATAGTTCTACTTATGGGGAGTATATGGAAATAACAGCTGGTGAAGAAAATCCAATGTGTATGATTGTTCCCCCTGGCGTTGTCCATGGATACAAATGCACCTCAAGCACTCCTGCGTGGTCTATCAATTTACCAAATAAATTATACAAAGGAGCTAACAAGATAGAAGACATTGATGAAATAAGATGGGAAATAGACCCTGAATCTCCATTTAAAATAAATTAATTTAAATAATAAAATAAAAAATGACAACAATAATAATCAAGACTGTTTATGTATTCATAATGGCTCTTGTGCTTGCAATTTTGGAGGTACAAATAGAAGGAACAAATGGTTGGGCAAAAAATATACCAACATGGCGACCAGATCCAAAAAAATGGTATGCAAAATTATACAAAAAAATAATGAGCGGGAAAGAACTTACAGGATATCATTTATCGATGTTTTCTTTTGTATTTTTAATATTTCACTTACCATTTTTCTTTGGCGCTAATTGGAACTTACTTGCTGAAATAGATGTTGTCTGTATTTTTTTAATCTTTGTAGTCATTTGGGATTATTTATGGTTTATTGTAAATCCTCATTTTACTATAAAAAACTTTAAGGGTGATCATATATTTTGGCATAGTAAATGGTTTTTTAATATGCCTAGAGATTACTGGGGATCGATTGGAATATCTTTTATAATTGCCGTGATTACTGATCAATTCTTTAAAACATATTTAAAAGAATGGTTTATATTTTTTATCACGATGCTAATATTAACAATAATAACAAAGTGGTTTATAAAGATAGCTAAACCAGAATGGGAATAGATATTAATTTCAAATATCAAATTTCCAATTTCAAATAAATCCTTATTTATTTAATATTATAAAATGGAGAGTTGTATTTTTTGCAAAATTATAAGTGGAGAAATTCCAAGTTACAAGATTTATGAAGATAATGATATTTTTGTAATACTAGATATTAATCCAGTAAGCATTGGTCATGCTCTAATTTTACCAAAAAAACATTTTGACATGATTGAAACGACAGACGATGAAACTCTTGCAAAAATGATTGTAATTACAAAAAAAATTGGTACAAAAATAAAACAACTTTTAAAATCAGACGGATTTAATATAAATATTAATAATGGTAAACTTGCCGGACAGGAAATAGCACATACACACTTTCATGTGGTTCAAAGATTCAAAGATGATAACTTAAAATTATGGCCACCCAATGAAGATAAAAAAAACGGAGTAGAAGAAATTTATCAAAAAATTATTAATAATACACAATAATATGCAATTTAGAGATCCGATTTTAGAAACAAGTGGAAATATAATAGGATTTTACGAAAGAGAATTTTATGTATTTTCAAATTTTTCAAGTTTTCAAGTAGAGTGGCATGGAAAACTATGGCAAACATCAGAACATGCTTATCAAGCAGCTCATTTTTTTGATACAGCGCCAGAATTATCAGAAGAAATATATAATTGTCATAGCGCTCATGATGCATATAAAATAGCAAAGGCAAACGCTGATAAAGCGCCAAGTAATTGGGAAGAAATAAAAGTAAATATCATGGAAGATATTGTAAGATGTAAACTACAACAGAATCCATACATCATGAGAAAACTTTTACAAACAGGAGATATGCAGATCGTAGAAGATTCACCATATGACGATTGTTGGGGTTGGGGCACAAATAAAAATGGAAGAAACGAACTTGGAAAAATATGGATGAGACTAAGAGAAGAGATAAAAAATAAAAATTCAGATAAAGTAAATTAACTATTAATCTAATAAGCAATTATGCAATTATTTATTACGGGTGGAGCAGGGTTTATAGGATCAAATTTTATCCTATACATGCTCAAAAAATATACCGATTACAAAATAGTTAATTTTGACAAATTGACCTATGCCGGAAATCTTGAAAATCTGATAGAAATAGAGGCTCATCCAAATTATTCATTTGTAAAAGGAGATATATTAGATGATATGGCGGTAAAAGAAGCGATGAAAGATTGCGATGTTGTAGTTCACTTTGCGGCAGAAAGTCATGTTGATAGATCTATTATGGACCCAGACAGTTTTATAAGAACAAATGTTTTAGGAACAAATGTATTACTCCGAATTGCAACAGAACTCGGTATAAAAAGATTTCACCATATTTCTACTGATGAAGTTTTTGGTTCACTAGGAGCGGATGATCCTGGATTTCATGAAAAGACTCCCTATGATCCAAAAAGTCCGTATTCTGCCTCAAAAGCAGCCTCAGATGCGCTTGTACGCGCTTATCATCACACATTTGGACTTCCTATTACAATATCAAACTGTTCAAATAATTATGGTCCATTCCAATTCCCTGAAAAAGTAATACCTCTTTTTGCTACAAATCTAATAGAAGGGAAAAAAGTTCCTTTATATGGAGATGGGCTAAATGTGAGAGACTGGATTCATGTTGACGATCATTCTCGTGCAGTTGATCTAATAATACACAATGGAAAAATAGGCGAAACTTATTGCATAGGAGGAAATAGCGAAAAATCAAATCTTGAAATTACCAAAACAATTCTAAACCATTTTGGACATAGTGAAGATATGATTGAACGTGTTCCAGATAGACGTGGACATGATAGACGATATGCTATTGATTTTTCAAAAATCAAAAATGAACTTGAATGGGAACCGATAATTAGCTTTGAACAAGGAATTATTGATACCCTAAAGTGGTATATAGAAAATGAATCCTGGTGGAGAAAGGTAAAATCTGGAGATTACCAGAAATACTATGAAGAACAATATGTAAAAAGACAAGGCGAACCAAATAATTTTTAATAAAAATTTTAAACTCTAAATACGAAATACGAAATAATATTGAAATTTTAAATATCAAATTATAAACTATTTAAAAATTTATAATTTCAATATTGAAGTTTATTTAAAATTTAGTGCTTCGCATTTATAATTTAACCATAAAATACAATGAAAATTATCATTCTAGGTGCTCGAGGTATGCTTGGATCAGATGTATCAAGAACTTTCTCATCTTACAATCCAACATTATTAGACAAAGAAGATCTTGATTTATTAGACTTTGAAAAAGTAAATGAAACAATCAAAGATATTTCTCCTGAACTTATAATCAATTGTAGTGGATATACAGACGTTGACAGGGCAGAGGACAATGAAGAGTTTGCAAATAACTTAAATGCTTATGCTGTAGAAAATTTAGCCAAAATATGCAAAGAAATAAATTGTACTTTTTTACAATTTAGCACTGAATATATATTTGATGGAGAAAACAAAAATGGTTATGATGAAAATGCAATTTCAAATTCAAAAAATGCTTATGGCAGATCAAAGGCACTCGGAGAGAAATTACTTCAAGCAAATTTAGAAAATTATTATATTATAAGAACTTCATGGCTCTACGGAAAAAATCCACAACTCGGAAAAGAAAGGGGAATTAATTTTGTAGATAGAATTATAGAACTAGCATCGACTCGTGATGAACTAAATATGGTAAATGACCAATTTAGCAAACCAACATATACAAAAGATTTAAGCTTTGCAATAAAAACAATAATTGAAGAAAAATATGCATATGGAATTTATCATATAGCTAATGAGGACTCTGCCACACCATACGAATTTGCAAAAGAAATCTTCAAAATTAAAAACATTCGCACAAAACTTAATCCAATAAGCTATAGTGCGTATCCTTCAAAAGTTAATAGACCCATAAATGCACTGCTTATAAATACAAAATTTCCACCACTTAGAAGTTGGCAAGGGGCTACACAAGAATATCTAAAATAAAAAAGCACCTCAATTAACAAGATGCTTTAAAATAATCAATTATTTTTACTACTGATGCCCAGCTTTTTCTGGTAACTTTCTGGTAGCAATGAAGCACGACGAATAAGATCCTGCCAATATTGATATGATTTACAATCATCACAAATAACAAGTATCTCGTTTAAAGATTCACCACCACCATAATCCAAAATTATTCCACACACAGAGCACACTTTAGCGGGTGAATTAGGATTGTTAAAAGGCATTATTGGCACAACGTCCTCCTTCTACTTCTTAAAATTACATATTTTTCAAACTCTCTGGTGCAGGTAGTGTTGCTACCACAGAACAATCTGTCTGGTTTTTCTCACAATCATCACAAACCACAAAAATCTTACCTCTAGATTTTGATCCTCCATAATCAAGGACAGTATGACACACTTTACACTCGACACTGGGCGCTTCTTGAGACATAGAAGCATTACTAATAGCCATGATTCCTCCCCTAAAATTTTTTTCAATAACAAAAATATATCATACAATAAGAGGTTTGTCAATATTGTTATTTGATAAATTTATGTTAAGATATTTTTAGTTAAATTAATTAATACATCCCGTTATACAAGGGAACAAAAAATATATGAAAGGTATAATTCTAGCTGGTGGAACTGGCTCACGCTTATTTCCACTTACAAAAATCACAAACAAACATTTACTTCCTATTTATAATAAGCCGATGATCTATTATCCAATAGAATCTCTTATAAAATCTGGTATTACGGACATTATGATTATTTCTGGAAAAGGTCATGCTGGGCAATTTTTGGAATTACTTGGTTCTGGTCATGATTTTGGAGCTACATTTTCTTATGCCATTCAAGAAGAAGCAGGTGGTATTGCTCAAGCACTTGCTCTTGCACAAGATTTTGCTGACAATGAAAAAGTTGTCGTTTATCTTGCAGATAACATATTACAAGATGATATATCTGATGCCGTTAAAGAATTCAAGAGTACACCAATAGGTGCAAAAATATTTCTAAAAAGCGTAAAAAATCCAAGTTCATATGGAGTTGCTCGTATAAATGGAGAAAAAATTGAAGAAATAATTGAAAAACCAAAAGAATTTATTAGTGATTTAGCTGTAGCTGGTGTTTATTTATACGACAATCAAGTTTGGGATGTTATAAAAACCCTTAAACCATCTGGCAGAGGAGAGCTTGAAATTACTGATGTAAATAATTTTTATGTAAAACAGGGAACTATGAGTTACAATATACTAAAAGGTTGGTGGGGTGATGGAGGAGAGTCAATTGATTCTTGGCTCGATGCAAACAACCTTGTAGCTGGATTAAATAATAATACTCAAATACCAGAAATTGATGAAAAAATGATTAAAGATTTTTCAGATAAAATAGTAGAGCAAGCTTTTCAATTGGCAGAAAAAGAAATAACAAAAAAAATAGAGTTTCTTCAAAATGCTACAAAAAAAAGTGAAACCATATTTAACGATATTAAAACAGAAGTCAAAACCGAAGAAACAAAACCCATTGAAACAAAACCCGCGGAAGAAAAAAAAGATACTGATTCAAAATATCAGCATCCATTTGATATAAATAGCTATTATTCAAAAAATTAATTACTGAATTACATTTTTTTCTATACCATTAGGGGTGATATGATACAAAATATCACCCTTTTTGTTTGGAAAAAATGCGTCCGAAAAATGAATATTTTTTAATTCAAAAACATTCTTTTGATCCCTATAATCTACTTCAACAACAAATAATTTATCATTCATTGTATAAAAAATATGATTATTATTTTTATGCCAAAAAGCATTTTTTATTTTTTCACTAAATCTATTTATTAAAGCAAATTCATTTGTAATAATATCATAAGTAGATATTTCAAAATCTCCATATACAAGAAGAATTCTATTATAAATATCCCAGCTAGCACCATTTACATTATCAAAGGATTTAATCAAATAATTTGGCATATTTGGATCTATTACGTAGAGTCTTTTATTATTCTTATTCAAAACACAGAAATAATCCCTATTTGTAAGAATAAACTCCATATCTCCCAGCGTATCAAAGCTATAAACTGTTTCTATTTTTTCATCTTTCAAACTCATAAGATTAAGCGACATTTTTGTATTACCATCTTTATCCTTGAGTCTGCTAATATAATAAATTTTTTCTCCCTCTGGTTTTAAAGTAATAATGCCTGATATATTTAATTGTTGAACTTTTTTTGTAGATAATTCAAATTTATATGCATTATTTTTCTCATCTAAAAAATACAATGAATTTGAATCAAATTTATCCCAGAAAAAATCTTTTATCTGAAACTTAACATAATCTCCAATATTTAACATTGGGGAATTTAGATAGTCTGAATAAACTATTAGATTTTGTTTTTTTGTTTGAATCAAAACAATTGAGGAATCATTTGACCATAGCGAAGAAACAATATCTTTGATTGGAGTGTCTAAGCTAGAGTAATTTTCTTGATCAATATTAAATACAAACAGAGCTTTATTCTTATTATCATAAGATAAAAATTTTGATTTATCTGGGGGATAACTAAGTAAAGAAAAGTCTCCTTGCTTTATGATTGTTTTTATTGTCTCGCTAAAAAACAATGATACATTTTCTATGAAAACAGTATCATTAGCTTTAATAAGTATTTTCTTTTTCCAGGGCTGATATTTTTCCTTACGAATTTCTATATTATATAAATCTGGTTTTAAAAAGTTTACTTGAGCAGGTGTGCGTTGTTTATAAAGACTATCGTTCAAATAAACTTCTGCTCCCCTTGGATAAGATTTTACATACAAAACGCTCCTTTTTTCTACTGATTTCTTAGAAAAATTATAGCTATATCCCATTGCCAAAAAAACAACTACAAAAAGTGCAGCAAAAAAAACCACAAAAGCAAATATCGCATAAAGTTTTCTTATTGTTTTGTTCATATATATAAGCTTGAATAAGCTGAGTTTTTAATGTAAAATTTAATTAAATAGAACTGATCTAATCTTATCTATTTATGGCACAAATTTCAAGCTCTGTAGCCAATTTTATTTTTTTATAAACTATATATCAAAAATATGTCTAAATTCATCATTAGCAGCAATACAAAATTAAAAGGGGAAATATCTGTAATGGGGGCTAAAAATAATGCTCTCAAAGCAATTCCCGCAACCCTTTTAACAAACGAAAAAGTTATTTTACACAATCTACCAAATATTGTAGATGTTGATTTTTCTTTAGAAATACTAAAAGAACTTGGCGCAGAAGTTACAAAAATCAAACCAAATTCTGTAGAAATATGTTGCAAAAAAATTAACCCAAAAAAACTAAATAGTGATCTTGCAAAAAAGATAAGAACCTCTATTATGTTTGTAGCACCTCTACTTCATAGATTTCCTAAGGTTGAGATGCCTCATCCTGGAGGATGTATAATAGGCAAAAGACCAATAGACTTATTTCTAGATTTCTTTACAGAGCTGGGTGTAAAAATAAATTTCAATAACAAATTTTATACATTTATAAACAAAGGAATAAATGGAAAAAAATACATCTTCAACTCAATAAGTCACACTGGCACAGAAAGCTTGATGTTGCTTGCTGTTCTAGCAAATGGAAAAACAGAAATTGTAAATGCAGCATGCGAACCAGAAGTTACAGCGCTAGCTGATATGTTGAACCAAATGGGTGCAAAAATAAAAGGAGCTGGAACCCCACATATTGAAATAATTGGCGTAAAAAAACTTCACGGCACAGAATTCAACATCATACCAGATAGAATAGAGGCTGGAAGTTTTCTATGCGTAGGAGTTGCCACAAAAAGCAATCTAAAAATAAAAAATTGCGAGCCAAAACATCTAGAAATACCTATTAAAATACTTCAAAAAATGGGGGTTAAACTAGACATTGGGAAAGATTATATAAAAATATTAAGTGCAGACAATCTCAGCGCCATAAATATAACAACACACGAATATCCTGGATTTCCAACAGACCTACAAAGTTGTTATACAATTCTACTAACCCAAGCCAAAGGAACAAGTATAGTACACGAAACAATATTTGAAGGAAGGCTTTATTTTACAGATCTACTCTCAAGAATGGGTGCCAATATAGTACTTTGCGATCCACATAGAGTAGTTATAACTGGCCCTTCAAAGCTATATGGAAAAAAAGTTGAGAGTCCTGACATAAGAGCAGGACTTGCAATGCTTATAGCAGGTCTCATTGCCCAAAAAACAACAGAAATAGACAATATAGAACAAATAGATAGAGGATACGAAAGAATTGATGAAAGACTAAATAAGCTCGGAGCAAAAATAAAAAGAGTAGGCTAGAAACTAAATACTAAACACTAAATACTAATATAATGTACGACGAAAAAATGTTAAAAAGAGAAAAAAACAAAAGCATCACAATAATTCTAGTTTCAATTCTTATAATTGCGAGTTTCTTTATAGGATTATTTGTTGGCGTTTCAAATGTAGATAAAATTTCCACAAATGATGGTGCCAGTGAAATAAAGAATAAAAATGCGGTTTCAGACTCTCTATCTAAAGATGTTGATTTTGAACTATTTTGGAATGTTTGGGAAACAATCAAGGATAGATACGTGGGATCTGATGATTTGAAAGACATAGATATGTTCTACGGTGCACAAATGGGTCTTGTAGCATCCCTTGGAGATCCATATACAATATTTCTAAAACCAGAAGTTGCAAAAGAATTTCAAAATGAACTAGAAGGAAAATTTCAAGGTATAGGTGCTGAAATTGGTATAAAAAATGATAAACTAACCGTGATATCTCCACTACCAAATTCTCCTGCCGAAAAATCTGGCATCAAACCGGGTGACATCATAATCGCAATTGATGGATTAGATACAACTAGTATGTCTCTCAATATGGCTGTTTCCAAAATTAGAGGAGATAAAGACACAAAGGTAAAGCTCCGCATTATACATAAAGATGAAAAAACAGATCAGGAAATAGAAATAACAAGAGATGATATAAAATATGAAAGTGTTGTATGGTCTGTAAAAGAAAATCATATAGGATATATAAAAATAAGCCACTTTAATACTGACACAGACGCATTATTTGATAAAGCTATAAATGATTTAGTAGCTAAAAAAGTTGACTCTATAATACTAGATCTTCGAAATGATCCAGGTGGATATCTTACAACAGCCATAAAAGTAGCAAGTGATTGGGTAGAAAATAATGTAATAGTAAAAGAAGAATTCCGTGATAAATCAAAAACACAAAATTACTCCACGAGCACCGCTACTCCAAGACTCAAGGGCAAAAAAACAGTAATACTAGTAAATGGAGGTAGTGCTTCTGCATCCGAGATAGTCTCTGGCGCATTGCAAGATTACAAGTTAGCAACTATTGTTGGAGAAAAGACATTTGGCAAAGGAAGTGTTCAAGACCTTATCAAGCTAGAAGATGGCTCATCACTAAAACTAACAATAGCAAAATGGCTCACTCCGCTAGGACGCTCTATCAATGGAGAAGGAATAACTCCAGACATTGAAGTAAAACTCACAACAGAAGACTATAATAAAGACATAGATCCACAACTAGATAAAGCCCTAGAACTATTAAAATAATTCTAGTCCCCTAATCTACTAACCCACTAACATCCTAACCCCATGAAAGTATTATTTTTACAAAATGTAACAAACGTTGCAAAAAAAGATGAAATAAAAGAAGTCTCAAGTGGATATGCTATGAATTTTTTATTTCCTCAAAAACTAGCAATTCCTGCCACAAAAGATGTTGTTATAAAAACTACACAAAAAATAAAATCCGTTGAAAAGAACATTAAACAAAAAAATTATATAGACAATAAAATGTCTAACAAACTCAAGGGTCTAAAAATAAATATAAAAGCAAAGGCAAATGAAGAGGGAATTATGTTCGGAGGTATTTCAAGTGAAGACATATCAAAACTATTAAAAAAGCAATTAAATGTAAAGCTAGAAAAAGAAAAAATAAATTTACCACATCACATAAAAACCGTTGGTATTCATAAAATAAGCATCAAGCTCCCAAATGGAAAACAAGACACAATAACACTAACAATAGAAAAAGAATAAATACAAATTAATTATGCAAAAAAATAAAAAGAGCAACGTAAAATATATATTTGTATCCGGGGGCGTATTATCAGGCCTTGGAAAAGGAGTCACTGCAGCATCAGTGGCTCTTCTTTTAAAAAGCAGGGGATACAATGTTGGAACAATAAAATGTGAGAACTATCTTAACGTTGATTCAGGAACCATCAATCCAATAGAACACGGCGATCCATTTTTGTGCGAAGACGGACTTGAAGCAGATATGGATCTTGGAACGTATGAAAGATTTCTCGGACTTGAAATGGGAAGAGCAAACTTTACAACAATGGGAGAAATTTATTTTAATGTTATAAAAAAAGAAAGATCTTTTGGCTATGGAGGAGAAGATGTTGAAGCAATTCCTCACGTATCAGATGAAATAATAAAACGCATAAAAAAAGCTGGGGAAGGAAAAGACATAGTCGTAATAGAGTTGGGCGGAACAGCTGGAGAATACCAAAATATGCTTTACTATGAAGCATGTCGTATCATAAAAACACAATTCCCCCATGATGTCATAAATATTCATCTTACATATGTTCCCATTCCTGGACACTTAGGTGAGCCAAAAACAATGCCTACTCAAATGTCGGTTCGCACAATGATGTCTATGGGAATAATACCAGATTTTCTAGTCCTTCGTGGAAATATGGAAATAGACAAAAGAAGAAGGTATTTACTAGGACTAAAATGCTCTATTGAAGGTGAAAACGTTATTATGGCACCGGACTTAAAAAACATCTATGAGCTTCCACTTGTTTTTGAAAAACAAAAATTTGACTGCAAAATCTTAGAACATTTAAGTCTCAACCTCAAAAAATTAGACATTAGTGAATGGAAAAAACTAAATAAAAAAATAAATACGGAGCATAAAAAAGAAATCACAATTTATATCGTAGGAAAATATATTTCAACGGGAGACTTTCAATTACTTGACTCCTACGCTTCTCTTATTGAAGCGGTTCATCATGCTGCATGGAATTGTGAAGTAAAAGTGAAAATTAAATTTGTAAATAGCGAACTTATTGAGCGTGATGGTATAAAACTTATAGGAAAAGATGCAAGTGGTATCATAGTTCCAATTGGTTGGGGAGAGCGAGGATCTGAGGGAAAAATTCAAACTATTAAATACGCGAGAGAGAACAAAATTCCATATCTTGGACTTTGTTTTGGCATGCAACTAGCCTGCGTTGAGTTTGCAAGAAATATTTGTGGATTAAAAGATGCTAATTCAAGTGAATTAAATCCAAAAACAAATCATCCAATAATCCACAATATTCCAATGGAAGCAAGATATCAAACAATAAAAGGAGAAGGAACCTCTATGAGACTTGGCGGATTTGATTGCTTAGTAAAAAAAGATACTCTAGCATATAAAATTTATTTTGATCACAAAACTTACAAAAAATTACAAGGAAGCGATATGATTATTTCTGAACGTCATAGACATAGATATGAATTCAATAATGAGTATAGAAAAATATTGACTGACAAGGGAATGATTTTCTCTGGAACATCTCCTGACGACTTTTTTGTAGAAATTATAGAACTCCCAAAAAAAATGCATCCATTTTTTATTGCAACCCAAGGTCATCCAGAATATAAGTCTCGTCCACTTAGCCCACACCCACTTTTTGTTGAGTTTCTAAAAGCTTCAATAAAATAACCCCCCACCTTTAAAAAGGGTGCATTTATAATTTTTTTATTTCAATAAAACACAGTTCATATAATAAACTGTGTTTTATTTTATTTAATATTTTTAAAGGTGGGGGCTAATAAGACTTTGCAAATACAGCTCTTTTCTTAGAGTCTGCTCCACAATAAACACATTTTCCAATCTCTTCTTTTTCATCAAATGAAAAACATCTTGAGGTTGCTTTTGTTGCAGTTTGAATTTTGTCTTCACATTTTTTATTTCCACAGAAGTGTGCGCTTACAAATCCACCACGCTCAATAACGTCTTGAAATTCTTGCCATGAATTTACTATATGAGTATTTTTCTCCATAAGCTTTGAGGATCTATCATATAAATTCTTTTGAATTGCATCTAATACATTTATAACTTCTTTAGAAATGTTTTTATCATCAATAGTGATTTTTTCTCCCGTGTCTCTTCTTGAAAATATCACTGATTTATTTTCTACATCTTTTGGTCCTATCTCAATACGAAGTGGCACTCCTTTTTTCTCCCATTCAAAGAATCTTGCACCAGGCCTTAAATCTCTGTCATCAATTTTTACAGACACATTAATCTTTTCTAAATCTTTATAAATTTTATTTATTTTGTTTAAAACTACTTTCTTTTCTTTATCGTCTTTCCATATAGGAACTATTACAACTTGAATTGGCGCTATCTTTGGTGAAACTATAAGACCATTATCGTCTGAGTGGGCCATTATCATAGCACCTATAATCCTAGTACTAATTCCCCAGCTTGTTTGCCAGACAAATTGCTCTTTCTGATCTTTATCTAAAAATTTTACATTAAAAGCCTTCGAGAAGTTTTGTGCTAACATGTGAGAGGTTGCTGACTGAAGCGCTTTGATGTCCTGAGTCATTGTTTCAATAGAATATGTATATTTTGCACCTGCAAATTTTTCCGACTCGCTTTTTACACCAGACAATACTGCGATACCCAAATATTCTTCTACAAATTTCTTATATACTTTTACCATTTTCATAGCCATGTCATCTGCCTCTTTTTCACTCTCATGAGCTGTGTGACCTTCTTGCCACAAAAATTCCATTGATCTTAAAAATGGTCTTGTTCTCATCTCCCAGCGAACTACATTTGCCCATTGATTTATCATAAGTGGTAAATCTCTATAAGATGAAATCCATCTTGAAAAAGTATCGTACATTATCGTCTCAGAAGTTGGACGAACTATAAGGGGTTCATCAAGAAGACCGTCTGGAACCAATTTCTTTGTAGATGGGTCCAATTTCAATCTATGATGGGTTACAACAGCACATTCTTTTGCAAATCCCTCAACATGTTCTGCCTCTCGCTCAAAAAAAGACTTTGGTATAAAAAGAGGAAAGTATGCATTTTGCACTCCCAAGTCCTTGAACTGCTTATCCAAGACTTTTTGAATATTTTCCCAAATAGCATATCCATATGGTTTTATCACCATACAACCACGAACAGGGGACTCGTCTATCAAGTCACTAGCCTCAATAACATCCAGATACCATTTTGAATAATCGTCTGTTCTTTTTGTTATTTTCTTATTGTCATCTTTCATAAAATTTTAAAATAAACTTATTATATATAAATAATAGCTAAATAAAACAAAAAAAGCAAAAAAAGAAGATTCGTACTTTGTATTTAGTATTTAGCATAATATCATCTACACAACTTAATTGACATCTCATATATAATATGATACTATATATCATTAAAATACTGGAGGAATAATGAAAGCACTGATAAACAACATTTTCGGATTATTAGGGCTAAAAAAGAAGCCCAATAAGCCATTAGAAGTCGAAAATACTATCATTTATTTAGACAGGGAATATCTGGAAGAATATGTAGATGGTAGGCTCAAAAAAGTTGAAAGGGGATTGATGTTTTTAATCAATAAAGACAAGATATCCGAGGATTTAAAAACATCAATAATGAACTCTTTGAAAGAAAGTTCGGAAATCGCAATCAACGATCTTGTTGATACATCTATAGAAAAAAAAGTACTTGCAAGACTTTTATTTCCCGTCATTCCAAAAGAAATGATAAATGCAGAGCTTCAAATGGAAATGTTGATGGAGATATTGACTGAGCGCAACAAATCCACATTCACGATAAAAAAGACATCATACTTTGCAAAACAATTCCGTGAGTCATTTGACGTCTATAATA
The DNA here is from genome assembly GCA_964640635.1 of uncultured Gammaproteobacteria bacterium. Taxonomy (GTDB): domain Bacteria; phylum Patescibacteriota; class Patescibacteriia; order UBA1558; family S5-K13; genus S5-K13. The sequence continues at coordinate 65,071 of CAZXFD010000004.1, read as the reverse complement.
AGGATTATTACAAGGGGGATGATCCCGAAGAAAGTGATGCATTTTATGTAAAACATTATGGCAAAACGGTCATATCTAAATATTGTAAAAATCCAGAAATGATTTGCAATAAAATAGTAACTCCGAAGAAACCATTTTGGATTTATCATGTCAAAATCAAAGGCTCAGAAAAATTCAATGATACAAATTTCAAGAAAATGACTTACAAAGAAATGAGTATTGAAATTGCAAATAGCAATCAAATGTTGTTTACGGCAGAATGCGGAGTTTCTTTTTTTATGCAGGTGAAAAATACACACTTTCACTATCAATTTTTACAGGCATTACTATTGTTTAATTCTTATTATGAAAAAGAAGAAAACGTAGTAATCTGCGAATTAAGTGAAAGTTTAAGCGAGCATACAATTTCTCTTTTCACTTTTAAAGTGGAGTTGGAACACATTGGTTTTATAGAGGAGTTTTTCCTCATTCCCAGTTTTCAAAAAATATATTCAGCAGATTAGAAATAGTCTGCTTTTTTATTTAAAAAGCAAAAAACACACGCTCTGTGTGTTTGGAGGTCACGGTCGGAATTGAACCGACGCATAAGAGTTTTGCAGACTCCTGCCTTACCACTTGGCTACGTGACCATAACTTAACCAAGCGTTTATTCTAAAATATTTAATAAGCTCGGTCAAAGACCATGAGTGACCCCGAGTTAACGAGGGAGAATCGAATGGCTGGGTCGGTAGGATTCGGACCTACGCATGACGGGGTCAAAGCCCGTTGCCTTACCACTTGGCTACGACCCAATACTAGGGATTTCCTAGCAATTATAAATCATTTTTAACATTTTGTCTATATGTATTTATATTGTATAATTAAAAAATAACAAAACAGTAAATTATAAATAAACTAGCATGTTTAAAAACAAAATAGTCCTAATAACCGGCGGATCAAGTGGTATTGGAAAAGTTACTGCTATTATGTTTGCACAAAATCATGCTGATGTTGTAATTACTTACAAAGATAATAAAAAAGGGGCAGAGGATACAATACAACAAATCCAAAAATTAGGACAAAATGCTATTGCTATAAAAGCTGACCTAACCAAAGAAAAAGAAAGTCAAAAAGTTGTTGATTTAACAATTAAAAAATTTGGTAAAATAGATATTTTAGTTAATAATGTTGGAGGATCTTTTGACAGCGATGATTGGAACGAAAATTCAAAAGCTTGGAAAAAAACATTTGATCTAAATCTATTTTCCATGATGAATGTTTCAAAATATGCTATAAAGCTTTTCCAAAAGCAACAAAGTGGAATTATTGTAAATATTTCATCCCGTTTTGGATTAAATGGCCAATATGATGTAATCTCATATTCTGCTGCAAAAGCAGGGGTCGTAAATATCACACAGGCTTATGCAAAACTTTTATCTCCATTTGGCAGAGCAAACTCAATTTGTCCTAGCGCTGTAAGATCTGGATATTGGCTAAGAGCCCCAAAAAAGGAACTAGAAGAAACATTAAAAATAATGCCAAATCATAAATTAATAGAGCCCAAAACAATAGCTCAAAAAATTCTTTTTCTCGCATCTGATGAGGCAAAAGACATTAAGGGACAAAATTTTGAAATTACTAAATAGTAAATCAATTGCAAATTGCAAAATAATAAATAATAAATTAACCCATGCTCACTTCAATAACTCATTTTTTCTTATCAATATTCTCCCAACTAAACTATCCTAGCATTATAGCTCTTATGACGATAGAGAGTTCTTTTATTCCGTTTCCATCAGAACTTGTAATCCCACCAGCCGCTTATCTTGCTCAACAAGGAGTATTAAATATTTATCTCGTAGTTATATGTGGTGTAATAGGAAGTCTACTAGGGGCTTTAATAAATTATTTTCTCGCCCTTACTCTAGGTCGTGCAATCATCTACAAACTTGCAAACACAAAAATCGCAAAATTACTTCTTATAAACGAACACAAAATAAAAAAATCCGAGGAGTACTTCCTCAAATATGACAAATTGGCAACATTTATTGGTCGTCTTGTTTTTGAAATAAGACAGCTCATATCAATTCCTGCGGGACTTGCAAAAATGAATATTTGGAGCTTTATGTTATATACAACTCTTGGATCACTAATCTGGAATATAATCCTTGCGTTACTAGGATATTTCTTTGGTGCAAATCAAGAAATGTTTAAAACCTATTACAAGGAATTTTCCATTGGGTCAATAATTATTTTTATTGCAATAATTGTTCTGATTTTACACAAAAAGAAAAAGAAAAAGTTTAAAATAATATAATCATGGAAATATTTGTCTTTATGTCTTAATTACAAGATCAAAAAATTTTATTATTATAAAATAATACAAATATAGACACATTCAAAAAAATATGATAATATTTTCCTATTATTCCACATAATACGGAGAGGTGGCAGAGTGGTTGAATGCGACAGTCTTGAAAACTGTTAACCATGCAAGTGGTTCGCGAGTTCGAATCTCGCCCTCTCCGCCACACTAAGAATATCTACTAAAAATGGATATTTTTTATTTGCTATGAAAATTATATAAAATATATATTAGGGAGCAACGCAACTGCTTGCGTTGCGTCGAGATGAGAACGCCAGAGCGATGTCGAGCTAACAAGCGAGACCGCGAGGCGGTGCCTAAACTAATCCGAGTGTCGACGAGAATTAAATGGATGTTCTTTTATAAAAATAAAAAGTGGCAATACTCAATGCGTATCACCACTACATAACTCGATCACTCTTGTGATCTTACGATTGGGATTGCTTGATCTCTCTTACTTTTTTTACAAGATCAATCAAAATCTGGTTAAGATCATCTTCTGCAATTGTTGGATCATTAACTATAATCTTTGCCAATTTTTCAATTGCTTCCGTGAGCTCACTCATTTATTCCTCCCTGTTTAAGTTCAAATTTTTTCTAAAAATAATTTCAGAAAACACAAATGTGTTATCTACGAGAAAAATAACATATCCCCTATCAAAGCGACAAACCGTATCCACAATGAATTAAAAAAAGTAGTGCCAACCAGGATTATAACGATGCCTATTCTTATAATCACTCCTAATCCTTGTCCTGCTATGATTATTTTCACAAGCTTCACGTTTAGCTGATTTTTTGCCAACAACTATTAAAAAACTCCCTTGTAACATAATCAACCCCAAAACAACTAAGGCCCGCATATGTTTTGTCATACACATACTAATTAATACAAAAACATACCTAAATCCGCTAGCCACTCTTTCTAATATAATCATGATTCCTCCCTATTTTTTTTAAATTTAATCACACAAATGAATAATTAATGATACTATATTATTTTATATATGTCAACACTATAAACTTGACAAATAATGAAAAACTATTAATCTTTAGAACATAGAGTTCCTTAGGAGGAATACATGGCAGATATAAAAATCAACTTCCCAACAAAATGCATACCCAATCAAGATGACGAAAATGAATTTTTTAAAATGTTAGTTCAAAAACTCAAAGAACATCTAACAACAACCTTACAGATTCTACCCGAGAAGATTTCTATTCAAAGACTAGGACTTGCCATATCTGTAAAAATTGACTCTAACACATTGCTAGATCAAGATCTTGGAAATAATATCTCTGCATTTATTGAGAATTACGATGATCCATCTATTGTAATGGGAAAAACAATCAAAATAAGTACTCCAAAAGCATACAAAATGTGCTTTATAGGACACTGTTAAAAAGGACTTACAAGAGAGCAGACAAATTATCTGCTCTTTTTATTTTTTTTAAATAAAAGCTAAACAAATAATACAAAAAATGTTATAATATATTATTATATATTCAATTACTTATTATAAAAATGGAAAATAAAAAATTACTACTAGAGAGACTACTAGAAATTCAAAACAGAACCTCTTACATAAAAGAATCTGACATAAATATGCTTGCAAAAGAATTTCAAAAATCCCCAGCAGAAATTTATGACACTGTTTCTTTTTATGCAAATTTTAATTTAGAAAAACCTTCAAAAAAAATTATCAAACTCTGTCAAAGCCCTACATGTCACTCCAAAAAAAATGAAAAATTACTTAATCTTATTTCCAATCTATTGAATATAAAAATAGGGGAATCAAACAGTCTTGTCTCACTTGAAACGTGTCAGTGTATTGGAATGTGTGACAAAGGCCCTATTATGAGCATCAACCAATCTGTTTATACAAATATTACAGAGGAAAAAATAAAATATATATTAAAAATAGAAGGCTTAATATAATGCAAATACTTACAAAAAACAATTTCAATTCCTGGAAAATAGCACAAAATTTAAAACCAAAAGATATAATAAAAAAAGTTATTGACTCTGGTCTTAAAGGTAGGGGAGGTGCAAATTTTTCAACTGGAAAAAAATGGGAACTTTCATATCCCGCACAATACCTAATAATAAATAGCGATGAAAGCGAACCAGGAAGATTCAAAGACAAATTTATATTAGAAAAAAATCCAGAACTTATTATCGAAGGAATCGCTATCGCAATGCGTGCAACTAGCGCAAAAATTACATATATTTATCTTCGAGAAGAATATAAAGAATACAAAGAGTCTCTTGAAAAGATTATCAAAAAAACAAAATTAAATATTTCTGTCATAGTAGGTGCTGGAAGCTATATTTGTGGAGAAGAAACGGCAATTTTAAATAGCTTAGAAGGAATTCGTCCCGAGTCAAGAAAAAAACCCCCATATCCATCTGAATTTGGGCTATTCGGAAAAAAGACAGTTGTAAATAATCTAGAAACAATAGCAAGGATTCCTCTAATATTTTCTAATAATTTTGATAAAGATTTATTACTATTTTCAATATCTGGAGATGTAAAAAAACCTGGGGTTTATGAATTAAAAGAAGGAATAAAATTATTTGAACTTTTGTCTCTTGTGGAATCATATAATTCAAAAGCAATATTTTTTGGCGCATCTGGTGGATGTATTAAAACAGACAAAAATATTTCTCTTTCTTATGAAAATATAAGTAAAATGGGTGGATTTTTTGAAACAGGAATAATAGTAGTAGACAAATCAAAAAGCATTCCAGATATATGTAGGTCTATTATACAATTTTTCAATGAAGAAAATTGTGGAAAATGTATCCCATGTCGAGAGGGAAATTTTAGATTACTACAATTATTTCAAGTAATTTTAAAAAGAAAGTGGAAAAAAGAAGAGTTTGAAATAATAAAAAATTTGTCATTACACATTCCATATGGCTCACAATGTGCGCTAGGTGAATCATCAACACTACACCTTCAAACAGCGCTTAAATATTTTAAAAATGAATTTAATAACCTAGTTTCCTAATCTCGCTAATCACCAACCCATGAAAATAACTATAGACAACAAAACATACAATATCAAAGAAGAGCTCACAATTCTTGAGGCTTGTAAATTATCCGGAATAAAAATTCCAACCCTTTGTTATCATCCAGATCTTATACCAGAAGGAAGATGTGGGATTTGCGCTGTTTTAGCCAATGGAAAATTCACAACAAGTTGCAACAATAAGATAAAAGATGGCATGAATATAGTAACAACATCAAAAGAAATTTTGGAATACAGAAAATCTATAATTCAGCTTATTGGATGTAATTTTGAAAAAGAAGAGGAATTCAAAAAATGGCTAAAATTAGAGGACTTACCAGATGTCAAAGAACTCAAATTCAAACCAAGAAAAAGTGAAGAAATAGACAATTCTTGTCATGATATAGTAATGGATTTTGAAAAATGTATACAATGCGGAAGGTGTATACAAAAATGTCGAAATCTTCAAACAGTAAATGCAATCAGTTATAGCAAACGTGCAAATGCAACAAGGGTAGGAAAAGCATTAGATAAAAAACTAGCATACACAGATTGTGTGGGTTGTGGACAATGTACACTCGTCTGCCCAACAAATGCAATAAGAGAAAAAGAAAACATAGAAGATATAAAAAAAATATTAAAAGATAAGTCAAAATACGTCGTTGTTCAAACAGCGCCTAGCGTAAGAGTTTCTCTTGGCGAAGAATTTGGTCTTCCAGCGGGAACTATTGTGACAGGAAAAATGGTGGGAGCACTTCGTAAAATTGGTTTTAAAAAAGTTTTTGATACTGATTTTGGTGCAGATCTTACAATAATGGAAGAAGCAACAGAGCTTGTTGAGAGATTAAAGAGGAAAAAGAATCTTCCACTTATTACATCGTGTTGTCCTGGTTGGGTAAATTTTGTAGAAACATTTTATCCAGAATTTCTAAAAAACGTTTCCACTTGCAAATCTCCACATCAAATGCTTGGAGCTATTATAAAAAGTTACTTTACCAAAACAAAGGGAATTGACCCAAAAAATATAGTTGTCGTAAGCATTATGCCCTGCACTGCAAAAAAATATGAGTCCTGTAGAAAAGAAATGGGGGTAAACAACAATAAAGATGTTGACTATGTCTTAACAATAAGAGAGTGTGCAAAATTAATTACAAATTTTAAAATTGATTTTGCAAACCTAAAAGACGAAAAATTCGACAATCCACTAGGAGAATCAACTGGTGCTGGTGCTATATTTGCTGCAAGTGGAGGAGTAATGGAGTCTGCTATTAGAACTGCGCACTTCTTGCTTACAAACAAGGAGCTAAAAAACATAGAATTTGTTGAGGCTAGAGGTAGTAGTGGCATAAAATCAACAAAAGTAAAAATAGGAAATACAGTTCTACATCTAGGAATAATCCATACCCTAAAAAATGCTCGAACAGTATTAGAGGAACTCAAAATAAATAAAAATAAATACGATTTTATTGAAATAATGGCATGTCCATCTGGATGCATTGGTGGAGGAGGACAACCAAAAACAACTACAAGTGAGACAATCAAAAAAAGAATCTCTGCTATATATAAACACGAAAAATCTCTAAAATTTAGACAATCACATAATAATCCGCAAATACAAAAATTATATAAAGAATTTCTTGGCTCTCCATCTAACAAACTCTCTCACAAACTTCTTCATACAACATATAGTGACAAGTCAAAATGCTCTATAAAACACGGATGATATTAATAGTATAATAGGATAATAGAATAATTGATTAATAGAACTTAAAATATCAAAATAAAAAATCATTTGAAAATAATCAAATAGTAAATTATAAATAAAGAGAGATTAATATAATTAGCATAATTAGTATATTAGTATTATAAATTAGTATAAATAAAAAGAGGGTTTGCCTTATTATATATAGCAAACCCTTTTTAGTTTTGAGAATTAATTTTTCTCACTTACTGCCTCCTATGTGATATTTCTTATCACTTCTTTTGTCGTGTTTGTGTTTTTGTTTCTTTTTCTTAGAAATGTCGTCTTTGGTCTTTGCCCCATTGGAGCTATGTCCAAAGACATCTTGTTGCACTTTTTTCCTTTTGTTCTTTTTTTGGTCGCGACGAGAATCACCTTTGTTTCTCATCTTTTCCTCCTTTAGAGCGAATAAACTGCTCTTGTTGCCATATGGCCTCCTTTATGATAAATTAATTTTATACTCTTAATTTAATCATAGTCCTAAAAATAAAAAAATCAAATGAACGAAGTTGTAGAAAAAATCAAAGAACTACAAAATAAAATAAATAATATCTTGCCACTTTTAAATTTAGATGAATTAAAAACCAAAGTGAATACACTTGAATCCGACATGAATAATTCTGATTTCTGGAAAGATCAAAATATTGCAAAAAACAAATCTCAAGAACTAAAAACTTACAAAGACCAGATTACAAATTGGGAAAATTTAATAAAAGAATTAGATGATTTATCAGATCTTATTGAAACCGATAATGCCTCAGAATTAGAAAAAGAAATTACTGATAAATATTATGAGCTCGAAAAAAAGTTCAAGAATCTTGAAATAATAATATTATTTACCAATAAATATGACCCCAACAACGCAATTATGACAATTTTTGCAGGAGCAGGGGGTACGGAATCTCAAGATTGGGTAGAAATGCTTTTCAGAATGTACACAAGATTTTTTGAAAAAATGAACTGGCAATATCAAATAATAGACGAATCTCGTGGAGAAGAAGCAGGATACAAAACCATTACAATGATAATAACAGGCTCTTATTCCTATGGATATCTCCATAGCGAAGACGGCGTACATCGCCTTGTAAGACTCTCTCCATTTGACAGCGATCATGCAAGACACACTTCTTTTGCAATGGTAGAAGTTTTTCCAGAAATAGATGAAATTCCTATTGAAATAAAAAATGATGACCTAAGAATTGATTTCTATAGAGCTAGTGGTGCAGGTGGACAGCATGTAAACACAACAGACTCAGCAGTTCGAATTACTCATATCCCAACAGGAATTGTTACAACGTGCCAAAATCAAAGATCTCAAGGCCAAAACAAAGAAACAGCAATGAAATATTTATATGCAAAAATAAGTAAATACCTACAAGTACAATCAGACGAAGAAAGAAAAAAAATAAAAGGGGAAATCAAAGAAGCCGCATGGGGAAATCAAATAAGATCTTATGTCCTTCATCCATACAAAATGATAAAAGACTTACGAAGTGATTATGAGACAAGTGACAGCGAAAGGGTATTAAATGGGGATATATTAGATTTTATAGAAAGCGTATTAAAGTGCAAGTTGAAATAAATTCATAGTTTAAAGAAAAGCAAACTTATGAAGCGGTCGGTAAAAAATTTTATTATTGGGCTCTTTTTTATTTGCGGATTATTTTTAGCAAACTTTTTTAATATTCATGAAAATGTAGCAATGACTATTTTAATTATTGCTTTTATTTTTATACTTATTTTTAGAAAGAAGGGGGTGTGGTTTTATTTAGCAATCATTTTATCAATTTCTTTGGGCATATTATTACTAAACTCTACAAAAATAGATTACTCTGATAATACAAAAATATGGCACTACAATAATGAAATCCTTGATTTTAAGAACAATACAAAAACTACTTTTATAGGGCGCATTGTTGATGAACCCGACAAAAGAATAGACAAACAAAAAATTAAAGTCTCTGTCACGCAACTATTAGAACCAATCAATAAAAATGTGTCTGGAAATACTCTTGCAACAATAAATTTGTATCCACCATACAATTATGGTGATATTGTGCAGATAAATTGCATACTTACAAAGCCTGACAAAATAGAGGGCTTTGACTACGGAAAATATCTATCAAAAGACAATATTTATTCCCTCTGTTATGGCGCAAACATCAAATTACTTGAAACAAACAAAGGTAATTTTTTCTTCACTCAAATATACAAAATTAAAAACCTTTTGTTTAAAAAAGTAAACGCTATTTGGCCAGAGCCAATAAGCTCTTTTGCAAATAGTTCTTTATTTGGCTTTGAAAAATTATTACCTAGCGATATCGATGAAAACTTTAGACACACAGGACTAAGTCACATAGTGGTGGTATCTGGCATGCATGTAGCAATAATCATTGTCGTCTTTTCTCGCATGCTTTATCAAGTTAGAATAAACCGAAAACAAAGCTTTTTATTTCTTCTAATACTACTTTTTACCTTTGCAATATTATCAGGACTTTCCGCTTCAATAATAAGAGCATCTATCATGGGAATACTCGTTGTATTTAGTAAAAACTTAGAGCGATATATTCCCAATTATCTTGTACTCATTTATTCTCTTATTATAATGGCCCTCATCAATCCCTTATCAATGTTTTATGATGTTGGATTCCAATTGAGCTTTCTTGCAACAATAGGACTTATTTATCTATCCCCAATACTCATGGATTATCTGAAATTTATTCCAGAATATCTTAGCTTAAGAAGTATTATTTCAACCAGTCTTAGCGCAATTTTTATGACTCTCCCAATATCCCTATACAATTTTCACACCCTCCCAATATTTGCACTTTTATCAAACGTTTTAATACTCCCATTTATAACCTTTGATATGACACTCTTTGTATTTTCAATTGTAATCTCTATAATCAGCACCAGCTTAGCTCAATATGTAGGATTTATATCTTATACACTTACACAATTATTATTTTGGTTAATCAAAATTATCTCTAGTATCAAAATAAGTGTCTTAGATATCAAAAACTTTACAATCTTTCATATGATATTTTTTTATATAATTATTTGTTTATTTTATTTATATGCAAAAAAGAAAGACATTTAAAATAATATTTATAATTATCATTATATCATTTCTTATTCCTTATTATTTTTTTGAATACAAAAACAACTTATTAGAAATACATTTTATCGATGTTGGACAAGGTGATGGAATATTAATCAAAACACCAAACGATGAGACAATAATAATTGATGGGGGACCGTATGACGATTTTAGCAAAAAAATTAGTGCAAAACTACCGTACAGGAAAAGAAACATAGACCTACTTGTTATTACCCACGCTCATCAAGACCACTATCTAGGACTTATAAATGTGCTAGAAAATTATAGAGTAGATAATATCATTTATTCTGGATATGATGCAGATTTTTCTGACTATGTTTATTTAATGAGTTTAATAAAAGAAAAAAATATAAATCTAATAACTGCTCAACATGGAAAAACCATTAGCCTTGATGAAAATATAATCCTGAAAACACTTTATCCAATTTCACAAAAAAATGAAGAAAAAGATATAAACAACACTTCCGTTGTTTTAAAATTAAGTTATAAAAGCTTTGATGCAATTTTTACAGGAGATCTCACATGTATTGGAGAAACTGAAATTCTAAAACATGAAACAAATTTAGAGTCTGAAATTCTAAAAGTAGGACATCATGGATCAAAAGGATCGTCTTGCAATCCTTTTGTAGAAAAAGTAAAACCAGAAACAGCAATTATTCAAGTAGGTCTTGATAACAAATTTGGTCACCCAAACAAAGAAACGGTGACTAGGATTAATAAATTTACTCAGAACATAATACGCACAGATGAACTTGGAAACATTCTAATATTAAGCAACGGAAACGAATATTGGTCAAAAATTATCAAATAATTATCAAAATCCTTGAAACTTATATGATTTATGCTATAATCAAGGCATTGGAATATCAAAATCCATTTTTTTCTAATAACATAAAAATATGGTAGACAAAAAAATAAAAGTTTTTATAATAGAGGACGAAGAAATGCTTGTTAATATGTATGTTTCTAAGTTTGAAAAAGAGGGTTATGAAATTGACTCAGCGTTCAATGGCAGAGAAGGACTTGAAAAAGTCAAGACATACCATCCAGACATAGTTTTACTAGATGTAATAATGCCTGAAATGGATGGATTTATGGTATTAAAACAATTAAAAGGCGATGCTTCTACAAAAAATATACCCGTGATAATGCTTACCAATCTAGGACAAGGAGAAGATGTTGAAAAGGGTCAAAAACTTGGAGCAAAAGATTACTTAGTAAAAGCAAATCTTACACCATCTCAAGTAGTAGATAAAGTAAAAGAAGTTTTAAATAAATAATGAAACCCCGCTATGGCGGGATAAAAATAAACAAAATGACGAATGAAAAAACTTTAGTAATATTAAAACCAGACGCAGTACAAAGAAATTTAATGGGAGAAATTTTCTCTAGAATAGAGAGAACTGGACTCAAACTCATAGCTGCAAAATTTCTAATCGCAACAAGAGAACAATGCTTAGCTCATTATAATAAAGATGAAGCTTGGTTTCTAAAAATAGGAACAAGAACAATAGAAAATAGAACAAAAGAAAATTTACCTATAGAAAAAGATGCTGTAGAATATGGAAAAGATATGCTTGAAGCAAATGTCAAATTTCTAACAGCAAGCCCAGTATTAGCAATGGTATTTCAAGGGAATAAATCTGTAGGAATTGTAAAAAAATTAGTTGGCGGAACAGAACCAATGTCATCAGATGTAGGAACAATAAGAAGTGATTACACAATAGATTCTTATGATTTAGCAAATCTAAATGATAGATGCGTAAGAAACTTAGTACATTGTTCAGATGAAGTATCCGAAGCAGAGAGAGAAATAAAAGTTTGGTTTAAAGAAGATGAAATCATAAAATATACTCACCTAAATGAAAAAATTCTTTATGATATAAATCTTGATGGAATTTTAGAATAATACTAACAGCTAAAGAGCTGTTGATATAAATATTTCCGAAGAACAAGGGGTTTACAAATTGTGCATTGTGCATTCGTTTGTGGGACTATTGTGAACAGGAAATGCATTTAAAAAATTAACAAACACGTGAAATGGAAAAAAGACTATACATCGGTGGAATCCCTTATAGTTCCACAGAAGAGGATCTACAAACAGCATTTTCTGAAGCAGGAAATGTAACATTTGTCAAAATTATTATTGACAAAATGACAAACAGATCAAAAGGATTTGGTTTTGTTGAAATGGAAACAGAAGAAGGTGCTCAAAAAGCTATTGAAATGTTTGATGGCAAAGAATTTGCTGGAAGAACAATCAAGGTAAATGAAGCAAAACCAATGGAAACAAGAGAATAGATATTGACTAATCTCAAATATAACTCACCCCCCACCTTTTACAAAAGGTGGGGGGTGAGTTTTTATATTATGCGCTTTGACTAATATCATAATACATAATAAAATAAGTAATATAATAAGTAAAAAAATATGCTATGTATGATCTTATAATCATTGGCTCTGGACCAAGTGGTCTTACCGCATCAATTTATGCATCACGATACAAAATAAATCATCTTATAATAGGAGAAGTGCCTGGTGGACTTGCTAGTGAAGCCCACAAAATATGCAACTGGCCAGGGGAAATAGAAATATCTGGAATAGAACTAACAAACAAAATGAAAACTAGTGCTGAACATTTTGGTGCTAAAATTGAAATGGACAAAGTTATAAATATCACAAAACAAGAAAACGGTTTTTTAATAAAAACTCAAAACTCAAAAGAATATACATCAAAAACAATTTTATTTGCCATAGGAACAAAACCAAGAAAATTAAATATAGAAAGTGAAAAACAATTTTTAGGCAGAGGCATTTCCTATTGCGCTACATGTGATGGACCATTTTTCAAAGAAAAAACAGTGGCTGTTTTAGGTGGAGGAAATAGCGCGATGACAGCGGCACTATATTTAGCAGATTTAGCAGAAAAAGTTTATATTATCTATCGCGGTGAATCACTAAAAGGTGAAGCAATGTGGTTAGATCAAATAAACAATAATAAAAAAATAACCGTCTTATACAACACAAAAGTAATAGATTTTATTGGGGAAAACAAACTTCAATCAGTCGCACTTAATAATGAATTCAACGGTTCAAAAGAAATTACTCTTGATGGTGTTTTCGTTGAAATTGGATCTGAACCAGATCTAGAGCTTGTCCATGATCTAAATATAGACACGGAGGATGGTCACATCAAAATTAAAGCAGATGGATCAACAAGTTTAGATGGCATTTTTGCAAGCGGAGACATAACAAATGGATCAAACCATTTTAGACAAATTATTACAGCTGCCTCTGAAGGAGCAATTGCTAGCAACTCAATACACAAATACTTGTCTTCAAAAAAATAATGACCACATCCACAAAAAAAATACTTCTACTTATTTTATCTATAACAACAATTATAATATCTCTTTTTTTATTCTATGGAACAAGCGCTACATCTACAAAAAGTTTATTTTTAAATAATCAAATCCCTATTAAAGAAAGTTCGAAAATAGAAATACAAAAACAGTTAGAAACAAAACCTGTTTCAATTATTTTTGTTGGAGACATAATGTTGTCTAGAAACGTAGATGCAAAAATAAAAAAATACAAAGACTATAATTATCCTTACAAAAATGTAAAAGACTATCTTAAAACAGGGGATCTTGTTTTTGGAAATTTAGAAACGGCCCTTACTCCCGGAAAAGCAATACAAACAAATCAAATGACTTTTCGTGCAGATCCAGAGAACGCAAAAGTTTTGAAAGAAAATGGATTTGACATCCTATCTCTTGCAAATAATCATACTCCCAATTTTGGGGAAAAAGGACTAAAAGATACCATTGGCTACCTTGAAAAAGCTGAAATAAAATATGTTGGCGCTGGAAATGATTCTTTAGCCAAGGCGCCCGCCACAAGCACCCTAAATGGCCTCAAATTCGCATTCCTAGCATACAATAGCCCCGATGTAGTTCCAAGTACCTATCAGGCGGGCGCAACTCGCTATGGAACAAATTTCATTGATATAGCAAAAATGCAAGAAGCAGTAAAAAAAGCCAAAATTAATAATGACTTTGTAATAGTTTCTATGCATGCTGGCGTAGAATACAAAAACACACCCAATCAATATCAAACAACTTTTGCCCACAGTGCCATTGATGCTGGAGCCGACCTAGTTGTTGGTCACCACCCCCACGTTATACAAACAGTAGAAAAATACAAAGGCAAATATATTATATATAGTTTAGGAAATTTTATCTTTGATCAAATGTGGTCTCAAAATACCAGAGAGGGAATAATAGCAAAAATAACTTTTGATAAAACTGATGTAATAAACACAGAATTTAAACCGGTCATAATATATGATTACAGCCAACCAAAAATTGTAGACGGAAAAGATGCAGAAAGAATAATGAAAAAATTACAAATTTCAAATATCAAATAATAAATTTATAAACAATACCATGAAAACAAACAAAAAAACCGAGGAATTCAAAGTCAGTGGGGACGAAATAGTTAAAAAAGTCAAAGAACTCATAAAACAAGGGAATGCCAGACGAATCATCATAAAAAATCAAAAAGAAGAAACTTTAATTGAAATTCCTCTTACACTAGGTGCCGTTGGCGCAGTCCTTGTTCCAACAATAGCAGCTGTTGGTGCTCTTGCAGCACTGATTTCAAAATGCACTATAATAATTGAGAAAAAATAGCACATCTTTAAACATAAATTTGACTATAAAACAAAATAATAGGATAATAACAATATAAATAATTTTAGAATGTATTACTTGACAAATACACATATTATATGGTATACTTAAAGAATAATAAATCATTAAAAAAGCCCAAAAAAATAGACTCCGATAATGATGGAATAAGCGATTATGATGAAATAAATAAATACGGCACAAATCCAAACAACCCAGACACAGATGGCGATGGACTAAGTGATGGGCAAGAAATAAAATTAGGCACAAATCCTATGATAAAAGACTTTTTTATTCCTCATGAAGGGAATAATTACAAACCAAAGGCACTACGACCAAAAAGACTTCTTTTTTATGGTCTTTCTGCTTTTATTACAAAAATAATAGTAGTTGCAGTTGTCATATCATTTCCTCTAAGTGCATGGCTTACTCCAAGCGCATTATACGAAGAAGGAAAAAAGATAATAGCGCTTACAAATCAAGTAAGAAGTAACTTGGGACTCAATATACTTCAGGAAAATGAACAACTAAATGAATCTGCAATGTATAAGGCTCAAGATATGCTAATAAATCAATACTTTGCTCATACCTCACCAAATGGTCAAAAATTATCCAATTGGATGAATAAAGCTAATTATAACTATAAATTTGCTGGGGAAAATCTTGCAATAGGTTTTGATACCGCAGAAAGTGTCATTGATGCATGGAAAAAAAGTCCAACACATTACTCTAATATTATAGACCCAGATTATACAGACATAGGCGTGGGTGCTATAAGTGGACAATATCAATCTTATGACACTATTTTAATAGCTCAACATTTTGGATCCAAAAAAGAAATTAACATAGCAAGACCCGTTGAAAATACGATAATAGAAATAAAAGAACCCATCAGCACAACATCTACCCAAAAAGACGTTTTATCTATAAAAGAACAAAATACTACAACTTCAACACCTACCTCAACTATTAAAATGCAAACCACTCCAACTAATGAAAAAGTAATAAGGGCCACGGCAACTTTAGACAATGCTGTAAAAAGTGCTAGTATAAATTTTCAAAACACAAATATAGAATTAACTAAAAATGACGCTGACTCCAATCAGTGGACTGGAAGCGCTATAATTCCAGAAGAAAAGACAGAAGAACAAAATATAATAGTTCCAGCAACAATAGAAACAATAAATGAGACTGGGGATAGGTCCATATCTGATGTTGACATAAACAACATAATTCCAAACAAAACGTCTATACAAGACCAATATACCTTCACAAAACTACACAAACCAAACGACTTAAACAAGATATTTGACATTTCGTCAATTTATTATAAAATTATATTAGCGATAACTTTCGTATTATTACTTATCAACATATTCGTAAAAATAAAAATACAAAGACTAGATGTAATATTTTCTTCTCTGAGTCTTATAATAATTATGTTTTTATTTATATTATATTAAATACATTTGACAAAATTTTTTATATTTAGTATAATAATATAATAATAATAAATTTCAATTCAATACCCATTATTAATAATAATTGGGGATTGAGGTATTTTACATAATATAAATAATAAGAACCCTTTAAGGGTGTAAACCATAAAAAATATGAAAAAAATAACAACTCTAGTAATGCTACTAGTTTTAATACCAATTTTGGTGTTATTTCTTAGCTTTACAAAAGCAGAAAAACCTGATTCAGACTTAGTAGCAATATCAGAACCCATCGCGGTGATAACCAGCGATATTTCAAGTGAAGTAAACGAAAACACCGAGTTCAAATTAGATGGCTCAAAAAGTACAGTTCCAAATCAAAAAGAAATACGATACGATTGGAATACTACATGCGAAATTGTCATTACAACATCCGATGCTACAGCTAAAATTTCCATAGGAGAAGTAAAACAAGATGAAAAATGTGAAATATCTTTAAGTGTAACAGATGGAAAAAATTCATCTAAACTTGAGACCATAAACTTTATAATAAAAAATATAGATACCACGCCCCCAGTTATAACAATATCTGGCGCTAACCCATTATTGTTATTTGTTGGCCAAACATATAATGATAATGACATTACAGCGACAGACAATGAAGAAAATATTAACTTTGAAAGAAGTGGTGATATTAACACTCTAATACCTGGAGAATACATACTAACATATACCGCCACAGATGCATCTAATAACACAACAAGTATTGAAAGAAAAGTTATTGTTCAAAAAAAATCAACTGATTCTATAGATGTTTCTACAAAATACCTTGCAAAAATCTACAAAACTCAAGAAGAAATAGCAGAAAATGAAAAATTTCAATTAGACGGACATGAGAGCATAACACCAAATCAAAAAGAAATACAGTATCATTGGGAATCAACTTGTAAATATATAGAATTAATTGGACAAAAAGATAGTATAGCAGATTTCAAGACTGAGGAGGTGGGACAAAATGAAAACTGTGAAATATCTTTATATGTATCAGATAAACATGGCGAATCTTCCAAAACATATATAAAATTAACTATAATAAATACAGACAAAGAAATTCCCGTTATAACACTAAATGGTGAAGCAACAATATCATTATATGTTGGCGATGGTTATTCTGATGAGGGTGCTATAGTAAGTGACGACATAGACACAAATAGAACTATTTATATGAATGGTGTTGTCAATACATCTGTAGCTGGAACATATACTTTAGAATATACCGCAACAGATCTATCTGGAAAATCGGCCATACCAAAAATAAGAACAGTAGTTGTAAATAATAGACCTAGTAGTGGTGGTTATATTGGAGGATCTATACCACCAGTAAACCCTATAATACCTCAAGTATTAGCAGAAAAGATCATACCCCAAGTTTTGGGAGAAAAAATAACTTCTGATGAACCAACAACTAAGCTAAATAAAGCTATCCAAAAATTAAATTTAAATTTTACAAGAAAACTAAGAAAAACTAATAGGGATCTTAAAAACAACAAAGAAGTTAGTACTTTACAGAAAACCTTAAAAGATTTTGGATATTTTAAATACCCAAAAATCACTGGATACTTTGGTAACTATACAGAAGCCGCTATAAAATCTTTCCAAAAAGCAAATGGTCTAGAACAAGTCGGTTATATTGGACCAAAAACATTAAAACTTTTAAATACACTTTAAAGCGTTTCACAAAAAAGCATCCTGTTAGCGGGATGCTTTTTTGTTTATCAATTTTCCACTAATCTCTCAATCTGCTATAATTTCTATATGAATAATTTAATAAAAAAACCCTTAGCTGATCGTATGCGTCCAGAAAAACTTTCTGATTTTTTGGGTCAAGATGAAATTATTGGTGATGGCAAAATGTTAAAACAAGCCATAGAAAGCGATAATATCCCTTCAATGATTTTTTGGGGGCCTCCAGGATCTGGTAAAACAACTCTTGCATTTATAATAGCCCGCCAAACAAAATCCGACTTTGTTCAAATAAGTGCTGTAAATAGTGGGGTAAAGGACTTAAAACAAATCATAGAAACTGCAAAAGAAAATATAGAAAAAAACAAAAATACAATTTTATTTATTGATGAAATTCATCGCTGGAACAAAACCCAACAAGATGCACTTCTTCCTCATGTTGAAAAAGGTGTTATTACTCTTATCGGCGCAACAACCGAGAATCCAAGTTTTGAAGTAAGAAGCGCACTACTTTCAAGAAGTCGCGTATTTGTACTAAAACAATTAGATGAGGTGCAGTTATCAAAAATCATTAAGTCCGCATTACTAGATAGCGAAAAAGGGCTTGGAAAACTCAAATTAAAACTTGATAAAAAAACCATAGATATACTCGCTCAAATGTCTAATGGTGATGCAAGAACAGCTTTAAACGTTTTAGAATATTCTGCAACACTTTCAAAAGACAAAAAAATTACAAGCGAAGAAATAAAAGAAGCATTTCAAAAATCTTATCTAATGTATGACAAAAATGGCGAAGAACACTATAATATAATATCCGCTCTTCACAAATCAATGCGTGGAGGAGATGCTAACGCTTCGCTTTATTGGTTGGCTCGCATGATAGAAGCTGGGGAAGATCCATTATACATTGCACGACGAATTGTAAGGTTTGCCTCTGAAGACATAGGACTTGCTAATTCTCGTGCTTTAGAACAAGCTGTGGCGACTTACAATGCATGTCATTTCATAGGTCTACCAGAATGCAATGTAATTCTAGCTCAAGCGGTTGTATATATGGCAAAATGTCGTAAATCCAACGAACTATACGTAGCATACAAAAAAATTGAAAAAGATATCCATGAATTTGGAAATTTACCAGTACCACTTCATATTAGAAACGCTCCCACTAAATTAATGAAAAACTTAGGCTATGGAAAAGATTATAAATATAGTCCTGATTACGACTACAAAGAGGATCAAATATATTTACCAGAAAAATTAAAAAATAAAAAATACATAAATTAACATTGTCTATATATTAAAAACGCATATTGACTTTTAAAAAACATTCGTTCTCTTCGAATGTTTTTAAATTTCTTGAATAACCGCTGTCATGGTAAAATATATATAAGTTAAAATAATTTGAACACAAATACATGAAAATTCTAGTATCAATAACTACAACAAATAAAAACTATCTACAAAAAGTCAAAGATCTTCAAAAATTCAAAATAAAAGAAGTTGCTTTATTTTTTACCCTATATGCAACAAAAACTGTTCGTCAAAAAATATATAAAGAATTAATAAAACACAACATCAAATCAGTTCCCGTAATACATCTTAGAAACGATATGAAGCTAGATGAGATAGAATATCTTATCAAAACATTTAAAACCAAGGCTTTTAATACTCATCCCACTGGTTTTTTTGAAATAAAAGATAAAAATATACTAAAAAAATACAAAAACAAAGTATATATCGAAAATAGTGGTGCAGACGACAAAAATGCTCACATTGAAAATGAAATAAGTGACTATGCTGGTATTTGTCTAGACGTAGCCCATTTACACGACGCATATTTACACAAATGGAATAATGCCTATCAAAAAATAATAAATTTATTAAAAAAATACCCCTGTGGTTTTGCACACGTAAGTGCAATCAAAAAAGCATATATTAATCCATATTCAAAACAATTAGCACATTCTGATCATCTTTTTAATAACTTAAATGAATTCGACTACTTGAAAAAATACAAAAAATACTTACCAAAATATCTTGCACTTGAAATAGAAAATGATATTGAAGATCAATTACGTGCAAAAAAATATATTCAAAAATTACTAAAGTAATATTCTAAATATTTCAAACCTCAAACTTTATACTTCAAACCTAACACTATGTATCTATTTTTCGACACTGAAACAACTGGACTACCAATAAGCTGGAATGCTCCTATTTCGGACATAGAAAATTGGCCGAGAATAGTTCAAATAGCATGGCTTTATTGTGATAAAAATGGAAATGAACTTTCTTCAAAAGAATACATAATTAAACCTGAGGGATTTTTCATACCACACGATAGTGCAAAAGTTCACGGCATAACAACCGACATCGCAAATGAAAGGGGGATAGAACTCAAAGCTGTTTTAAATGAATTTTCCAAAATATTAAAAGATTCAAAATACTTAATAGCTCACAATATAAATTTTGATCACAAAATAACAAGTGCAGAATTTCTAAGAAAAAAAATATCTAGCAATATTTCTCAAATAAAAAAAATCTGCACCATGGAATCATCTGTTGAATACTGTAAAATCCCTGGAGGAATAACAAAACCATTTAAATATCCTAAATTATCAGAACTACATTTCAAATTGTTTAATCACGACTTCAAAGATGCGCATAATGCAATGGTAGATGTAAGAGTGTGCGCAAAATGTTTTTTTGAACTTCAAAGATTAAATATAATTCCAAATCACGAAGAGAATAAAAAGCAAGATTCATTTTCTTTTGCTCAAGGAGTGTTATTTTAATTTTATGAATATAAAAGATTTAGAAAAAATATTATCAAAAGAACCTAAATTTCGTATAACTCAAGTAAAAAAAGCAATTTTCCAAGAATTGATAAGTGACTGGGATGACGCAAAAACATTGCCCAAAACTCTTCGAGAAAAATTAAATAAGTCTTGTCCACTTTCTATAGATGCGCAGCTTTATGACTCTAGTGGCACTAAAAAAGCACTTATCACACTATCTGATGGAGCAAAAATAGAAACTGTGTTATTATCACATGTTGACAATAGAAATACAGTATGTGTTTCATCTCAAGTAGGATGTCCTATGAAATGCTCATTTTGCGCAACAGGATCTATGGGTTTTGTAAGAGATCTAAATAAATATGAAATAATAGAACAGGTATTATTTTTTGCACGAATACTCAAAAAAGAAAATAAAAAAATTACAAATGTAGTATATATGGGAATGGGTGAGCCGTTTTTAAATTATGACAATGTAATAGAATCAATAAAAATTCTAAACGACAATAATGCTTTCAACATTGGCGCAAGAAGAATTTCAATTTCAACCTGTGGCGTAATTGATGGAATAAAAAAACTAGCAAATGAAAAAATGCAAATCAATTTAGCAATATCACTTCATGCTTCAAACAATATTCTGAGAGACAAATTAATGCCTATAAACAAAAAATACAAAATAGAAGACATACTAAAGGCTGTTGATAACTACATAGAAAAAACAAATAGGCGTGTAATGTTTGAATATATTATGATAAAAGATATAAATGATAGCCCAAAAAATGCAGAAGAATTATCAAGGCTTATGACAAAAAAATTATACATGCTAAATATCATAAAATACAATGAAACTGGCCAATTCAAATCTTCTACTGACAAAAAAATTCGGGAGTTTATGCAAATACTTCATGACAATACTGTAAAACTTACCCTTAGACATAGTTTTGGATCTGATATAAATGCAGCTTGTGGACAACTAGTCACAAAATAATTATTTCCACATATCATAATAAAGTCCTTATTTTAAGGACTTTTTTAATTATCAATAAAGTATTTCATGGCCCCATCCAAAAAATCGTACAATCTCTTGACATATTTAAAGCAAAGGAGTAGGTTAGAAATATAGGTGGCCGTCCAATAAAAATGCGCCGTCTATAAATATATAGTTAAAATATTTAAAAAATTAATATAATTAATGCAAATTATATGTTAAAAATTATTATTCTATTTTTAAGTCTTGCGTCCAATATATTCATTGGTATAAAAATATTAAAAAAACATCGAGGAATAAAGAATAAAGCAAATATTTATTTTGCATTTATGTGTTTTATAGCAGGACTATGGACAATAATAGACATACTAATTTTATTTACACAAAATAACAATATATCTATAGCATTAAATCAACTTGTTTACTTTTGTACAACATTGATTATTATTTGTTTTTTATTATTTTCTATTGAATTTCCATATAAGCTATTTAAAATTCCAAAATTAATATATTACATATTAACATCGATAAGTTTATTAATTTTTTATATTATATTTTCTAAAAATTTCATTATTAAACACTACTACTATAATAAGGTATTGTATCAAGTAGTAGATATAAATTTAAATTTAATTTATGGAATTTACTTTATAATATTACTAATATTAGCTTTGTCGATATTAATAAAAAAATACATCCTAGCTCAAGGCATAAATAAACAAACATTAAAAAATATACTAATAGCAACAACTGTTCCCTATATACTTGGGGTTTTCTTTGCTTGGTACCTTCCATATATTGGAAAACACTCCTATGATTGGCTAGGAGCCGTGTCAGCAATATTAATGAATGCATCAATAGCATATCTAATTTTCAAAAAAGATTAAGATGAACAAAATATTTACAATATTCTATGGTGGTACCACTTTATATGATAAAAAGGATGGTTTTGTATGTGTAGAAAAAAAAGACGACATACAAAAATGGCTTGGTAAAATTCCAGAAATATCTCTTATCGCAAATACTCAGGACTTTCTAATAATAGAAAAAGAAAGGGAAACAAAAACTAGAGAAAATTTGATAAAAATAGTAAATACTATTGAATTAAATATAAAAAATTATGATGGCATATTAATACTTCACGATGCAGACTCAATTCCCACACTTTCCAATCAATTATTCTGGCTAATACAAAACCCTACAAAACCAATAGTAATAACTGGATCAAATACCATGGAACAAGAAACTGGATCAGTACCAGATTTATCATTTAAAGCAAATTTAATTAATTCTCTTCAGGTTATCAATAGCCGAATAAATAAAATAAGCACTGTATACGGAAATAGAGTAATTGCGGCTTCCAAAATACACAGATGTAGCTTGTCTGACTTGAATATATTCGATTCAATTGATTCAAAATACCTTGCAAAAATAGACTTTGGACTCTCTATAGAAGATGAAAACAAAATAATACCCCTTGAAACAAAATATTTTTACAAAATGAGTGACGATTATCTATTTTTAGAAACAATACCAGAAATAAATATATTAGAATCACTCTTATCAAAAAACAACCCAATAAAAGTTTTGATATTCAAATCTTGGCCAAACAAAATAATGGATAGAGAAAAATTAGTAAAATTATTCAAACTTAGCCAAGAAAACAAAAAACTTGTCATTTTATATAGCAAAATGAGTTTTGGAAAAAGCTTCTTTCATACAATCCTTACAATAAGCAATATTAGCCCAGAATGTCTATGTGCAAAACTATCCTGGATATTGGGACAAACAAAAAATGAGGAAAAAATAAAAGACCTACTCTGCAAAAACATACAAGGAGAATTTATAGAATAAAAATATGAAAGTATATTATTGTGCAAATTTAGAAAAACTCGACGATGAATATTGGAAGGATCGTTATTTTCTCATCAATCAATTACTTGTAAAAAATGGCCTAAATCTTGTCAGTAATCTAGAAAAAATAGTAACAAAAGGAGAAAATGAAGCAAGGCGCAGTATTAGTTATGATCAAATAGAGGCTGTCATTATAGAAGGAACACACACCTTTAGTGATACAATTTATATCATAGCAACCGCACTTGCCTACAAAAAACCTGTTTTATATCTCATGGAAAAAGGGCATCTGATTCCAGATCAATTAGAATACATAAGAAAAGACGAAAACCTAGGAAAAAACTTCTTTCTAAGATTCTATAAAAAGGATAAAAAGTCTATAGAAGATGTTATATTGGACTTTTTGGAACTATTAGAATCTGGAAATCTATTACAAGAAAAAGTAAACATCAAATTTACTCTAAGAATATCGCCTAGGACTGAAAGATATTTAAATTGGAAATCTCTTGGTGTAAAAAAGAGTAAAGCAAGATATCTTAGAGAATTGCTAGATAGAATGATGAAAGAGGACCCACAATACAAAACATTTCTCAAAAAAACTAGAAGTAGCTTCTAATACCAAAATACTTCACTTAATACCCAAAAACTGCTAAAATAACTACATGAATAGCACTTTTTAATTATAAACTTACCCAAAAAACAAAGTAAGTTTGTTGTTTTTTTATATAAAAAATAAATATTATGATGCCTTGCATATTAAACATAGACATAGATAACATAAATTACAAAAAAAGTATTGAAAAGATCAAGACATTTTTAAATGACGGCAAACAACACTATATCGCCACAATAAACCCCGAAATCATTTTAAAGGCACAAAAAGATGCAGAGTATAGAATGATATTAAACAATGCTGACATAAAAACCCCCGATGGATTTGGCATAATACTTGGATCTATATTTTTAAATCAAAATATATATACAAGAGTCACTGGCGTAGACCTAACATACAAAATATCCAAATTTGCTAGTGAAAATGGCTATAAAATATTCTTATTAGGTGGAAGAGGAGACTGCGCTCAAATAGCAAAAACAAAACTAGAAACTAAATACAAAAACATAAAAATAGTCGGTGCCACTTCTGGATTTAGTGATATCTATAAAATATCAGAAAATGAAAATCAGCAAATAATAGAAAGCATAAAAAATAGTGATGCTCAAATACTTTTTGTAGGATATGGCGCACCTTTTCAAGAAAAATGGATTTATAAAAATCTAAAAAATATGCCAAATATACGCTTAGCAATAGGTGTTGGCGGTACAATAGACTTTATATCTGGAAAAGCAAAAAGAGCTCCTAAATTTATCAGAAAAATTGGATTAGAGTGGTTTTGGAGGCTCATAAGAGAACCATATAGAGCAAAAAGAATCATAAATGCTACAATAGTTTATATCTATAATCTTATAAAGTGGAAAATACACCTACACAAACCATTTAGAAATAATGTAGTTGCTGTAATAATAAACACTGAAAACAAAATACTAATAATAAAAGAATTGTATGAAAAAACAGGCTACAGATTACCCCAGGGTGGAGTAGAAAAAAATGAAGACATAGAAATAGCACTAAAAAGAGAAATACAAGAAGAAACTGGATTTACAAAAATACAAATTCTAGGTATGGCTACTAGAACAAATTCTCATTACTGGCCAATGACCTGGCACAATATACCATCCTATCAAAAAAAATATAATGAAAAATTTTGTGGACAAAAACAAAGCATATACTTTGTTCGACAAACAGAGAATGAAAAATTTAATCCTGAAGAAAAAGAAATTATAGATCACAAGTGGGTAAACAAAGAAGAATTGTATCAATATATATCGCCAATTAAAAAAAATATTTTACAAATCACATTAAATGAAATAAATAAATATTTAAAATAATCTTATGATAAAAACACGTTTTGCCCCATCTCCAACTGGATATCTACACATAGGTGGACTTAGAACTGCTCTTTATAATTATTTGTTTGCAAAAAACCAAAATGGTAAATTTGCACTCAGGATAGAAGACACAGATAGATCTAGATATATAGAAAATGCCGATAAAGATCTCGTGAAAGTAATCCAATCTTTTAAACTAAATTTTGATGAAGGTCCAATTTATCAATCAGAAAGACTCAAAATATATAGAAAATTTGCCGAACAATTATTAAAAGAGAATAAAGCTTATTATTGTTTTTGCACCAAAGAAAGACTCGATAAAGTAAGGTCCGATCAAGAAAAAAATAAACAAGTCCCAAAATACGATAGACATTGCCTAGCTCTTTCGAAAGAAGAGGTCGAACAAAAACTAAAAAACAGAGAAGACTACGTAATAAGATTAAAATTACCAGATAATCTTGATATTGTATTTGAAGATCTTGTCTATGGGAAAATAAAAATAAATACTCGCGATATAGATGACCAGGTCTTAATAAAATCTGATGGATTTCCAACATACCACCTTGCTGTTGTAGTAGATGATCATGAAATGAAAATTACTCACGTAATAAGAGGCGATGAATGGCTTCCTTCAACACCAAAACATATTCTGCTATACCAAATGTTTGGTTGGGAAATGCCAAAATTTGTTCACCTTCCACTACTACTAAATCCTGATAGAAGCAAGCTATCCAAAAGACAGGGGGATGTTGCCGCTGAGGATTTTATAAAAAAAGGATACCTACCTCAGGCATTATTAAATTATGTTGCATTTTTAGGATGGAACCCAAAAACAGAAAAAGAAATTTATTCAATGGATGAGCTAATAAAAGATTTTTCAATTGAAAAAATAAATAAAGCTGGTGCTGTTTTTGATATAAGTAAATTAAACTGGATAAATGCAGAGTATATTAGAAATATTGTCGCCAATAAAAAAGAAAACAAAAAAAATTATAAATATATAATTGATTTTGCAAAAAATATTTTGGATAAATCTGACAAAATAGAGGATATAGTAAAAATATTTTCCTCGAGACTAAACAATCTATTAGAATTAAAAGGATTATCTAATTTCATATTTGATATTCCAGACTATCACACAGATATGCTAATATTTAAAAAAAGTGACAAAGAAACAACTATAAAGGGTCTGCAAATATCTACAAAAATCTTAGAACAAGTAGAGGATAGTAAATGGACTGAAAATGATTTAAATAGCGTTTTAAAAAACATGGTCACTAAAAATAGTTTAACGCCTGGCGATGTATTTTGGCCAGTAAGAATAGCCTTATCAGGACTAGAAAAAAGCCCCTCTCCTGCCGAGATACTCTGGGTTTTGGGTAAAAATGAAAGTCTAACTAGATTAAACATTGCCCTAGATAAACTAACTAGCTAATTAAATATATGTTTGGATTTACATTTACAAATACAGAACAAATAACCGGAACAAAAAATAAAAAAGAGCAACAAAATAAAGATACTCTAAAAAAATTACAAATATGTTTAAATTCTCAAAATATAGAAGCCATTTCAAACATGATAGAAAATAATAAATTACCAGATGAATTGACGCACACCGATGAATTTCAAAATGTATTGATAAAAACTATAGAAAATATATTAATTAGCAACCCTGCTTTTGCTCTTTTTTTAAACAATGAATTTAATGTTTTCGAAATATCAAGAGATAAGCTTGACCCACAAAAAATACAAAGTATTCTAGAAAAATGTATAATAAATCTACTAAATACACCTCAAACTTATTATAATATACCTCAAAATTATAAATGTATAAAAAATATTATAAAAAAATTCTCCTTTGACACAACAGTGATTGCCTCGTCTGACGAAATACAGAGTGCCCTCAAAAAATTTATCTGTAGCGCCCTAACAACAGGGTCATTTCAAATAGTGTTTGATATAATATCTGTGGCATCTATTTCAAATGATTTAATGGCCGATGAACAAGTCCAAAAATCAATATCAACAGGTATAAAAAACTCACAAAGACACATACAAATGATAAACGATGAAAAACAAAAAACGGAAACAGAAGAACAAATAGAGAAAATAAAACAATATTTAAAAAATCAATAATATAGCTTTTTAAATATTATTCACAATGCTATAATAAAATCAATGAGCAACACAAAAACAAAAATACTTTTTTACTCAGCAATTATATCTTTGCTATTTTTACCATTTTCCAATACAAAATCTGAGACAATAGAGGACTTAAATCGTATAATAAACGAAAAAAAGAGTACTATAGACAATCTAAACAAACAACAACTCATATATCAAAATAAAATTAAACAAAAACAACAAGAAGGTGTCAGTCTAAATAATGAAATTTCTATATTAAACACAAAAATTGCTTCTCGCACTATTGGCATAGAAACAACCAACTTACAAATAGAAAATCTTGAACTAGAAATAAAAGCAACCAATCTAGAACTAGAAAAAAAACAAAACGAATTAACTATTTCAAAAGAAAACATAAAAGAATCTCTTCGTCAACTATACAAAGAAGAGGATACCAATAACTCACTTAAAGTTCTATTATTAAATCAAAATTTAAGTGACTTTTTTGATGAAATTAGCAAACTAAAATCCCTGCAATCAAATCTACTTGATAAAATAGAAAAATTAAAAAATCTACAAAGCTGGCTAACGCAAAAAAATGATAGCCTAACAAAATCAAAACAAGAGTTAGAGAGACTAAAAACCCAGTTAAGCACAGAACAAGATAAACTAAAAGATGAACAAGGTGCAAAATTTATGTTTTT
This sequence comes from uncultured Gammaproteobacteria bacterium, assembly GCA_964640635.1. Classification (GTDB taxonomy): domain Bacteria; phylum Patescibacteriota; class Patescibacteriia; order UBA1558; family S5-K13; genus S5-K13. Next base: position 36,565 of record CAZXFD010000004.1, on the reverse strand, counting down.
ATCTAGAGCAGAAAGTGATGAAAAAAAATTCAATAAACTTCTCGCGGAACTTCGCAAAGAACAAAATGACGCAAATAATTTAATAGCTTCATATGAACAAAAGGCTAGAGAATTATTAGCCAAAAAAAATACTAACAAAACTCAAGGTAATGAAACACTTATTTGGCCAGTTCCATCTAAAACAGTCACTACATATTTTCACGATCCAGAATATCCTTTTAGAAGTATTTTTGAGCATCCCGCTATTGATATAAGAGGTGGGCAAGGAACGCCCGTTAGAGCCGCTGCATCTGGATATATTGCAATAGCAAAAGATAATGGCTATGGATACAATTATATTATGATAGTCCATAACAATGGTTTATCTACTGTATATGGACACATATCTAAAATAAGCACCAAAACTGGGGACTTTGTAGTCCAGGGTGATATAATAGGGCTATCCGGTGGTATGCCAGGAACACTTGGTGCGGGTAGACTTACAACTGGTCCACATTTACATTTTGAAGTTAGAGCAAATGGTACCCCTGTAAACCCATTAAACTATCTATAACCCCCCCCACTTATAAAAAGAATTTAAAAAAACAAGATCATTTAAAATTGTCTTGTTTTTTTATTTTAAAAATTTTTAGGCAGTAAATTTTTTATACGTGGAAGCTATTTTAAAGGATGAAATTTTTTATGAACACTCTCAGCAAATCTATCTGAGGCATGCACATATCGCGTTGTAGTATCTAATGATTCATGACCAAGCAGTATTTGAATAGCTGCGGGGCTTGCACCATTTTCTGCTAAATAAGTTGCAAAACCATGACGAAGCGAATGCGCACTAATTGGAACATTGATATTAAGAATATCTCTATAATATTTAATTCTATATTGCATATAATTTGTTGAGACGCGCACATCTTTTTTAGACGTATTTCTACCCCTTATTGGAACAAATAATCTTTTTGATATATCTTTACGAATTTCCATATATTCTTTCAAATATTTTTTTGATCTCTCTGTCATATAAACAAATCTTTCTTTTTTTCCTTTTCCTAAAATAAATATTCTTCCCTGTGAATCTATCTGATCTTTGTTCAAATTAACAAGCTCTGAAATTCTCATTCCCGTTGAAAAGAGGAGTTCTAGCATAGCCCTATTTCGCACTGCAACTGTTTTATTTTTTTCTATTTCGGTTGGTGCTTCAATAAGCCTTACTAATTCATTAAACTCCGGTGTCTTTGGATGTTTTTTGATATTTTTAACGAGTTTTACATGCTCCGGCAAAATAGAAGTTTTATAATCATTTTCTATCAAATATCTCAAATAAGATCTAAGCGAGGACAGCATTCTATTTGTTGAATAAGATGATAGCTTTCCATGATTTTCATGGTTATTACTAGTTGACCTATCTATTGAGAAAAGATACGCCTTATATCTATCTATATAGAGTTTACTTAACTTATCAAATTTTATATTTTCAGATATCAAAAAATTATCAAAAACCTTAAGATCTCTTTCGTAATTATAAATTGTTTCGTTGGAAAAATTGTTAACTTGAAGATGAAGAAGATATTCTTCAAATAATGGTAGAGTAGTGCTTCCTTTTACGCTTTTAAGCATATATATTGATGTATATTTAATTGAGTATAATATCCCTTACACTCAGTTATTATAGAGCTATTTAAGACTTCATACAATACCCCGGTTAATACCCATAATAAAGATCCTTTCATAACAATCTCTTTAATTAAAAATTTAGTATTATTCCTAAGTTCTTTTTATAGCTAGCGTTAATACTTATTATAACACCTCGCCCCTCTTTGAAGAGTGTATTAAAATAACTGAGTATAATATTAGAGTGGGGTTATTTTATAATAACCTGATCTTTCTGTCTCAAGTCAATATATTTTAAATTTTTTATATCAGAATTTTTTGAAAAATATTGCGATAAGTTTGATATTTGAAATTCCAAATTTTCATCTAATTTAAAATACACCTTAATACCCCTATCTATCATTGTTATATAACCTTCTTTTAAGCTATCATATTCATAATTTTCTATTTTACTATCTTTTATTTTGCTTTTATAACTTTCATCTATATAAGCAATTCTTTCTGCTATTGATTTATCAAAAATACTATTCCCCATTTGTGGTAAATCCGAGTAAATATCCTGTACTTGTGGTATCACTCTTGATTCTTCTTTAACCTCTGTTGTTGTTCCATTTGAAGTAGTATAAACATAAATCGTTGAACTGGTATTTTTATATTTTAAATCATCTTTTACCGCTCTAGCATTTTGATCATCTATTTCCTTTTGGTTAACAATGCCTTGTTTAGATATTGTTTTTATTACAATACCAGTAGATTTTAGTTCCTTATTGTTTTCCTCAACTCTTGCAATTATATTACCCTCCTTATCTACAAGATAAAAATTATTATTAACAAGATATGCAAACTTAGCTTCTTTTTCTTTTATCTTTACAAATATAGTAGAAAAATATTTTCTTTCTATATCCAAAGATTCCAATGAATTATTTTTTTCTAATTCTTTTCTAATTTGCTTTGAACTAAAAAGAAAATAATTATTATTTTTAAATATTAATAATCTTTTTTTATTGATCGTATCAAATGCCAATTGTTTTATATAAGGCGCTTCAATTCTATCACTACCCTCTACTACAACGCTGTCTATTATAAAATAACTTGAAAAAAATAAAAAATATATCAAATACAAAACCACAAATGATAAAAAAGTATATAGCACCTTTGTTTGCCAACTATAAGAACTTTGCTTATCAAAATATCTATTAACATGTCTTCTATTTAAAACATTTTCTCGCTGAAAAGAATTAGATCTATAAGATCCTTTATAAAATTTTCTTTGTCTATTGAAATCCTTTTTAAACATTGCTTAATAATCAAAAATTAAAAAGTATTTATTTTATTTCTTTAAACGGCAAATATTTATGAAGTACTTTTGGAATCTTTATTGATCCATCAGATCTTTGACATTGCTCTAACAATGCTGGAAAAATACGACTAGTAGCAAGCCCTGATGCATTTAGAGTGTGAACAAATTCATTTTTATCAGCCTCTTTGTTCTTATATCTTATATTTGATCTTCTTGCTTGATAATCGAGAGCTACTGATGCACTACTTACTTCTTTGTATATTTTCATACTTGGAATCCAAATTTCTACATCATATGTCTTTGCCATAGCCGCAGAACAGTCCCCTGCTGCAAGAGCAGAAATTTGAAAATGAAGACCAAGTCCTTCAAGTAATTTTCTTGCGTGTCCCAACATCTCATCAAAAGCCTTAGCAGAATTTTCTTTTTTTACAAATTGAAACATTTCTATTTTATTAAATTGATGTCCTCTTATCATACCCCTCTCCTCTGCACGATAACTTCCAGCTTCTCTTCTAAAACAAGCTGAGTATGCAAAATATTTAAGTGGTAATTTTGATTCGTCCAATATCTCATCTCTATGGTAATTGTTTATCATCATTTCACTTGTTGCATTAAGACAAAGTTTGTCTTGTGTCCAAAACAAATCTTCACCAAATTTTGGCAAATGACCTGAAGCATAGGCAGACGCTTCGTTTAGTAAAAATGGGGGTATCATAAACTTATATCCATTTCTATAGTGATAGTCTTTGAAATAATTTAGTAAGGCCCATTCAAGCATTGCTCCCTTATCTGTATAACACCAAAAACCAGATCCAGACATCTTTACAGCTCTTTCATAATCAATAAGTCCTAAGTTTTTACAAAGCTCAATATGATCTTTTGTTTCAAATTTAAATTCTGGTTTCTTGCTATATGTATAAATTACTTTGTTGTTTTCTTTTCCACCTGAGACTACTTCATCAAGTGGCGTATTTGGAAGCTCTGACAATTTTTCATTTAATTCCAATTCAACGTTTTTTAATTTTTCCTCTAATTCTTTAAGTTCTTCTCCAAGATTTTTCATTTTAGAAATAATTTCCTCCGATGGTTTTGTCTTGCTGCATTTATTTTTTTCTGCTTTTAGGTCATCTGTTTTAGCGACCAGTTCTTTTCTTTTGTCATCAAGAAGTATTATTGAATCCAAATCAACTTTTTCCATTCTCTTTAATAGCGCGCTTTCAACTTCACTTTTTTGTTCGCGTATGCGTTTTATATCTAACATAGTGTTAAGTTTGAAGTTAGAAGTATGAAGTTAGAATTTATAAATAGCACAATTCTTAACACTTCATTCTTTATACTTCTTATTTAAAGTTATTTTTCAACGGTAATGTCAATAATATAATCGCCCTGAACAATGGAATTTACAACTTCTTGACCACTTATTACTTGTCCAAAAATAGTATGCGCTCCATTTAGCCAGTCAGTTGGAACGTGGGTTATAAAAATTTGAGATCCGTTTGTATTTGGTCCTGAGTTTGCCATTGCAAGTCTGCCTGGTCTATCAAATTTCAAATCTGAACTAAATTCATCTTTAAATGTATATCCAGGACCTCCAGTTCCTGCGATTGGTAATTTGTTTGGATTATTATATGGATCGTAAACAAAGTCTTTTCCCTCTACTCCGCGAGTACTAGGATCTCCTGTTTGAATCATGAAATTTTCTATAACCCTATGAAACTTGATATTTTTATAGAATCCCTCATTCATTAGCTTCAAAAAATTATCTACCGTAATAGGTGTCTTGTCTTTATATAATTCAAGTTCTATATTTCCTTTACTTGTTTTCATAACTACTCTCATATTTTCTTTTATATCACCTATTGGAGTACTTGTAGAAACGTTTTTCTCTTCTGTTGTCATATTTTCTATTGATAAATTATTAATATTATTTTCTTCTATTTTTGTTTCTAATTTGACATTACTAGAATTTTTACACCCGGTTAAAATTATCAACAAAAATACTGATAAAATTATTGCTTTTTTCATATTATATTTCCTATTATCTATTAATCTATCAAACAATTATCCTATTAAACAATTAATCTTTCGGTTTCATAAGTGGAAACAACAACACATCCTTGATATTTGGATTATCTGTAAGAATTGAAGTAAGACGGTCAATTCCCATTCCAAGACCCGCTGTTGGAGGAAGACCGTGTTTTAAGCTTTCAATAAAATCATTGTCAAAATCATGAGCTTCTTCATCTCCACCTTTTTTGTCTTTTACTTGTGAGCCAAATCTAACTTCTTGATCTATTGGATCATTAAGCTCTGAAAAAGCATTCATAAGTTCAATTCCACCGGCTAAAACAAGCTGAAATCTTTCAACGTGTTTTGGATTATCTTTCATTTGTTTTGCAAGAGGTGAAAGGGCTACCGGATGATTAATTAAGTAAACTGGCTGAATTAAGTTTGGTCTTACAAATTGCTTATAAAGCTCATCTTGAAGCTTACCTAAAGACCATGAATCAGCCATATCAATCTTTATTTTTTTATCTTTTACTTCTTGACGAAGTTCATATGCAGTATCGAACTTATCAATATCAATCCCAATTGCGTCTAATATTGATCCGCTAAAATCTATTTTTTTGTATGGCCCCTTAAAATCAATTTCACTGCCATTAAACATTATTTTTGTATCCCCCTTAATAGTCTTTACCATTTTTTCCATAAAGGTTTGCATATATTCCATCAAAAATTCGTAGTCCTTGTATGCCCAATAAAACTCTATTTGAGTAAATTCAGGATTGTGAGTATTATCAATTCCTTCATTTCTAAAACATCTTGCTATCTCATATACTTTTTCAAAACCACCTATAATAAGTCTTTTTAAATACAGCTCTGGTGCAACGCGAAGGAACAAATCTATATCAAGAGCATTATGATGAGTAATAAATGGTTTTGCAATAGCACCGCCCGCAATTGATTGAAGCGTTGGAGTATCTACCTCCAAGAAACCTTCTTTATTAAAATAGTCTCTTATAAAATTTATAATTCTACTTCTTACAATGAAAGTTTGTTTTACCTCTTCGTTTGCAAGAAGATCCAAATATCTTTTTCTATATCGTGTATCAATATCTTTAAGACCATGAAATTTTTCAGGAAGTGGTAATAGTGTTTTGCTGATCAAAACATATTTTTTTACCATTATACTTTTCTCACCTTTATGTGTTACAAAACATGTTCCATGAATTTCTAAAAAATCACCTACATCAATAAGGTTTGCAAAATTTTTGTATTCCTCTACTCCTATTTCTTTTTTTGAAATAGCGAGCTGAATTGAAGATGATTCATCTTGTAGTTGAGAGAAAGTAAGGTTTCCATGACCCCTTACACTTCTTATACGTCCCACAAGAACAATTTCTTTATTCTTACTTTCTAAGTCCTCAAAGCTCTCTAATACTTTTTCTATCTCATGAGTCCTCTTGCATCTTGCTGGATATGGGTCTATACCAAGAGCTCTTATTTCCTCTAAGCGTTTTAGTCTAATCGCATATTCATCGCTAGGATTAATTGTTTTTTCTTCCATAGTGTTCATATTTCTTTATAAGTAAAAATAGCTAAATTAAAGCATATTATTAATATAATTATACTCAATTTTTATAATAATTTAAAGAGTTGACAAATTCTTATTTTGATACTAAGATATAAAAAAATTACTTGGAGGAATAATGATACAGAACATATTAACAGAAATATATCCTCCTGAGGGTATATTTATACAGAGTCATTCCTTTGATGATGAAAAATTATCAATTCATGTAACCTGTAAAGTTGGGGGTAAATCTTATACGACAAAACCCGTACCATATGTAACGGCAGAAAATTATTTGCGCTGTTTAAGTCAAGCATGTTATTTACTTGCTGATCATATTATTGAGAAAAAACTCATTAATATAGATATTTCATTGTCTGCATTTAGAGGGGCTGCGACTAATTATGATCTGTATTACAGAAGTGTTGCTACGACCTTCCACAAAAGGACTAGAATCGAAGAGATATTTCAGATGACGTTTCAATTAACAAATTTCAAAGAAATAAAAAGACTGCAAGATTTTATTCTTTTCACGTTTGTAAATAAAAGAACGGTCATAAGCGGCGAAATGAGTTTCATATTTGAAAACAAATAACAATATAAAAGAGAGCAAAATCCGCTCTCTTTTTTTAATTAAAAGTCTTGCGACTTTCGCCTTCACACTTTTGTCTTTATACTTTATACTTAACTTATGTCATATGCCCTCATAAAACCCCTTATAAAGCTCAAAAAGGGCCTAAATTTGCTAGATTACAGAATTCCCGACTCTTTATCCGCAAACATCAAAATAGGTCAATTAATAGAGATTCCTTTTAGAAGCTCATCAAAAATGGGACTTATTTTTGATATTAAAAATACTAGCAATTTAAAGCCAAATACGATTAAAGATATTACAAAAATTGCAAACATCAACCCTATAATTTCAGAAAGTCAAATAAAGTTTTACAACTGGTTTTGTGATTATAATTTTTCTTCACTTAATTTTTTAGACAACATTGTCCCTCTTCCAATGAAAAATAAAAGAAAAGAAAAAGAGGAAAAATTCTTTATTAAGAAAACTCCAATAAAACTAAAAAAAATAAACTCTTCTATTTTAATGTCCGATTCATTTATTTTCAAACATAATTTATATAACGAAAAAATATCTCTTATAAAAAATATTATTGATAAAAATTCTAAAAATAAAAAAATCACATTTATAATCTGTCCTACCAAAAGCCATATTGAAAAAATAGTCTCCTCGCTTCTTAATTTTTATAACGACAAAGATTATAGAATTATCACGGGCAATACTAATTTATCAAAATTCAAACACAATGAAATTTGGAATTCAATTAAAGACAATAACATAAAATTTATCGTGGGGACAAAAATATCAATTTTCTACCCACAAGAGCATACAGAATCAGTTATTATAGATGAATCTGAAAATGAAAACCTAAATCAAATAGATACTAATCCTCGCTTTGAGTTTTTACCAAATACACTAGAGCTATCAAAAATAAACAAAGTTCAAATAATATTTACATCATATTGCCCCAATTCATACCTTTACAATCTTGCGAAAACAAAACAAATAAAATTATTTCAAAGTAGTGAAAAAATAACATCTGAAATTTTACTTCTTGACATGAGTGTGAAATATTTTGAAAATCAAATACATTATACTTGCGAAGAAGAAATCAAAAATACATTAGAAAAAAATGGAAAAATTTTATTTTTGCTAAACAAAAAAGGATACAGTAGGAATATAAAATGCAAAGACTGTGGATTTGTATTAAAATGCAAGGATTGTAGAAGTGTTCTTACACTCAGAAAACATGACAACCATGAAAGCCTATATTGTTATAACTGTCAAAAAAAATATGAGATTTTATTACAATGTCCAAAATGTTCATCTACAAGTCTAGACAACCGTGGCATAGGAACTGAACAATTTAGAGAAATCATAAAAAAACTATACAACAAACAAAAAATAATTATTATAGATAAGGATAATCTAGAAAACATAAATCAAACGAAAAACAACAACATAATAATAGCAACGAGACTTATTATTGACTATATACAAGAAAAAGAATTTGATCTCATAGTCTTACCATTTTCTTATCAATTTCTAAATAATAGTTTTGATTCAAACGAAGACTTATTTAAATTGTCATCAAAATTATTATCGCTTTCTCCAAAAAAAATTATCTTCCAAATTCCTGGGGAATCAAAAATTTATTACCATATTTATAATTTTGATTATTTCAAAATGATAGAAGAAGAACTATTAAATAGAAAGTTATTTCATTATCCTCCGTTTTCTAATATACTCAAACTTACAATAAAAAATACAAACGAGACTGAGCTTGATAAAAACGTCTCTAAATTGTATGATAAATTAAGACAAAATACACTTAGAAGTATTGATATCCAAATAATAAAACCCTCTGTAAATAAAATTAGATCCTTCTTTTTCAGATATATTACAATAAAATATAAAAATGATTCTGATATAAATAATATAAAAAATATATTAGAAAACATTGATATAATAGAAAAAAACTACTTCAAACTCTAAATACTAAATACTTCAGCCAAAGGCTGATCCGCCTCTGGCGGAAAAAACTAAATACCATTATGCATATAATTACTTACCCAAATATAATACTTCGAAAAAAATTAGCAAAATTTACTGATTTCAATCAACCTAAACTCAAAAAATTTATTAAAAACATGTCAGATCTTATGCTAAAGGAAGATGGTGTTGGACTCGCGGCAAATCAAGTAAATTCAGAAATAAGAGTTTTTCTAGCCAATACAAAACATGGACCTATCGCATTTTTTAATCCTCGAATAATAAAAAAATCACTTCTAAAACCAAGCTCCGAAGAAGGCTGTCTTTCTTTCCCTAAAGTATATGGAAATGTCAGACGTCACAAAAAAATAACTCTTGAGTATGAAGATGTAGATGGCAAAACAAAACAAATACAGGCACTTGGATTACTTTCTGTGGTTTTACAACACGAAACAGATCATCTAAATGGCGTCTTATTTATAGATAAAATAAAAAAATTCACTGGCGGTCGTGAAAAACTAGAAGAACTAAAAAAGATAGCAAAAGAAAATGAAAAATAACAAAATAATATTTTTTGGTTCTGATAAAAATTCTGCACACCTACTTCAAACATTAATTGATAATAGTTTTGATATTATTTTAGTCATTACAAAATCCGATAAAAAATCCGGGAGAGATCACAACAGGGCAATTTCTACTCCCGTAAAAATAGTTGCTCAAAAATATAATATAAAAATATTAGAAAAAGACAAATTATCAAAAGAAGATTTAAAAATTATCCAAAACCTCAATCCTGATATTGGGATTTTATTAGCATTTGGTGCAATGATTCCAGAGAGTATTATTAAAATTTTTCCACATGGCATAGTCAATATTCATCCATCTCTACTACCACTTTATCGCGGATCCTCTCCAATTCAATACACATTATTAAATAATGAAAAATACACCGGCGTAACTGTTATGTTGCTTAAAAAAGGAATGGATAATGGAGATATAATTGTTCAAGGAAAAATAATGATTGACACACACGACAATTATGAAACACTTTCAAATAAATTATTTTTATTAGGTGAAAAATTATTACTTAATAATATCCAAAAATATATTGATAATATAATTTCGCCGATAAAACAAAATGAAAATCTTGCAACTTTTAGCAAAATGATAGAAAAAAATGATGGGCTAATAAATTGGAATGATTCTGTAGAGAAAATAAACTCTCAAATAAAAGCTTATTACCTATGGCCAAATAGTTTTACAAAATTCAACAATCAAATACTTAAAATAAAATCAGCTAATACAGAAAATATTTCTCTCAATAAAAAAATTGGCGAAATATTTTTAATAGATAAAAAAATTGCCATTCAATGTGGCAATGGAATACTTTACCCTCAAATAGTTCAGCTTGAAGGAAAAAAAGAAACTGATATAAATTCTTTTATAAATGGATATAAAGATTTTGTTGGGAGTATATTAAAATAAAACATCTTTATTCATATCAATAATATATCGACATCACGTTATGTCTTTTTTGTTACCTGAAATCCTAATCTATATTTTCCACCAAGCATTAATCTTGTCTGAGCCTCTAGTGATGGAATAGAACCAAACAAAATCATAGTAATTGGAAATAGTGCCCATTGCACAACAACTATTAAATAATTAATAGACTTTATATTTTTTGGTTTCTTTGGCAAGAAAAACAAATTCATTGCAGAAGCTGTAAAAAGTCCTATCATACCAAATCCCATTATTCTCTCAAGTAAATAAGGAGTGTTATGAATAAGTACATTATAATGAATTGATAAATCAGCCATCTTTATAGGCAAATACCCCATTATAGTAACCAGAATTGGAAGTGTTGCCCAAGTATAAACCCCCTCACTTTGATTCCATATATACTTAATTTTTTTATTCCAAGATATCTTTTTATTCTTTACAAGATTCATCATCATCCAAGGAAAATGCTCCACGCCCCAACCCCAACGTCTTATTTGAATATACTGATTTTTTAAAGATTCAAAAAAGTTACCGACATCCACCGTTTGCATTGAAACTGGAACAAAAATAGGACAGACCCCATAATCTCCGTTAAAATGATTTAAGCAATGCAAAAATATACGAGTATCCTCTGTTACAATATCTTTTGGATGATATCCAACCTCAACCAATGTTTTAAAACTCATACTGTGAGATGAAAAAGTAAAGAGTCTTTCTGCCCTTGATAAATCTGTAAGCAACCAAAATGTAGTAGAGTGAGCTACGACCCTGACAATTGGATTTGATTGCCAAACATTATTATTAAACAATACTAAGGGTTGATAACTATGACGCTCTGGATTTTCTATTGTAAGATAATAATAAGTCAAGCAATTAAAATATTCCCTATGTGCCCAAGTTTCTATATCAAACATAGAAATAATCACACGAGATATATCAATATTTTTCTCTTCAAAATATTTTGTCATCTCTTTCCCCATGTGATGCATATTAGATCCTTTTCCTGGGATTTCTCCTTTCAAATCTTTTGGGTGTAATGTAAAAATAATATCTTGAAACTTGCCACCATAATCACGCTTTATATTTTCTACAATTTTCAAAAAATTACTCTCATCTCTTTCTTCACCTCCTAATGTAATTATTATTTTATCTTTGGGATAATTTACTTCTAATAATTTATCAAATGTTTGTTTTATGACTTCATAAGGTTCTTTGTATGTAGGCATTGCAATAAGCTGAATATAATTTTCCCATCCACTGATCTCGTTGAGTTTTTGACCCCAATTTACTTTACTAGCCTTTATATATTTAATCCAAGAAGAAAGTAAATATGCAAACATATACCATATTCTTATAACCCAATATATATCTAAAATAATAATAAAAAATATACCCCAAATAGGTCTGAAGATAGATAAAACAAAAATACAAACAAAAAGTGTCACCCATATCAAAAGACCAGGAATTATCTCATAAAACCTGGTTTCTTTTTTGACCATGTCCTGATCTTTTACTTTGAAAAATTTTAAAATTTTGTCTATCATAATATTTATCCATACTACTCTCTTTATAGGTCAAAATCAAGTTAATCTAAGTATTTAGCCTTATTGCTTATGTGCTCCTCAAATGTTTTACTAAATATAGTTTTTCCAGTATCTAAATCTGTTAAGAAATAATTGTAATCTGTATATTCTGGATAAATAGATGCCTTTATTGCATTTAATCCTGGATTAGCGATTGGTCCTGGAGTCAAACCTTTGTTTCTATAAGTATTATAAAAAGAGTTAATTTGAGTATCTGCATAAGAATATTGTTCTTTATTTTCTCCTAAAATATAAGCTAGCGTAGCACAAGATTGAAGCGCTTGACCATTTTTTATTCTATCCCAAAAAATCCCAGACACTACCCTCATATCTTCAACATTACTTACTTCTTTTTCTATGATTGATGCCATAGTAATAATTTCAAACAAAGATTTATTCTGGGATTTGATACTTTGCATCATTGTTGCATCAATTTTATTCTCAAAATTATCCAACATTTTTTTCAATACATTCTCACAAGTTGCATTTTTATAAATTACATATGTGTCTGGAAAAAGATAACCTTCTAAATCCATATTTCTTGGTTTGTCTTTCAAAAACATATAATCACCTTCATATTTTTCTATTAAAGACAACCAATCACTACTTGAACAAATATTTTGTTTTTCAAGATATTGCCCGATTTGTTTCGAATTCCACCCCTCTATTAAAGTGATTTTCATATCACTTCTGATCCCCGTTGTCAAAAGAGTGCTAATTTCTTTTATATTCATAGAAGAAGAAATGCTAAAAGTGTCCGCTATCAGCTTAGATGATAAATTATTGAGTTTAAAATAAACTCTCATACAAAAAACATTTCTTATTATGTTAGCCCTTTTCAATTTTGTTGCTATTTGTTTTGCAGATTCACCACTTGCGATTTCAAAGTTAATCATCGTAGAATCTTTTGATATTGGAATGTTTATTTGATAAAAATAAAACAATATTGATACTATAAAAATAAATATCAATCCTATTAATCCATATTTTAAATATTTAAAAATCATAAATACTTTGATAATTTTTTATCTTTTTTTAAATGATCTATAACTTTCTTTACTTCTTGAGATTTGTCTTTTGGACATATAAAAAGAGCATCCTTTGTATCAATCACTACCAAATTATCAACCCCTAAAACAGTCAATAATTTATCTTTATTTTTATTTATAATTAAATTATTTTTTGATTCTATAACAAGTGTCTTGCCCTCTTCTAAATTAATAGTATTTTTATCTATAAAACAATCCCCAACCGCTCTCCAATGACCCACGTCATACCAAGATATATTAGCTGGGACAAGAAGCATGTCGTGTGTTTTTTCCATTATTCCATAATCTATTGAAATATTTTCTACTTTTGAAAACGATTTATTTTCAATCAGTGATAAATCTTTTTTATCTAAAGATTTATAAATCTCATCTAATGAATTAAAATGTTTTGGTAAATATTTTTCAAATAGATCAATCATTGTCTTTGCTTTGAAAACAAACCATGCTGGATTCCAATAAAACTTTCCGCTACTTAGGTATTTTTTTGCAGTTTTTAAATCTGGTTTCTCCTTAAATCTTATAATATTATAAATAGAATCATTTTTTATTTTGCTGAATAATTTTCCTAACTCAATATATCCATATCCTGTTTCTGGATACTGTGGCTTTATTCCAACAAGCATTAATTTTTTTGGATTCTTTTCTACGACTTTACTTGCTAAACTCAAGATTCTCAAATATTCATTTTCTTGTTTTATAAAATGATCTGAATTTGCTATTGCGATTGTAGCATTCTCATCTTTTTTTAATAATTTGATACACGCAAAACCAATTGCCATTGCAGTGCCTTTTGCTTCAGGCTCTATTATAAAATTTTCTTTACTAACATTTTTAAGTTGCTTCGATAACAATGGAAACTGACTCCTACCACATGATATAAAAATATTTTCTTTTTTAAATCCTTTCAATGCTCTATCGTAAGTAAGTTGAAGAAGTGTTTTTTTATCAAAAAAGCACTCTGATTGCTTGGGGCTATTTTTTCTAGATACTGGCCAAAGCCTTGTTCCATGCCCCCCTGCTAAAATTACTAAGTACATATAAGTATATTTTAATTATTCAGTTGATATTTTAATTATATCATAACTAATCTAAGCCAAAAACCCTACCCCCACCATTGAATTTATGTATAATATATAAACAAACAATCATTCATAATTAATAATTTTGCATAATAAATACTTATCATAAGCCAATTCAATGGTGGGGGTTTGACATTATGCTATATATGTGATATACTTAATTTATAGCTTAATAAGCTATTAAAAATAAAAATCAAAATACAAAAATATTTAATTCTAAAAGAGTTAAGTAAAAAATAAAAATAGTTCAATCTTTTATTTATTTTAAGTACTTTGGTTTTTACTAAAGTATTTTTTATTTATATTACATATGAAAAAGTTTATAACAAAAAATATATTATCTCTTATCTTGGTGATTGCCTCTTCACAATTTTTTATATTCTCTAACCCCCTTCCTGTGGTAGCAAGTGGAATATCAGAAAAAGAAATTCTATTCTCCATCAACGAGCAAAGAATCTCTTCAAGACTTGAACCACTTATATTGAATACAAGATTAAGCTCTGCCGCAACAAATAAATCAATATATCTATTAGAAAATAATTATTTCGCCCACAACACTCCCGATGGAAAACAATTCTCCTCTTGGATAAAAGAAAGCAACTATGAATATTCTCTAATAGGTGAAAATTTAGCTACGAATTTTCACAACTCAAAAGACATACTTAAAGCTTGGATGAAATCAAATAGCCATAGAGATAATATACTAGATAAAAATTTTACAGAAATTGGTATTGGATTCAACGAAAAAAACAACCAAACTATGGTTGTTGTAATATTCGGAAGATCTAATAAGTTACCTCTTAGTCTAGAACTTACAATAGGCACTCATATTTCAGAAATTCTCGATATATCAAAAAAAATTAAATCCTTCAATACGGTTTAAAGAAAGAATACTAAAATAGTTATCGCAAGCAATATTCTATATATTACAAATGGATATAAACCATACTTAGTAGATAGCAATTTCAACAAAAGTCTAATTGCAATAATAGAAAAAACAAAAGAAAAAATAAATCCTATAATCAATACTGAAAAATCATAATTCGATTGTAAAATATCGAATATTTTTTTTATAAAAGCTCCAAATATAATAGGGATAGCCAGTAGAAAAGAAAACTTTGCTGCATCCATTTTTGAAATATTTAACATCATAGCAGATGATATTGTTATGCCACTTCTTGAAATTCCTGGAATCAAAGCCAAACACTGCATAACACCTACAAACAAAGCATCTAAAATTCCTATGTCTTTTATATTTCTTCTGTTTTTAGAATACGCCTGTGCAAATACAAAAATAATTGACCCAAAAATAAGAGCAAGAGCAACTGTAACTGGGTTTCTAAAAACATATCCTATATAATCTTCAAAAAAATATCCCGAAATAGCAGCTGGAATAATAGCTATAAAAATGATAAGCCCTAAGTCTTTTGATTTAATAAGGTTTTTCCTACTTAGCAAACAACTTACGGAATTACTAATAATGCTTTTTATGTCCCTAAAAAAAATCACCATAAGTGCCAATAAGCTTCCCCCATGTAGAGCAACATCAAAAGTTATGTTGTTTAAAATATTGTCATCTATTAGCTGATGCAAAATGATAAGGTGCCCAGAAGATGACACGGGAAGAAACTCTGTCAATGCTTGAATAAAAGAAAATATTATTATTTTTAAAGGTAGAGTGAACATTTGTTTTATATTAATTTTTGCATTATAATTATAATATGAATTATAAATTTATCATAATTCCAATTATATCCGCTATTTTTACGCAATTTGTTGCTAAACTTTTTATATCTAGATTAAATGGCACGTTGTCTTTCAAAAATTTATTTGCATATGGTGGTATGCCGTCTGCTCATAGCGCACTAGTATCGTCGCTTGCAACAATTATTGGTCTTATAAAAAGTTTTGATTCTGTAGAATTTGCAATCAGCTTCTTCTTTGCAGTAATTGTCATGGTTGATGCTATGGGTCTAAGAGGTCATATCACAGAACAAAGTAAAATAATAAACAAATTAATAGTAGATCTTCCTGACGAACTTGAATATAAATATCGGGAATTGAATGAAAGAGTTGCACATACACCGCCTCAAATATTTGTAGGTTCACTTATCGGAATAATAATAGCCTTAATATCTTTCTATATACTCTGAACAAATAAATTGTTCATCTATAAAAAAGAATTTCCTATCATTTGATTGGGCTTATTTAAACCCATTATTTTTAATATAGAAGGCGTTACATCATAAATCCAAGAACTTGGAATTTGCTTTTCTATTGACCTACTATTATCATACTCCACAAAACTTTTATTTTCTAAATTTTTAGAAATAGCTAAAAATGGAACTATATTGTTTCCCCTTACAAAACTTGAACTAGCACTCAAAATAATACACCCATTATAAGCCAAGACAATATCTGCTAATTTCTTAAAATTAGAGTCTATCGTTTTTAAAAAATCTGGATCATTTTTAAAACTTTCATCTATTGCTGGATAAGATGCCAAAATAAAATCATGATCTTTGTTTTCTGTTGATTTTATAATACAAGAATTTATTTTCTTTATAACAATCTCATAATATTCCTGATAATTATCTTGTTCGCAAGAATTGATTTCAATTTTGTTTATTAATTCATTTTCTGCTCTATTCTTTCCATTAAAATAATAACTTATGTTTGCATAATTTTCTGTGTCTGATATATACAATTGATTAAGTCCCATATTTGACAACACATGTGGAAGAGAATAATTTATCTTGTATGCAAAATCAAAGTTATTGCTTCCTGCACCAAGCTCCATATATGCATTCCATGGGGTATCTATATTTTTATCTCCTGATTTTAAAATAGAAAATGGAAATTGGTTTATAAGTTTTTTTATTCCCAAAAATTCGTCGCCCGATAACAAATCTGGATGTAGTCCGTCTATAATCAACAAGCATACTGGTTTTGGTCTATTTTTATTTTCCATAAATTAAAGATTTGCCAGTCATAATAGCTGGTTTTTTGATATTTAAAATATCCAAAATTGTGGGTGCAACATCTGCCAAAATACCATCTTTTAATTTTATATTTTTTAATTTTTTATCAATAATAATAAAGGGAACTTTGTTACAAGAATGCTTTGTGTCAACCTCTCCTGTCTTTAAGTTTATCATTTCTTCTACATTACCATGATCAGCCGTTATAAGAATACAAATATCCTCTTTTTTTTCAAAAACATCATATATTCTAGAAAGACATTTATCTACCGCCTCCACAGATTTTATTCCGGCATTCAAATCTCCAGTATGACCCACCATGTCTGGATTTGCAAAATTAACAACATAAAAATCAAATAAATCTTTATTTAAACATTCAAGTAGTCTATCACAAACATGTTCTGCGCTCATCTGAGGTGCTTCTGCGTAAGAATCGACAAGTGGAGACGGAATCATTTCTCTTACCTCTCCATCAACCGGATCCTTATAACCACCATTAAAAAAATATGTAACATGAGCATATTTTTCACTCTCTGATAAATATAGTTGTCTCAAATCATTAAGTTGCATAGGGAGTGTGCTTTCTATGTCTCTTGATGGAAATGCAGTTAAAATTTTATCAAGATCTGGACCAAAGTCTGTCATTGAAACAAATTTCAAATTTTTAAATTTCAAAGCATTAATTTTGCATCTATTATTCATATCACAAACATTGTTTTGAACAAAAAGTTTTGTAAGCTGTCTTGCTCTATCTGATCTAAGATTAAAAAATATTATAGAATCATTATTTTTTATTTTTACAATTGGCCTACCATTTGACATAATAACTGTTGGCAAAATAAATTCATCACTCTCTCCTCTATTATATGCTTGAATGATTGCCTCCTCTGCTGAATCAACTTTTTTTCCTTCTCCATGAACCATTGCATTATAAGCTAACTCTGTTTTTTCCCAATTTTTATTTCTATCCATAGCATAAAATCTTCCAGTGATTGTAGCTATTTTTTCTCCATTTTTAAAACTACTTTTCAATTCTTTCAAATACCTCATTCCTACACGTGGCGATGAATCACGCCCATCTGTAAATAAATGCAAATATATATCTTTTATCTTTTGTCGTCTCAAGAGCTCTAAAAGAGCCTGTAAATGAACTGGATCTACGTGAGCACTTTGATCTCCACTTAAAAGTCCTATCAAATGAATATTTGATTTATGCTTATGCACATTATTTATTGCTTCTAAGAAGGCTGGATTCTTAAAAAAGGTTTTGTTATTGATTGCTTCTGTTATGTAAATATCGTCTTGTAAAACAATTCTTCCTGCACCAATATTCATATGTCCTGCTTCAGAATTTCCTGTTTGATTTTTTGGAAGACCAACCTTTATCCCGTGCGCAATCAATTTAGAGTTTTGATATTTTTTGATTATCATATTATACGTAGGTGTCTTTGCAAGAGTAATGGCATTGCCACGTGACGGCTTTGCAATACCCCAGCCATCTAAAATAAGTAATATACACTTTTTTGTTTTATTCTTTACCATAAATTTTTTATCCATTATTTTGAAATTTGTATTCATCATTTAAAATTTGACATTTGTCCTTTTCCGTCAGAGACGGATCGGCTCTTGATTGAGAAATTATAATAATTCTTCATTTTGACATTAGAAATTTGTCCTTTGAAATTAAAGTAACTCTTCTTCTATCGCCAATAATCTATTGTACTTAGAGATTCTTTCTCCTCTTGATATTGATCCTGTTTTTATATAATCGCTAGATACAGCAACTGATAAATCCGCAATAAAATCATCGCAGGTTTCTCCACTTCTATGAGAAACGGCCACTTTAAAATTATTTTCTTGAGCTAATTTTATACAATTTGTTGTTTCACTAATCGTTCCTATTTGATTTGGTTTTATAAGTATCGCATTTGCACATTGAAGTTCTACTCCACGCTGTAATCTATTTACATTAGTTGTAAACAAATCATCTCCAATCAAAACAGCGTCTCCTTGAATTTTACTTAAAATATTGTAAAAATCTTTCCATGAATTCCAATCTTCTTCTGCAAATGGATCTTCAAAATATTTTATAGGATATTTTTTTATCCAATCCATATAATAATTCAACAATTCTACTTTTGTGAGTTCTAAATTTTCAAGTTTTATAAAATATTTACCAGAATTATTATTAAAAAAAGTTGAAGAACCTGCATCAAGTCCAAGATAAAATTTATTTTCATAGTCTGATTTTTTTATTGCTTCTTGTATGAAATCCCAAGCATTTTCTGTTTTCTCAAAATCTGGAGAATAGCCACCTTCATTACCAACATCTGTATCAAGATCATTGGAAGACAAAATTTCTCCAAGGGCATGGAATACTTCTGAGCATGCTCGCAGTTTTTCTTTGAAACTCTGACTTACTTTATCTGGAACTATCCAAAATTCTTGAAAATCTAAATTACTATCAGCATGTTTACCACCATTTATAACATTAACAAGTGGAGTTGGTAATTGTGGTTTTTTTATAAATTTATAATACTCATTTATAAATTTATAAAGTGGCATATTCATATAATCTGCACATGCCCTATTTAAAGCAAGAGATACTGATAATATTGCATTTGCTCCTAGATTCATTTTATTCTCACTACCGTCAAGCTCTATCATTTGCTTATCTAACTCAATAATATTTTCTATATCTTTCCCTATTAAAAGATTATTAATATCTTTATTAACACTATTTACAGCTTTTAAAACACCCATTCCACCATATCTATTCATATCCCTATCTCTAAGTTCATATGCTTCCGATGATCCGGTTGATGCACCTGAGGGAACTGATGCAAAATAATATTTTCCATTATCCAAAAATATAGTCGTGCTAATAGTGGGATTCCCACGAGAATCTAATATTTCCCTTGCAATGATTTTATCTATTTTCATATTATTATTTTAATTATTATTTTTATTTTTCTTCAACGCTTCTATAGCCGGCATTTTTAATCCTGATAAAAACTCCAACATCGCTCCACCACCAGTTGAAATAAACTTAAATACTTTTTCTAATTTTAATTTTTTTATCATAGTAACCGTTTCTCCACCACCCGTATAAACAATACTCTTATATCTCTTCATAGACAACAATAAATCTATCGTTCCCTTTTGAAACTTTTTATTTTCAAAATATCCCATAGGGCCATTCCACAAAATCATTTTTGATTTTTTTATATATTTTCCAAAAAACTCTACACTCTTTGGTCCAATATCCAAAATCATATCATCACTATCTACGTCTGCAATATCCTTAATCTGTGTTTTACTAGAATCAATTTTTTTTGCAGTTATAACATCGACTGGAAGAATAATCTTTTTTGAATCAATTTTTTTGGCAAGCTTTAAAAACTTATCATCATAAATAGATTTTCCTATATTAATTTTTCTTGATGCTAAAAATGTATTAGCTAGAACTCCTCCTAGTAATATATAATCATAAGAATTTCTTAATTTTTTTATCAATTCTAACTTTGTATCAACTTTTGCACCGCCCAATATAAGCAATTTACCATTTCCCTTTTTCATTGCACTAGTCAAGCTAGACACCTCTTCTTCTAGTCTAAAACCTGCATAACTAGGCAAAAACTGCATTATAGCAGAACATGACATATGAGCACGATGCGCATTTGAAAAAGAATCATTTACATAAACATCAAATAGTTTTGCAAGATTTTTTGCAAATACAATATCATTTTTTTCTTCTTCGCTATAAAATCTTATGTTTTCAAGCATTATAATATCTTTTGATTTCATTTGTGCTAGATCTTTTTCTATATCCTTGGGTAATGCACTATTTAGTTTTTTAATTTTTTTACCAACATATCCTGAGAGAATTTTTGCAACCTCATCCATTTTATATTTTTTATCAAATCCACTAGGTCTACCCAAATAAGATATTATGACAATCTTCCCGCCTTTGGCTAATAAAAATTTTATAGTTTTTATAACAGACTCTATTCTCAGTGTCGAATCTTGATCTATCTTTCCATTCTTGTCTATTGATAAATTCAAATCCAATTTCAAAAGAATTTTCTTGTTTTTTATATCTCCAATATTTTCTATGATTTTATACATAATGATTTTTTATTAAATTTTCTAATGCCTCCTTGGAATTATTTAATGATACAAAAAAACTTTCCTTAAATTTCGTATTTATCAAAATTCCCTCACTTGCTTTTCCCACAAAACACAAAACTCCATCTTTATTTCTTTTAATACCAAGGCCTTTGTATAGATCTTGTGAATCCTCTATGGAGACGGATTGAACTTCGCTTTGTTTTATTTTTATCTTAAAAAATCTAAAACCCAACTCAAGACCATCGCTTGTTATTCTAAATTCTATTCTTGAAAAGAAAAATATCATCGAACAATTCAACAATAGTATGATTACGACAAATATTTTTAATAAATTTGATATATCATAATAAAATAAAACCAAAATAGATGCTAAAACAAGTATCAAATAAGAAATTAATATTTTATAACTGCTAAGTTGTTTTTGTCTATATATTATATACATTTTAATTAAACATCACTAAGTGGTAAGGTAAAGCTAAATTTACTACCCTTTTCTTTTCCAAGACTTTCAACCCAAATTTTTCCACCGTGTGCATCAATAACTTTTTTTGCTACATAAAGGCCAAGTCCAGATCCACCGGTATTTATTTTTGAGCTATCCTCTCCTCTTGAAAATTTATTAAATAATTTATCAATATCTTCCTCTGCGAGGCCAACTCCTGTATCACTTACTTCAACAAGTGCCTGCGAATCTTTTTTGGATAGCTTTACATTAATACTACCTTTTTTTGTATATTTTATTGCATTATCTATTAGGTTTAGTAAAACATCTTTTATTTTATCGGAATCTGCTTTTACAATATAAACGTTATCCATTTTTTCAAAAGAAAGCTTAAGTCCTCGTTCATTTGCAGTAATTTCCAAATCTTTGACAGACCTCAAAACAAGTTCGCCAAGATCAAACCCATTTAATTCTAGTTTTAATTTCCCCGCCTCTATCCTTGAAACGTTCAAAAATACATCAACAAGTCTTGCCATTCTATTACTTGCTTCAAAAACTTGTTTTATAATATCTTCTATTTTCTTTGGTATTTTTCCATAATCTCCCTCTACAAGCATTGATAAATATCCCTTTATTCCTGTAAGTGGTGTTCTAAGTTGATGTGAGGCAATGGATAAAAATTCTGATTTTGCTTGATCCAATTGTTTTAAATTCTCATTTGCACTTTCTAGTTCTATATTTTTGGAAGAAATTTCTGAATACAGATGAAGATTTTTTATTACTAATCCAGTTTGATCCGTGAGAGCCTTCATGACTTCCATATCTGCTTGTTTAATTTTCTCACTCTCTACACACAAAAAGAAATCAATAGACCCAATTATTTTATTCTCACTATACATTGGCACGACAACGACTGATTTTATTTTGAGTGCATTTTGCAACTGATCTGCCTGAGTTTTTGTTATGGCTGGTTTAAAAACATCATATACAAAATTACTTTTTTCTAAATTTGAAGTTTGCATTGCACGTATGGCAATATTATCGCTATCGTCATATGAGACTCTATATTCACGTGGTTTTTTTGGTAAAGAAGAAATAATTTTATCTATTCCGTCATCTTGCGTCATTGCGCCTATATACATTACCCTCGACTTATCATCTACGAAATTTACAACTCCAGCACAAAAACCCATTTCTTTTTTTATACTTGTAGCAATAAAAGATACCACTTCTTCAAAATTCAAACTTCGCGTTATAGTGCTACTAATTTTTTGCAGTGATGTAAGATATTTATTTCTTATTTCTAAATCAATATTTACCTGCTTTAATTCTTTTGTAGCCTGTTCTATTTTTGCTTGTAAATTTATATTAAATGTTTGAATTTCATTATAAAGACGTGATTTCTCAAGGGCTGTTGCTATCTGAGGAATAAGAACTGAAATAAGATTTATATCTTCTCCTGAAAAAGTATCTCCTGATAATTTTTTATCGATAGTTAGTATTGCCGTTATTTCATTGCCAGAGATAATAGGAGCGATAAGGCCTATTTTCATCTTATCTAATCTTTCGACTATTTTTGCAATTTTTGTTTTTTCTTCATCACTCAATTCCTTGCTTTTTCTATCCAGCTCTTCCGTAATTATTATTTCTCTATTTGTAAATATATAATTAATAATTTCATCGTTTGAAGCGATTGCAATTTTTTCATCTACAATAGCACGAAATATTCCTGTTGTCTTATTTTTGTATAAAAAATTGACGCTTTTGCATTTTAGAAATTTCTCCAGAGACTCGGACATATCCAAAAACAATTTCTTTAATTCAATTTCTCTAGCAATAATAAGCCCAAGAGTCCTAAGGACTTCTTGATAGTCTATCTTGTCTTTATAAAAAACTTTATCGGTAAGTCGTGCAAGAAGACGTTTAAGGGGATCAAATCCAAAAACTATAATCAAAGAAATAAACAAAGTGACTAAAGTATTTGAAACCCCCTCCCCCGTAAACACTTGGCCTGTGATAAATGTTATTGATGTAAAAGCTAGGGTAACTAATCCAATCAAAGCAAAATACAATATACTTTTTGAAATAACAAGACGAATATCCATAAGACGATAACGAGCTATGGCATAACCAATACCAAGAATATAAAACATTGTAAAAAAAGAACCGAATGGATACGTATTGAGTAATTGAGGAAAGAAATTTGTAACACCCCCCCCAAAACCTATTATAGCAGTTAATAAAACATATAGAGCTTGTTGTTTTTTTGCACCATTTAATTGTTTATATCTTTTTAAAATATTCAAAACAGACATTGAAACCAATACGCCGAAAAAGATTGGAAAAATTATATAGATTGGACCAGGATCAATCCAGTGCTTAAAACCAAATTTAGGAGAAACGCCACCTTTAAATAAATCTGTAAAACTTAATATTAATAAAATAATTCCAAAAAATAAAAAACTATTAAATATTGTTTTATTTTTGCCTCTAAAAATATCCAATAAAATCAAAACGAACAAAAAAAAGAAAATTGGAATAAATATCGCACTAGAATCTAAAATATATTGAAAAAATAAAGCTATCTTAATATTTTGAAAAGTAACAACCCCAAATAACCCAAAAGACCATAAAGCCGTTGTAATACTAACAAGAAACCATGCTACATTTAATAATGATTTTTTATTTCTTAATATCACAAAAAATCCTATCAGAATAGACAGTATGGAGGTTAACAATGATGAAAGACCAAAAAAAGACATAGTTTTAATTCATAAAAATTTTATTCCAATTGTTATATTTAATGATTTTTTTAAAATACTTTTTTGGATTAACTATAAATACATTATCTATTAAATTAAGAAAAATAAAATCAGAAATATGGTCGGTATATGCAAAACTACCCTTTAAAAGAGATTTGTTATTATTTACATAACTCAATATACTTATTCTTTTTTGAATTCCATAAATTATTTTGTCTCTTAGTTTACCAGAGTAAATATTATCTTTACAATCTAATTGAGTAGCAATACAGAAATCTAATTTTAAATAGTTTTTTATAATTTTAGCTAATGGATCAATAGATGCTGTTAATAGTATAATTTTACCTCCAGATGATTTATGAAATTTTATTATTTCTAAAAAATCTTCTCGTATCCTGCTTCGTAAACATGTTTCAAAAAAATCTTGCAATATTCCATTCATATATTCTACATTCCAACCATTACAAATATTAAAAAATATATTGCTAATTTTTTGAACATCTCTAACAATTCTCATTTTATAAAGAAAAAACCAACTCAAAACGACTAAATAAAAATAAACACTAACTTTCTTTTTTTGAAATAAATAATTCATCAATAATATCTGGGATTGACCTCTAATTAAAGTATCATCTAAATCCAAAAAAACTAAATAATTCATTGGGGTTCTATATTATACTTTGTTTAATAATTTTATATTTGTAATCAAAAGCTCATTAATTGAGGGCTTTAAATCGGAATTAGTAATAATTAATTGCCCAAAATTTAAAATACATTTTTTATTAAATTTAGGATATTTATCGTATCTAGACATTATTTCGAAAGAACCAATAATACCAACCGGTAAAATCGGCACATCCACAATTTTAGCTATTCTTGCCGCTCCATCATAAAATTTTCCTATTTCCCCGTCCCTAGATCTAGTTCCCTCAGGAAAAATACCAACAACTAAACCCTGTTCTAAATATTTTATTACCGCATTAATAGATCCAGATTTATCTTTAGATCTTCTATCTACCTTTATTTGTTTTGTAGATTGAACCAACCATTTCCATTGCCATTTTTCAAAAAACACCTCTCCCGCTAAAAAATAGATTCTTCTTGGACAAACTGCTATCAGGGTAAGAAAATCAAAATAACTAGAATGATTTGCACAAATTATAAACGCGCCCTTCTTTGGTATATTTTCAACTCCATCAACTCTTTTAATCCAAATAAATTTAATTAATGTGCCTATAGTATATTTTAAAATCCAATAAATCATCTTTTATAAAACTCCTTTATTATATTATTAAAATGTTCTTTTATTTTTTCTCTTTTCAATTTCAATGTTGGAGAAAGCTCGTCATGATCTTCGTCAAATTGACGATTTACTAAATAGAAATAGACTATTTGTTCATAATCTGCAAAACCCTTCAAACACTCATTAATTCTATTTCTATAAAAGTTTTCTATTTTATCCAAATTCAAATAGCTTTTTTTATCATCTACGCTAATATTATTTTCACTACAATATCTTTCTACTTCTTCAAAATCAGGCACTATCAAAGCTGTCAAAAATTTCTCATTATTTCCAATCACTATTGATTGATTAATATATTTATCATAATTAAGCGCCTGCTCAATATTTACTGGTAAAACTTTCTTTCCAGTAGACAATACTATCAACTCTTTCTTTCTCCCAATGATATTTAGAAATCCATCTCTATCAACAAATCCCAAATCTCCTGTATGAAACCATTTTTCACCATCTATTGCGAGAGCAGTTGACTCATCATCTTTGAAATATCCACTCATCACTGAGTCTCCTCTTACCAAAATTTCTTTATCATCTTGTATTTTCATCTCCAAATTTTCTAGCACTATTCCAACTGTTCCAAATTTATAATTATCTAACTTGTTTACAGAAATAATTGGCGATGTTTCAGTAAGGCCATATCCCTCTATTATTTTAATCCCCACATCTTCAAAGAATCTCGCTATTCTCTTGTCCAAGCTTGATCCACCAGATATAGCCATTCTAAGATTTCCGCCAAAAATCTTTCTTATCTTGCCAAAAACAAATTTATTTAAAACAATACATATGAAAGAAAATAAACCACTCGCTTTTTTTCCAGATCTCCTAAGCGAGTTTAACCTGCTTTCCATTTTCAAGGCATAATAAAACAAATGACTTTTGAATTTAGAACTTTTACGCAAATTATCTTGAATCTTATCAAAGATTCTTTCAAAAATTCTTGGGACACATATAAATATAGTTGGCTTTGCAAGTTTTATATCATCAATCAAAGTTTTTGGACTTCTACTGTAATAAATTGACCCCCCCACAAGAAGAGGCACTGTTTGTCCTGCTGTGCGCTCCAATACATGAGACAATGTCAAAATAGAAAAAAATCTATCCGTGCTATAGATTGGATCATATTTTAAAACATTTTTAATGTCGCTGATTATATTACCATTACTAAGCATAGCCCCCTTTGGCATTCCCGTTGTACCCGACGTATAAATAATTGTTGAAAGACCATCGCTATCAACAGGGTCTGGTGTGTTAGAGTTTTTTCTATCTTTAAATAAAATATTATCTATATAATCCACTTCTATATCTGTTTTGATATCGCGACTTATAATAATAATTTTTTCAAATTTAGAGATCATTCCGCCATCTATCGTAGAAAAATTATCAAATAGCTTTTGACTAGAGATAAAAATAGCCTTTGGTTCTGTCTGAGAAACAATATATTCAATATACATTTTTCCATAGGTTGCATGAATTGGTACCACTACAACACCCAAATAATTACACGCCATATCAACAACGGGCCATTGCCAGGTATTTTCGCTAAGTATTGCCACTCTATCCCCAGATTTTAAACCAATATCAGAAAAATACTTAACCAAAATTAAAACAAAATCATTTAATTTTTTATAACTAATTTTCTTATAAGCTCCTCGCTCAATATATGCTAGAGCAGTATTATTAGGATACTTAACAACGTTTTTCCTAAAATTAAGATATATGGTCTTTTTATCCATTTAATATATTTTATTTATACTATAATTTTATCATGAATTAAGCTAAATAAAAAGTAAAAAATGAAACAAAAATATACGGTATTAAACTACTTTTTTACTAAAAATCATATTTATAAATCATTCAAATGATTATAATCTTAAAATTAAAAAGTACATTAAATACAGATGCTAAATTTAGCATTGACAATTACAAATAAACATACTATACTCTACTATTAATCAAAAAGGGAGGATAAAATGGAACAAATATCCAACATTTCGAGCGTAGCAATCATTTACAGAAAATCTAATCCCAATCAGGTTTTCATAGAAAGAAAAGATTATACGCACCCACTAATTCTAGTTCGTGGGGGGTTATGTTTTATTGGTGGTAATTGGGTTGGAGTTGCTGCGATAAACGACCTTGGCCCACGAGATACGGTCCTTCGTGAAATGATCGAAGAACTAATGCTCAAAGCGAAAAATGTCAATACACAAGAACTAGTAGATCTGGGCTTAGCGAATTCAATTGAAAACTATATAACGCAAATATCTCATACTGAGATAGAAGAAGCTGATCAAATCATACTTGACGAAATAATTACGGCTATTAAAAATGAGCTGACTCCATTTGGTTCATATTTAAACACCGTTACTCGTGAAGCAATATTAACTGCAGACCCAACCAGCACTCGCGATGGATTTACAACCTTGAGTTGCTACTTTGAAGTTGGTTTAGATGAAGAAAATTGGGAAAAACTAACTTATCTTCAAGAAAAATATAGCAACCTCTCTAACGAAAGTGAAAGTACGATTCTTTCGTTGGAAGAAATAATCGAACAAAACTTAAGTGGCGCTTTCTGCCACGAACAAGTTCTGCGAGATTTTTTCCTATCCAAAGGACTTACTGATGCGCATAATATGCGCATTATTCCGGACCAAACCAGCGTATATGTTGACCCTCCATTGGCTACATATACTGAGTACTTAGAAATCTATGACATTGCCAAGATGCCCAAGATAAAACAATAAATCAAACAATTAATCAGTTAGCTAGTTGTCCTACAACTAGCTTTTTTAATTAAAGAAATTATAAATAATGAATCAAAAAAATCCCTAAATATAGAGATTTTTTTGGTAGAACGGCTCAATTGCTACACTACCCATAAGCAATTTTCAAAGGCTTTTATGAGGATAAATTAAATTATCAAACTAAACACATCGGTCATGGTGTAAAATATAGACTTGACTAAAAATATATGTCGTAATAAGATGTTAAAAATATTCATGGGAGGATACAATGAATAAAGATCAAGCTCATAAAATAATGGGCCTAAATTTCTTCGGCATAGAAGAAGCTATTAAGTATTATGGTATTAGTCCTACACCAGAACAACTTGATAAGCTTGCAGAGATTCCTTTCTCTGAGACAGTATTACAGGAATGTAAAGATACCCATGTCTTGATTGCAATATTTCCAATTTCGGTTCTTGACATTCGTGGCAAAGTACAAGACAAGAGACTGTTCTATAGCCAGGACTGGTACAATAAACAATCTTTTGCTAAAGAGCGTGGTGAATGTTCTTGGCAGTTGATTCTCAAAACTCCAGTAGATAATTCAACATCCAAAAACTGGCAAGAACAACAGTCACTCATCACCAAGGACGAAGAAGTACCAGATGCCAGAATAATGATCTACACAATCATTGGTCATTTTCTGAATACTGGTGAACGTTTATTTGAAAAAATTTATGTTCGCACAAGTTCTGTGGCTTCGGATGGTCGCCGTGTCTACGTCGGTTACTTCGTTTCGCATGGCCTCAATGTCGACCGCTGTTGGGATGACGCTCGCGATGACTATTTGGGTGTCGCGTCCGCTCGGAAGTAATGAAACTTGAATCCTTAAAGACTTGATCCTCTTAATAACTTGAGCCTTTTGCGTCGCGCTAAGCGAGATTGCAAGAGGCTCTTTTCTTTTTCAAAAACAAAAAAACACCATAATCGCTGGTATTTTCTTGGCAAGCTGAGACGAGCCATCTCGGTAACTTTGACCTCTCAGCTGATGGCAGGGGAGGAAGGTGTCGAACCCTCATCTTAGGTTTTGGAGACCCGTATTCTACCGTTGAACTACTCCCCCATTCATACTTATCTTAATTCTAGCTTAACCCCACATAAAAATAAATTCTCTGAACCCAAATAGCCCAAAGAACTTATATAACAATCTATCAAAAGAACTATTTAGTTTCTTTGTGAGGAGTATGTTTTTTACACCATTTACAGTGCTTCTTGATTTCTAGTTTATTCTTAAGAGTTTTTTTATTTTTGTATGTAAAATAATTCACTCTGTGACAAACGCTGCATTCCATTTTTATCAAATTATCTTGGGACATATTTTTAATTTTAATGTTTAAAGGTTGAAGATTGAAGTATTTCACTTCACAACTTAAATGCTTTAAAATTCATTTTATACTTCAAACTTTATACTTTTTACTTAAATTAGTGGAGCCATCTGTCGGATTCGAACCGACGACCCACAGTTTACAAAACTGTTGCTCTACCAACTGAGCTAAGATGGCGAAATATTTTAATTTATCCCGCTCAGCGGGATTTATTACCTTTAAATTTAAAACATTGGCATTGCCAATTAATAAAACAATACGGATATTCTACACTAAAACCTATAAAATTTCAAGGTTACTAAATTTGGTGGGCCGGGTAGGATTCGGACCTACGAAGGCATATGCCAGCAGATTTACAGTCTGCCCCAGTTGACCACTTTGGTACCGACCCAAACTTAATTATCTAATTTTGAATGAACTATTTAAAATGTTTTTCTCGTGCCCTTCAGCTACGTTCAGGGCATTCGACTCGACTATTTAAATAAATGTGGTCGTAATTCCGCAGAGCAGAATGAAAACCATGAGCGAATCCAGCATAGGCGGGATGAGTCGAATGGAGCCGTTGCGCGGATTTGAACCGCGGACTTACTCCTTACCATGGAGTTACTCTACCAACTGAGTTACAACGGCACAAATTGTTAAATTGGCAAATAACCCAACTAATAGTATTTTCTCAAATATCTAAATAAAACGGGGATCCCGCTAAACGGGAAACTATAAAAACGTGGACTTTTATTGTAAAAACCTCATATCCCTAAAATCTAATAGCTATATATTATTAATCTTATCTTGAATTTCTATGAGTTTATTATTGTCTGGATTTGCATCTTTTAATCTCAAAAAGGTCTTGTTTGCTAAGTCTTTATCTTTCATAATTATACTTAAATCTAACAGAAAGTCAAGAAACTTGGGATTATCTGTTTCAATATTTAGAGCCTTATTTATATTATTTAAACTATCCTCTATTTGTTCCAGTTTTAAATTGATTTTCGCAAGATTATAATAATGCATTGGATTATTTGAATCTATCGCAACCGACCTAGAATAATTATTCACGGCCTGATTTAAATCACCCCTATTCTTTGAAATATCACCCAACCTACTATACGAATAATCGTCTTCTTTAATCTTTAAAATATACTCATAAGTCTCTTTTGCTTTGTCATAATCCTTGTTCTGAAAATACAAATCTGCCAACTTCTTATAAACATCTAAATTATGAACGTCTATTTTAAGAGCATCTATATACTCTGACTCTGCTTTATTATATTCTTTTTTTTGTAAAAAATCTTCCGCCCTTTCTATGTGAGCAAGTATTTGAGATTCTAATGAAATTTTGTCATCAAAATAAGTTTTTACCAATTTTGTTCTATATTTATGTTCTAAATTATGAAGACGTTTATATAGTCTACTAATTCTTTTGGAAGAAAAATCTGATATGGGTTTTATAATTTTTACTCCTTTTTTATAAAAAGAATCTACGTCTCTTTTTAACTTTTTATTTAAAATATTTTTCTTAATTTTTTCTTCTTTATAAATATCTAGTTCTTCTGGTTCTATTATTTTTAATTGTGGAATCTTTTTAAAATAAATAAAAAGCATTACAAATAAACTCACAACAACTAGAATAATTAAAATTATATTTAATAACATAAATTTTTTATAAATTATTTACTATATTTAATAAATTAATAAAGCTATCAACCTTCAAGCTTGCCCCACCAACCAAAACACCTGAGATATTTTCTTGATTCATAAAATCAGCTATATTCGTGCTATCAACACTTCCACCATAAATAAGTTGCAACTTTTCATCTATCTCATCTCGTCTTACATTTTTTCCTTCTGCCAAAAAAGCTTCCAGTACTGCTTCTTTGATAATTAAATTAGTATGTTCAGCCTCTATTGGATCTATTGCTTGACCAGAACCTATTACCCACACTGGCTCATATGCTATAAAAATTTTTGTAACATCCCTAAACTCGATACCCCTAAAAGCATTTCTCACTTGACTAATTATTACAAAATCTTTTTGATCATTTCTTCTTTGTTCAAAACTTTCTCCTACACATAAGATTGGCACAATTCCATTTTTTATACAAGACTTCATTTTTTTGTTTATCATATCATCACTTTCTTGTAATAATTGCCTTCTTTCACTATGACCCACTATTGAATAATTAATATCAAAATATTTCAAGTTAACTGGGGAAACCTCCCCCGTAAAAGCCCCCTTATCTTCCCAAAAAATATCCTGAGAACCCAAACGAAGTTCCGTCCCAGAAACAATATCTCTTATACTTGGAATAGATAAAAAATCTGGGCAAATTATCAAATTTATATTATCCAAATTTAATCTTTCTATTTTTTTACACAACGCACCTGCTAAAATATTAGACTCCTCTGGGCTAAGTTGCATTTTCCAATTAGCTATTATAGTTGATTTATTCATATTTTTATTTTAAATTAATCAATTTTCCACTCATAGTTATCAAAAACCCATCCTGATAAAGATTTCAAATCAAAAAATCTATCTCCGTGAGAACTACTTCCCAAAACAACGGCCATTATAGGTCCTTTACTCATATAACTAATTTCTGAAACCAAGCAATAACCAGCATCATCAGTTGTTCCCGTTTTTCCAGCCTCTATCTTAAGATAACTACTTAAAAGCTCATTTGTATTTTTTACACTAATTTCTCTTTTTGAATTCAGTATTGGAAAAGAAAATGTTTTCTTAGATGTACTTTCTCTAATTTTATCATAAGAAAATGCAGAGCTAGCAAAAATAAGGACTTCTTTTGCAGTAGAAACATTTTCGCTGCTTAATCCCGTTGCATCTTTAAAAAAAGTATTACTAAGACCAAGTAGTCTAGTCTCATTATTCATTTTTTTGACAAAATCATCCTGAGACATTCCTAGGTTTTTTATAAGAATCTCTACTCCTTTATTAGAAGACGCTATGAGACTTGCCTTAAATAAATCTTCAAATCTTATTTTATCACCACCTAAAATTTTGAGCTTATTAAAGTCTCCCGTCAAGTCATCACTTGTTATTTCTATTTCTTTATTCCAATCTATGTTCTCTGATTTTAAAATAACTATGGCACTCATTAATTTGGTTATACTTGCGATTGATCTTTTTTTGTCTGCGTTCTTTGCCCATAACACTTTATCCGTTTTTACATCTTTTACCAAGGCTGACTCTGCACTTATAGAAACCCCCAACGAATCATTAATCTTTTTTATTGGATAATAATTATTATTTTTTTGAAAAACTACATTAAAATAATTTGTATCGCTACTAAAATTTTCAAAGTAAAGATTATCCGCTTTATTGGTGGAAAAATTAAAGATAGAAAATATTGCTGATGCTAAAAATAGTAAAGACATTTATTTAAAAATTTCTAATTTTTTTAATAATTCTTGATCATTTATTATATCCGTATATCCCAGATCTATACTTTGTCTAATTTTATCCTTATCATTTTCAAATCTAGATAACAAAAACTTAGAAGGAGATATTGTAACTATATTTGGATTTTTATCTAGCTCACTTTGATAATTAAGATTTTCAAACAAAATATACTTAGCAATCTTTGCTATGGCAGGATTAAAAGTATAAAACAATTTTTCTATCAGAACCTCTTTCCAATTTGCAAAATCTTTTATCGTGCCATTATTTACCAAAATCAGAATCTTTGAGTACCCATCACCTATTATTTTATTTAGTATTACTTGATCTGCTATTCCTGGATCTACATATTTATCCCCATTTATTTCATAAAATTTTTTTGTAAGCCATGGAATAGACATAGTAGCCTTCATAAGATCAAAAATATTATAGCTATTTGCATCTACATATTTTATATCTCCAGTTTGATAATGCATCACTGGAATAATAAATTCTTTGCCTGAATTTTTTATATTTTCTATATTGAGAGGAAAACACTTTCTCACAACATCATCTATCAAATAATCTAAATTTAAAATAGGTTTTTTGGGAACTAAAAGATTTATAGGATTATACAATTCTTTTTTAGGAACATACTCCTGCCAAATCGTTGTTATATGCTCTAATTGTCCAGATAAAAAATATGCCAAAATAGGAGACCCTGAAGAAATCCCAAAATAAGTATCAAAATTACTAGCTACTCCAATTTCATCCAGCGCACGAAGAGCGCCTGAATAATAAGTTGATCTATATGCACCACCAACTATAATAAGAGCACTTTTGCCATTTTTATTATTATTCATTTTGATTGATACTTAATTCTTCTTGACCACTGACAATATTATCTAAGACTTCACTATTGTTTAGTTTCTCAAAATCTGGTAGTTGATCAGCACTACTTATACCCAAATATCTAAGAAAATCATTTGTAGTAAAATATACATCAGACATTTTTTCTTTGTCATATTCTTTGTCTATAAGTCCCTTTATAAGAAGATTTCTAAGTATAAGACTACAATTTACTCCTCTTATCTGCTCTATTTCTGATTTTGTA
The DNA here is from genome assembly GCA_964640635.1 of uncultured Gammaproteobacteria bacterium. GTDB lineage: Bacteria > Patescibacteriota > Patescibacteriia > UBA1558 > S5-K13 > S5-K13. Next base: position 2,074 of record CAZXFD010000004.1, on the reverse strand, counting down.
ATAGGTCCACGATATGCTATCACAGTAAGAGTCTCGAGCGATGCATCGCTAAGATTACTATTTAACTCTTGCTTTGTAAAATTCTTTACAATTGCTTCACAAATTGGATTTGTTGTAAATTGTATTTTGTCATGACTTACCGATAAATGAATGCCGCTGTCGTCTCTATTGTATTTTTCCTCTAATTTCCCAATAAGTTCTTTGAGTTCTAATGTTTTTATATCCAACTCTTTCATCAACATTTTCAATTGAATTGCCTTATCTGAAACAAGTAAAATACTTTCTAAATAAATTAAATTTTTATCCATTTATATTAGTTTTAATTATAATTTCTTCAAATAAATAATCTTGATTAACACTTACTGTGCGCTGTTTTATAAGCTCGAGCATTGCTAAAAATGATACAATTATTTCCGTTTTATTGCCCCTATCTTTAATAAATTCTGAAAAGCTGACATTCTCACCTCTACTAAGTAATTCTTGAATATGGTCTATTTTTTCTTTTATACTTATTGTTTTATCTATTAACTTTTTTGGAAGTTGTAGTATTGGCTTAATGGATAAAATCAATTTTTCCATTATCAATTTCAAATCTTCTAAGCCAATATCTTTTGGTGGAACAAATTCTTTTTTTATTTGAAATAATGGGACAATTCTTGAATATGTAAAATTATTTTTATTTATCATTTTCTGTATCACTTTTTTAGCATCATGATATTCTTTATAAATCTTTAATTGTCTTGCTAAATCTTGCTCGTCATCGTCCTCCATTCCTGACAAAAATGCCTCTGGAAGAATCAATTTTGATTTAATATATAAAAGACGAGCAGAAATAATTAAAAAGTCTGCAATCTCTTCCATTGAAAGAGTTTGATTATTTTTTACATAATCCAAGTATTGATCTGTAATTTTTGCAAGAGAAATATCACTAATATCAAGCTTGCTTTCATCAATAAGTGAAAGTAGTAGATCTAGTGGCCCTTCAAAATTTTCCAAACTAAAACTATATGAGGACATATATTATTTTTTTGATTTTTTAATAATCTTTTTTGTAGTTTTCTTTTTTGGAATATTTTTTTTTGTTATTTTCTTGATTGTCTTTTTCTTGGGTGTAACTTTCATTGCTGATTTTTTTACAATTTTTTTCTGTTTTGGTATATTTTTCTTTACTTTTTTTACAATAGATTTTCTAATTTTCTTAAACTTTTTAGCAATTCCAAATTGTGAAACTTTCGCCTCTTGATGTTTTATAAAATCAGTTACTTTTATTTTCAAGCTTTCTGTAAGAGTTCCTGAAGAAAAAATAGCATCCTTTAGCTTTGCTAAATCACGTTCAATAACAACTGGAATTTTATAAATATCACCAAAAACATGCGCTGTTCCTGGTTTTATGCCTAATTTTTCCATCAATACTTTTTCTTTTGGAATTTTTATATCGATTTCCTTAGCACCAAATTGTTTTGCTAATTTTTTAAAATCAATGTTCTTGTCAGCAGATAACAAAATAAGCGCAAAATCATTTTTTACTTTTACTATTAAAGATTTTACAATTTGCTTTGGGTGAACTTTGAGCGTCTGAGATGCGTCATAGGCAGTATAAACTTTTTTGTGATTTATAATCTCGTGACTGAGATTTGTTTTTTGTAAATGATTTAGAATTTTTTTGTCCATAAAATTAGTTAAAAGTTATAATGTTATAAAGTCGAAAGTCATAAAAATATGAATACATAATATCTTTATAACCTAGTACCTTATAACTTTTTACTTAATTTGTACTTAATGGGTAAATGCTCTTGCATGCCCAGTAACTGCTTTGCTAATTTTTTACCCTGACTCGTTAAGACAATGCTCTCTATAAATAATTTTGTCTTTGTTTTTTTACAATACGCAATTACCAAATCCCGTTTAATTAATTTATTAATGCTTGAGGTAATAATTTTTTCCAAATCATGAGGCTTAAACTTTTTATCTTTATAAAATATAGAAAATGTATTCTTACCCGTAAATTCATTTACAAGTGACTTTGTCAAAATAAAATTTTGTAATTTAGAAAGTCTTTGCATAAAAATTTAAC
>CAZXFD010000003.1:0-131734 GCA_964640635.1 uncultured Gammaproteobacteria bacterium | reverse complement strand
CTCAGTTCGGATTGAAGTCTGCAACTCGACTTCATGAAGCTGGAATCGCTAGTAAACGCATATCAGCAACGGTGCGTTGAATACGTTCTCGGGTTTTGTACACACCGCCCGTCACACCAAGAGAGTCGGTAATACCCGAAAGCTGCGTACTAAAACGTGGAATAAGGTAGGATCGGCAATAGGGGTGAAGTCGTAACAAGGCATCCGTAGCGGAAGCTGTGGATGGATCACCTCCTTTCTAAGGAGTATTTGATTCTTATAGAATCAATCTATCGAGTCAAGTCGTAAGACTTGATGAAGTTTCTACCACTATTTAATTGTTCAATTGACTGACAAGTCATTTAACTCCATTGATTTTGCAATAATAATAATGTATTATATTTATTGTTAAATGGAGTTGTTTTTTTTAATAGGGAGCTATTCATTATTTATTGAAACTACCAATTATTAACGCTTCCTTTGTATTTGATATTTGTCATTTAACATTGAAAATTATGTTCCGGGCGTGTAGCTCAGTTGGTTAGAGCGCAACACTGATAATGTTGAGGTCCCAAGTTCGATTCTTGGCACGCCCACCAATAGACAATTTAGAATAATGAATTTAGAATGATGAATAAATTCTGAATTAATTAATTACTAATTTATTCAAAATTAAACTTCCGCCGAAGTAGCTTCCCGCAATCGTTTCACTTATGCGGGACAAGCAGCGTGACTTAATGAAAATTGACAATTTTTCTCTCAAAAATGGTGCTGACAAATGCCGAAGTAGCTCAGCGGTAGAGCGAAGGACTGAAAATCCTTGCGTCGGCAGTTCAACTCTGCCCTTCGGCACCATTTTTAAGAGAAAAAGATGGTGCTAAAAATTTTACCCAATTATAATTAAGGTAAAGATTGAGGCAGTTCCTACGTCCCGTCCGTAACGAAGTGAAGGCGGGAAACTCTGCCCTTCGGCACCAATAAACAAGTTTGAAATATAAGTTTTGAAGTAAGAATTGAATCCTAAAATTCAAACTTCAAGCTTTAAAATTAAACAATTCAACGGGGTGTGGCGCAGTTTCCGCCAAAGGCGGACCAGCCTCTGGCTGGGGCTATAAAAGTACTTGCATTAAAATCTATAATATAAACAAATGAAAAGTGATTTATATTATGTATATGTATTAAAAAGTTTTAAGAATAATAAAAGATATATAGGATATACTGGAAAAACTACTTTTTTAAGACTAAGGGAGCATAATTCTGGATGTAATAAATGGACGAAACAAAATGGACCATTTACTCTCATTTATTCTGAAAAATACAATACTAAATTTGAAGCAATAAAAAGAGAAAAATTTCTAAAGTCTGGTCAAGGAAGAAAGTTCTTAGATGAACTATTAAAAAAATAATTTACGGGGTGTGGCGCAGTTGGCTAGCGCGCGTGCTTTGGGAGCATGAGGTCGCAGGTTCGAATCCTGTCACCCCGACCACTAGATTCGTTCTCATTTTCATTCGAACTCACTCGCGGTCTTCGACCGAACGTTAATATATCTACTTTAATCGAGTGGTCTCGAGCGGAAGTCGAGAGACCAATAAAACAATCTTCTGATAGATTGTTTTTTATTTTAATAAACTCTTGAACAAATTTTGTATTTCTGGATTCGCTCATGGTCTTCATTCCGCCTTGCGGAATTACGACCACTCTCATTATAAAAGTGAGTAGAATGCACTAGGTTTATCAAAGAATATGAAAAATAAATATATTTGAGTGAAATCTAGAAACCACCAAGACAATCTTTTTATAGATTGTTTTTATTTACCAAAAAATCATAAAATGATAATATTACTATTAATTAAATGTAAAATATGTCTTCAGCGTTAATCATAGTGACGGGTTTACCCTGCACAGGAAAAACAACATTAGGTAGAAAAATTGCTGATTATTTTAAGTGCCCATTTTTATCAAAAGATGAAATAAAAGAGATTATTTTTGATATCATCGGATATTCTGACCGAGATTATTCAAAAAAAACTGGAAAAGCTGCATACGCAATTTTGTTCAATTATGCAAATGATTATCTAAAAAAAGAAATTCCGATCGTTTTGGAAAGCAACTTTAAGCCAGAGTTTGATAATGAAATTTTCTCAAAAATTGAACAGAAATACAGTCCTAAAATCATTCAAATTCTATGTTATTCCGATGGTAAAATTTTGTTTAATCGCTTTAAAGATCGCGCAGAAAAAGGAAAACGTCATCCTGGACATGTTGATTCAACGAGCTTAGAAGAGTGGCAACCAATTTTAACCATTGGAAAATGCAATCCAATTTCTACAAACGGGAAATTAATTGAAGTCGATACAACGGATTTTTCTACCATTAACGATGACTCGTTGATAAAGCAAATAGAATTTGAGTTAAATCGGTAATAAATATATACCGTTGCAATATAAAACAGCCTTAACTCTATTTTTTTATTTACTCCAAAAACACAAAGTGTTAATATTATTAGTAATTAATACTAAACCATGTTTAATTCAAATCACTCTATATTAGAATCAAATCCTAAACACATAAATAAATATATTACCTTTCTTGAACGAGAAATAGATCATGATTTCAAAGTGGTTGGAATTACTGAAATTGGTTCATTCGCTAAAGACGAGGCTGTGCCAAGTTCAGATATTGATACAAGAATCTATGTATCATCTCCAAATTTTTATCTCATGCAAACATCTGAAAATCGCTTATCAGATATAAAACCAAAGACAACAAAAAATAAATTTCAAAACTTCTTAAAAACCTCCCAAATAAAGCAACTACTGACTCTTAATTGGTATGAATTCAACCTTCCTGCTTCGAAAAAAGCTTTTACACAACTAAATTTAAATATTGAATTTGGTTTAGTAGATGCCAGATTCGCTCAACACGAACTAAAAAGACTTAATGTTAAATCAACTTCAGAACACCAATTACTTCTAGAGAGTAATATTATTTTTGATCCCACTAGTTTATTAGCTAATTTGAGATCCGAAATAAATGGTAAAATATATTCACCTGTTGCTAAATTCTATCAAAAAAGATATTTAGACAATTTACCATTTGAAATATATACTCATTTAGAACCCCATGAAATGGATAGTTTTAAATTAGAAAAAAGCAATCAAATTCAATGGGTGAAGTGGGCGGTTCGCTCAATAAGAGATGCAATTGGTGCAAAATCATACATTCATACAGGAAAATTAATTTATAAAAAAGAAGATATATTTAGTTTTTGTTCAAAATACTTAGCGCAGAAGGATTATATATTTATAAAAAAATTATATTCCTGGAAAATAGACCCCAAAATAAGAAAACGGATGATTAACGATTATCTAAAAAACTCAAATAAATATTTTATTATCTTTAAAAAATATACTAAAAAAATAGAATTCATTGTCAAAAATATAAATGAACTAAAAAATATTGAATAAACCCCTTTAATAATCAACTATAATTTTTATTGACTTCATCCCGCCACCGGCGGGATTAACAAAGACCCCTATTTATCATATAATTAGAAAGTGGTATAATAAAAGTGCTCATAAACATTGGGCAAGGTTAACAATTAACTAAAAAAAATAAGATGGCAAAGATGACAAAGTCACAGCTAATGACAGTATTAGCAGAAAAAACAGGTCTATCCAAAAAGGATGTAGTATCCTTCATGGACACTCTTGTTGAACTAGCATACAAAGAAGTAAAAACAAGTGGAGAATTTGTTCTTCCAGGATTTGGAAAAATGGTAAAGGCAAAGAGAAAAGAAAGAATGGGAATCAACCCAGCAACTGGAGAAAAAATTAAAATTGCAGCAAAAACAGTTGTAAAATTCAGACTAGCAAAAGCAGCAAAAGAAGCTGTATTATAATCTTTTAGATTTGAGACAACCCCCATCCCTTACAAAGGATGGGGGTTTTTAGTTTCAAAATTTATCATTTACACACAAAAATTATAATGTTAATATAATAAAATGATACTTAATTTAAATATTCAAAAAATACAGTGCCGACTTATAAAGACAAAATCGCTGCTGACAACTATATAAACTTTTTAAATTCAAAAAATGGCAAAATACAAACAGGCCTATTGTTTAAATATATAAAAAATACTTTAAATAAACCCAAAAAAATACTAGACGCTGGTTGTGGGTCTGGATGGCTACTTGAAAAATTGAAAAATGAACTCACAGAAACTGAAATTTTTGCCTGTGACTATTCTAATGAATTATTAACTATTGCCAAAAACAATAATCCCGAATTAAATATACGATTATTAGACCTAGAAGAAAATCTTCCTTATGAAAAAGAATTTTTTGATATCGTCATAATGAACATGGTGGCTCAAGACACCAATAGTCTAGAAAAAGTATTTCAAAATATATCTCAAATACTAAAAACTGACGGCGAATTAATTATCACAATTCCAAATCCATATTATTCATACCCAGTAGCTGAGTGGAAAAGATCTATTATAGGAAAAATATTAAGATTTAAACCAAAAATACTTATAAAAAAACCCTACCACAAAGCCCTTTCAATAAATAGGAAATTCTCAAATGGTACCATAGAATCTAACTTTTATCCGCTAGAAACCTATATAAACAGAGCAAGAAATAGCGGTTTAATAATAGATGATTACAATGAAATAAAATCCTACGAAGACTCAAATGATTTCGATTTAAAGTACCAATCATTTAGATATCCACTAATATTGCTTCTAAAATTTAAAAAACAAATTTCCCCTATTGACATAACTTAACATACGCCATATAATTCGTTTATCAATTTTTAATATTAAATAAGAGGGCTATGAATAAAAAAACAACTGAGCAATTAAAACAAGTGCTTCTCAAAGAGAAAGAGGACATCTTAAAAGAATTAGAAAGTTTTGCTAACAAAAACTCTGCTCATGAAAATGATTATGATGCACAATTTCCAGATTATGGAGATGATGAAGATGAAAATGCTTCTGAAGTAGCTGATTTTGAAAGCGACCTATACCTAGAAAAAACTCTTGAAAAATCTTTAGAAAAGGTTAATGAAGCATTAAAAACTCTTGAAAAGGGAAATTATGGAAAATGCATTGAGTGTGGCAAAGCAATTCCAGAAGAAAGACTTTTAGCCTTTCCTACGGCAAACAAATGCATGGATTGTAAAAGAAAAACATTATAATAATGCAAAAAGAAAACTTCAAAATATTTATTATATACTTTTCATGTCTAATGCTATTTATAATAGATAGGATTACTAAATATATATCTTTAAATAAACTCTCTCAAAAAGGAGTTTATTTTTTTGATTTTTTTGGACTAGAAAGCCAAATAAACAGTGGTATTGCGTTTAGCATAAAGGTGCCTTATATTATAATACTAATTACAACGTTCATAATAGTGTCTTTTCTTATATATAATGCTCTTAAAAAAATGCAACAAAGGGAATATATAAAAAGCTTTTTATTCTCACTTATAATAATTGGTGCAATAAGTAATCTAATAGACAGACTTCTATATGCTGGTGTAATAGATTTTATAAAAATATGGAGCTTCCCAATTTTTAATTTAGCAGATACCTATATTACAATTTCAATAATAATTTATATTTTATTAGAAATAAAATCAGCCCCAATAAACGGGACTGATCTAAAAACTTCATAAACTTGCTTATTTTTTATCCTTTTTTCTTGCAATAGATACTATCACATAAAGCACCACAACAAAGGACAAAATTGAAATTCCTATAATCCTATTTTTCTTTTGTTTTTCTATTTCTGAATTAAATCCTAATTCCTGTTTTATTTTCTCTAGCAATACATCCCCTGGTTTTGCATTTTGTAATTTTTCTACAATACCACTTTCCTTTTTTTCTGATTCAATATTTGGTTGACTTTCAGATGGTTTATAATTGTTATCATCCACGACAAGACTTTCTCTTCCAACACCCCCCGCGACATTAACGTTAACATCGCTTTCGCTTTTCTCATAAACACTTACTTCTCTAGGAGACTCTACACTACTAATGACTACTCCATTTTTATCTTCTTTAATGGCACTTGTTTTTTCTGTGCTATCACCATTTACAGGAGTTTCTGGTGTTTCTTTTGTTGTTTTTATATTTACAACATTTTCAACTTGTTCTTTGATGGGTTCCTTTACTGGCTCACCTATAATAGCTTCTGTTGTTGTAGCTATGTCACTTGGCACAATAATATCCTCTGTGCTTGTTAAGCTTATATCAATGCCTTTCGTAGTTGATGTTGTCTCTAAATCTTGAACCGTTGTACTTGCTGATTCACTTATATCCACATTAGGTAGAATAATCTCAATACTTGATGTAGTAGAACTTGCATTTTCTAAGGCATCAACATTGTTTTTAATAGGCTCTACTTGCTTTTCTTCACTTTTTGGCAGAACAGGCTTTGTTTTATCTCTAGATACATAAAATGTGTTTTCTTTTGATACAAAACTTCTTGAATATCCACTTGTTGCGATAACAGCCCATTTGTGATTACCCTTATCAACAGTATTAGCCTCTATTTTGTAATAAAAATTTCCTATATCGCTATCATCTTTTTGAACAACTGCTTCACCCTGATACTGCGCATCTAGATAAACTTGAATTTTTGTGTTGTTCCATGTAAGTCCCGTAAGATAAATATCGTTTTTTCCACTAAAATTAACTTTATCTGGTGCAATTAACGTTGGTATGGGTACTTCGCACTTTCGAAGTGTACAAGTTTTACCATATTCTTCATTTGTGTCAATTTCTTGAGCATTTGCAATGCCAGAGACAAATAAAAAAATGGTGAATATTGACATCGACAAAAATATTTTTTTCACCATAGACATTCTTTTAATTTTTAGTTTTATTTTATCAAAAAATAAATTCAGTGTGTTTACTTTATTACATCTACAAAAAAAGTCAATATAGGCAAAAGCCCTATTTTATGGTGAATAATTAATCAACTATTTCAGTCTATTAATCACTTCTGCACCACTCCATGCGAGTTCAAACATTGCTTTTTGGCAGTTATAAATTTCACGTGATTCTATAATCATTCCAAACATTTCTTTGCCAAAGCTAGTAATTGCAACTTTATTTTTATAAATCAAAACTTCATTTTGAACATCAAATAATCTCTCATCAACAAGACGAATTTCTCTTAGCTGTTCTTTGCTTTTTTTTACATAATTTTCATACTCTGAAGCTTGTTTATATATTCCCCTTACGGAAATTCCTTTTCTAACTCTTTCGTCTACATAATACTCACTATATTTTGGTAAATACTTAACCATATCTTCACCACCATAAGAAAGTATTTCATCTCCTTTTTTTAAAATTTTTAAACCATCTTCATACATTTGTTTTATTCCCTCAATACCCTCAAAATACATTATGTTCGGCTTTGTCTTGGGAGAATTGTATAAATTTTGTAACATTGGCATTGCAAGGCTCAAATCTTTTTCTTTTTCTTTGATCTTTCTCATTAGGACTTCTGGATCTGCTGGGTAAAAAAGCTTCTTTTTATCCTTTATAGCAATGTAAACAAGTCCTTCTTTCTGAAGGGAATATAATATGTCATACGCTGTTGGACGCTTTAATCCTACTTTTTTTGCTATAGAATATGCAGTTGCACCCCCTTTTTCAAGACAAGATAGATATATTTCTGCTTTTTTATCTTCTATTCCAAGCTTCAAAAGCACATTTTTTATACCAATGCTCATATTTTTATATTTAATTTTAGTATGTAGTCGTAGTAATCCGACTATTATTTAGTATATCATAAATAATACATTATAGCAAGTAATAATGGCACTTAAAGTATAAATACAAATACTTACTTAATGCATATATTTGACACTCGTTGAATATACTTGACAATATGATACGATTAAGTTGTAAAGAGTAAATGAAGGCTCTTTGACAACAAAATAACTAAATAAAATCCTGAGGAGGATAAAATGGAAGAAAAACAATATAATGAATTAATCAAATGGTTCGTGGCGACTAATAAAAATATTGATTCCACTTTTTGTAATCTAAGCATATTAGTTTTCGGGGTAATTGGCATGATACTCTTGCTATATAATTTTGGAATCACCGGCTTATTTAATACACAATCCAAAGAAATTCAAAAACTATCTAAACAAATTGAACAACTTAGCAACATCAGCAATAAAACCCCATCTAATTTTGTAGATCTCAAGAAACAATTCAATAACTCCAGAAATGGAACGTTATTAAAAAGTATAGTAGAATCTACAACCACCTATGATGAGGCTCTGCAAAGCTTTCAATTGAGCAAAACGGAAAAAGATTCTTCAAACATGAAAATCTCTTTTCAAAAGATGCTTGAATATGCAAATACATATAGTGAGTTACAAAAATTGCATGAACCCGAATTCAAACAATTTTTAGATTCTGCGACACAAAAACAAATTCAAGAAAAGTTATCAAAGTTAAAACTTTAAGGAGAATAAGATGAAAAAGTTTTTTAAAAGACTTTTCCCAAAAGCAAAAGAAGAGTTCGAAGAAGCAATGCCTGTAATTTCCGAAGAGTCAATTTCGCAAAAGCCAATGACAAATCAGGATATTCTTGAAAACTTTTTGAGGAAAATAGATCCTCCTATTGAGGATTTGGAGTTTCATCAAGTCTTTAACATGCTTGATACTTCTTCCGACACAGAAAGAATTAAAAGTTGTCTAGTAAATATTGTCGAGCATACTGATAGTTTATATGCGCTCCTCAGATATGATCGCGATAGAGAAAACAAAATCCCTGAATTACAATCTGCCCTTGAGCAAAAGACTACCGAAATTCTTTGTCAGGAAACTGACACAGAAGAACTGATTCGTCTGGTAAATGAATATCAATACGGAATCGTAGATATGCTTATCAGAAGAAAAATATCTGAGCTAAAATCAGACATTATTTCTAAGGCCGAAGTCAATGAACTTATAAAATGGAAAAAGATAGTTCGCAATTCTCCTGAAGTTGAAAAAAGGATGGCTGAGCTAGTAATAGAGGCGCTATCCAATATTTCTATATCCAATATTAACGATATTGAGATTCTGTGGGCACACTCTCCTCGCGAATCTAAATCCAGAGAATTAATCGATGAAAAAATCGTGGATCTTCTCTCAAAAATGTCGAACATATCTGATCTAAACAAATTAGTAGAGATATGCAATAACTCCACAAGAGTGACTGACTTTTCTCATGTAGAGTCTGCGGCAAGCTGGAAAGCGCGAGAAATTCTTTCTACCGAAGAAGATATAAAAATACTTAGGAAATTATACAGTGATCTTCCCTATTGTCATATGGTGAGAATATATATATCCTACCGAGCAATAGAAATCATAAAGAAAACGGAATTCGTTTTTCAGGATCTTGATGATTTAATTGCGTATAAACACACTTGGAACTACTGTAATGTAGAGTTATTTGAAAAAATCCTTACTCAGTTACTCATCAATAATCTAAAGGGCATAAACGATATTTCCCAATTGATTCTATACTGGAGCGAGTCTGCGCCTCGTAATTTTGAGCTAACAAAATCAGTAAGAAGCAGAATTTCTGAACTTTTTTCTGATATGAATTACGAAGATTTCAGCTCCTTAATCACAAGAAAACCGCCAGAAGAGTTCAAAGACATCTTCAAGGCAAAAACAGAAGAGTTTCTTGCTCTTCTAAACAAACAATAGGTTACCAGCCCGTACAATCCAGTGCGGGCTTTTTTATTTTTTACAAACTAACACTCCAACAACCTTATCCTTGCCTTTTTGTTTTTCCTATCAATAAATACAAATACAAAAACAAGGGAATAATCCACATCAATATTTTTCTCTTCTAAATATCTAGCTATTGCCGACTCAAGACTTTTTAATTTATAATCTGAGATGCAATTTTCAATTTCTCCAAATACGGTATTTGTTCTTGTTTTTACTTCAATGAAAAATATCTTGCCGCCTTTCTTACAAACAAGATCGAGTTCTCCAATATTATATTTTTGATTTTTATCTAGAATTTTAAAACCATCTGAGATAAATTTCTTCTCAACAATGTCCTGACCAAATTTTCCAAGTTGATACTTATTCATAATTCTTTATTTTCTAATTTCAATTTTCAATTGATTCACTATTTATTTATTTGATTATTTATTGTTCCCGTAATTTTCCCAAATATTAAACAAAATTCCTGAACTTCTTGTGTTAATTCTTGAATTTTTATAGACCCTTGCCCATACTGAGAAAGTAATCTTAACCAATATTTGGTTTCATTGGCTTCTTTTCTACAAATATATATCTTATTTCTAAAATCTTTTTTGGAACTTGAGTTGTTTGCTTCAATATAGTTTGCCCCTATACTAGTGGCTGATCTCATTAATTGATTTATTAAAATTCTTATAGAGCCATTAGACTCCAATGATTTACAAAGTCCTATTATAGACTCGCTAAATCTTGAAGTTCTTTCTTCTAATACTTGGGATTTCTCTTGTTTTGTTAAATCGCTTTTCATACAATTTATTTATTATTTATTAATTTCAATTTTTAATTGATTTATTATTTATTATTTACTATTTGAATTTCTAAATATCTAAATTGAAAATCAATGGAAAATTGCTAAATAGTAAATTGAAAATAATAAAAAAGCCTTACGGCCTTTTATTATTCTATTGTAAAATTTTTCTCTCAACTGATTAGCTACGAAGCTACGTAACTAACCCCCTAACTAACTAATATACTGCTCATACTTCTTAACTTTTTCATCCTGTTCACGAAGCTTTGGTACTGTTACTACATAGTGTTGTAGTGTATTTATTATCCAAACAGCAATAAAAATAAACCACAAAAACAAAATAAATCTCATTTGAAAATAAGGCACCCTCAACTTTCTAAAAAAAATAAAGAAAACATTTATGATACCTAATGTTATAAAGATATCTGACAATTTTATAATTAAAGCTTTTTGATATCTGTCTATTCTTTTTCTAAATTCTGGTTTTTTTATCAAATATTCTTTTATGACAGTTCCTACAACAACAGATAATACAGAAAAAATAAGGAGACCATAAAAAGTTCCACTTTTTATAATTGGTGGATAAGCATCGAAGAAATACTGAAAGAAAATTTGTACATTCATTATATTATTGTCCCGTCTTAATATCTGACAAGATTATTCTTAATTTTTTATAAATACAAGTCCAAAGTGATATTGTCCAGCCTCAAACTCTTGTTCTAATTTCATTCCAAAAACATCAGCATATTCTTTTATCTTCAAAGGATCTACTCTTTTTTCACCTTTTGGGCCTATTGGAGTTCCAATGTCTTTCCAATCTATTATAAGTAGCTTACCACCTTTTTTTATAAGACGTATAGCCTCTTTAATCATCTCTGGCATATTAGTTGATTGAAACAGCACATTTACAAGCATACTTAGATCCAGTGAGCTTTCTGGAATTTTGGTTGCTCCATATACTTCCAAGTTACTCCAAACTGTTCTAACGTTGTCAAAACCGTTTGATTTTGCATGACTATCTACAGAAGAAAGAATATCTTTTAGAATATCCACCGCATAGACAAGTCCTCTATCACCGACAATTCTTGCCGCTTGAAAAGCAAAGTATGCCTTTGGTCCACAACCAAGCGCTCCAACATAAGAGCCGTATCCTAATTTCAGTTTTTTTTCTAAAATTTCCTGTGGATTCAAAAGCTGATTTCCTCCAGCTTGTTTATCGTTCATAAAATTGTATAGTTAGGTTATTAAAAATTTAGACTTATGTCAAGGTTAGTTGCTTAGTTACTAAGGTTAGTTGCTTAGTTGCTAAAGTTTCATAGTAAAAAATAAATGTATTTCTCTACGAAACCAAGGGGCTATGAAACTAATTTCCTAACCCACTAACTTGCTAACTTACTAATATCATTATATTATTTACTTATAAAAGAATCAATCAAAATATGAACTTTAATTTGGGCATTTTAATAATTTCAATAACAGTTCTTGGCTATTTTAGTAATTTATTAAATGGTAGATTTTTGAATTCTTATTTTGTAAGATGGCTATATTATGTCGGAGCAATTATACACGAACTATCCCATGCAACACTCTGTGTATTAACTGGAGCAAAAATAACAGATGCCTCTATTTTTTCTAAATCACCACATATAACTCATCAAAAATCAAAAATACCAATACTAGGACAAGCGCTTATATCGCTCGCTCCTATTGCAGGAGGAATATTGTTTATAACTTTGATAAATCACCTATTATTAAACGATTTTGTAGTTTTTAAAACCATAAATAACATTTCTGAAATACCAAAGTACATATTAGAAATTCTCAATAAACTAAATTTCATAAAATGGCAGTCTCTTGTATTTATTCTACTTATATTAAATTCTGGGGCAATGATAGGTCCGTCTTTTCAAGACTTAAAAAATATTTGGCCACTTATTATAATATCCTTTTTTATAAAATCTCAATTTCTCTCTAGTATCTTACTTGGTGTTATTTCAATTATCATTCTAAATTTATTGCTTCAAATTTCAATGATAATTATTTCTTTCGCATTTAAAAAAAGAAAATGAGCACACCCGTCATACTATTCGTTTATTTTTTTAATCTAGAAAAACGATAAGCGCACCTTCTCCTCCTTCATTTATCTTTGCACCTGAAAACTTGTATCCATGATCACTCAAATAATTTTCTATATGATTTTTCAAAACCCCCTCATTATTTTTTGAGTGCAATCCACGGCCAGTAATAATTCTTACTTTATAATGATGGTCTGATGCACAATCTTTCAAAAAGTGCATAACCTCTTGCACTGCCTCAGACCTTGTCATTCCATGGAGATCAATTTCTGCTTCAATAGGTAATAAATACTTGTTTTTTGAAGTTTTTATGGATTTCATAAATTTTGCATTGACGAATAAAAATATTTATGCTAATATAATATTATCCTAGTATACATCATTATACTAGTTTTTTTAAATTTTAATTACTGATGGTTAGATGGTTAGATGGTTAGATGGTTAGGAATTTCCCAGCCCACTAACCCTAATAATCTACTAGCCCACTAAATCCATGTTTGCAAACATAGAAGAAATAAAACAAGCAATACAAACAATTTGTGAAGAAAAAAATATCTCTATAGAGTCTGTCATCGAAGGGATAGAGGCAGCTCTTGGGGCTGCGTATAGAAAAGATTTTGGAGATAAAAATCAAAATCTCAAAGTTAAATTCAATATTGACAATGGTGATGTAGAAATACATGACGTAAAAATAGTTGTAGAAGATCGCGACATAGAAAAAGAATTAGAAGAATACAATGCCATAAAAGACACCTTAAAAGAGGGTGAAGAGATGCCAGAGGGTATAAATAGATTTAATCCAAAAACAGAAATAATGTTGAGCGAGGCAAAAACCCATAACAAAAAAATTAAACTTGGCGAAGAATTAATAACTGCTCTTGAAATTCCAAGTGACTTCGGAAGAATAGCAGCTCAAACAGCAAAACAAGTTATAATACAAAAAATAAGAGAAGCTGAAAGAGAAATGATTATAAGCGACTTCCAACAAAGAGAGGGCGAGGTTATAAATACAGTAGTACAGCGCAGAGAAGGTCCAAATGTATTAGTAGATCTAAATAGAACCATTGGAATACTTCCCCCAGAAGAGCAAGTAAAAACAGATAATTACTCAATAGGATCCAGACTTAAGGTCATGATTCTAAAAACAGATATTACTCCACGTGGTCCAAGAATTCTAGTATCTCGTGCACATCCAGAAATAATAAATAAAATATTTAGTCTTGAAGTTCCAGAAATTGCCAATGGAATTGTAGAGATAAAAGCCATTGCAAGAGATCCTGGGTTTAGAACAAAAATCGCTGTATCAAGTAATCAAGAAAATATAGATCCAGTTGGTTCATGTGTTGGACAAAAGGGATCTCGTGTTCAAACGATTATAGGAGAACTTGGTGGAGAAAAAATAGATATTATAGAATGGGACAAAGATTTTCACGTTTTTATCAAAAATGCTCTTTCTCCTGCAAAAGTAATAAACATAGAGTTAAACAAAGAAGCACAGACTGCTATTGTAAAAGTTGCTGAGGACCAGCTATCACTTGCAATAGGTCGTGAAGGTCAAAATGTAAAACTCGCTGCAAAATTAACTGGTTGGAAAATAGACATAGAAGGTGCTGAAGGATTCTTTGATAAAGAAACAACAAACGAAGAAGAAATCATCAAAAATTCAGATGAAGAAAAGGAAAATATAGAAAATCACTCAGCAGAAGAATAATCCCCCCCCCCACCCTTAAATTGACTTATTTCAAATAGAGATGACCCGCAAATCATCTCTATTTTTATTATAAATAAACCAAAATTACCTTATATACCACACAATTTAAGGGTGGGTGGGTCAATGTTGACACGACCAAGATTAACACTTAAAATTATGTTAGTAATCTAATTATTAATACTCACTCTTTATGATTGAGTAAATTAAATATCAAATAAATATATGTTTAAAAAAGAAGATATGAGTAGTATCAAAAATACAGAAACCATTATAGGTGAATCTGTGATTTTAGAAGGCGATTTCAATGGTCATGGAAATGTCGTTGTAGAAGGAAGACTAAATGGTTCTTTTTCAACAGATGGCCATGTATTAGTAGGAGAAAATGCAGAAATAAACGCAAATATAAATGCAAAAAGTGCTTTTATATCTGGAAGGGTTATTGGTAATATAGATGTCGAGGAATCTCTTGATATAGCAAAAACTGCTATTATTAAAGGTGATATCAAAGCACAATCTATTGCAGTTGAATCTGGTTGTGAAATAAATGGCAATGTAAAAGTAGGAGATCAACAAAACAAACAAATGCAAATCAACTCTAAAGGAAAAATTGAGAAAAAAGAAGAATTAGAATAATCCGCTCCAAACTTTCGACTTTTTGTTTTTTTCCGCTAAAAGCGGATCCGCCTCCGGCAGAAACTTTATAACCCGTTTATATCTTAATTTATGTATCTATATATATACGACTCTTGTCTAAAAGAGAAAAAATATAAAAATCTTCTAAATAAAATAGAGAATCGAGTAACTGACCTTGATATAAAAGGAAAAATATATCAGCTAAACTTACTCAAAAATGTTGGCAATTTTATTAAAGAAGAAATAAAAAAGGGCGCTCATACAGCGGTCGTTGTTGGCAATGACAAAACACTTACCCATGTAATAGAGTCCTCGCTTTCTCAGGGAATAACTTTTGGATTTATACCAATAGACTCAAAAAGTGCTTTTGCAAATTACTTTGGAATACCTGGTGGCGAACTTGCTTGCAATATTGTAAGTGGAAGAATAATAGAAAAAATAGATGTATGGCAAGTTAATCAAAAAATATTTATTCATGCACTCAATTTTATAAGTCATAAAAATACAGCTATAAAAATAGATAATTTCAAAATGACGATAGAAAGGGGTGATAAAATTACTATAAAAAACATAGACTTTGAAAATGACAATTCTATGTGCACCTCAAACCCAAAAGATGAAAAACTTGAAATTTGTATAGAAAAACCTGGTAAACTTTTTTCAAAAAAATCCCAACACAGCATGATTAGAGCTAAAACAATAGCCATTACATCTGAAGAAGAATCTATTCCTATTGCTTTTGATAATTTTCAATCAATTAACACCCCCGTTAAAATTGATCTAGCAAACAATAAATTAAATATTATAGTCGGTGGAAATAGACGGTTCTAGCTGTCAGCTATCAACATTCAGATTCCAGATTATTGACTCCCTTTGAAAGGAGTTTTTTTATTTGTCGATGAATAAACTCTATATAAAAAAACACCCCTAAGCTCAACTGAAGTGTTTTCTTTTGTTCTAATTTAATATTCAATTCTTATTCTTTTCGCCTTTCCCCTTTCCCCTATTTTATATCAATAACCTCTGGCACAATGTTGCCATCTTTCTGAGCAATAGACTTATTTGCTAAATATTGTTCGAATACACTAAACAAAGTCATCACAAACCAATATAGTGCAAGTCCACCTGGAAGAGATGCGCTAATTACAACTGTGATAATAGGCATCATATACATCATCTGCTTATTCATCATCTCTGGAATTCCCGGCTCTTTCTTATCGTCATTTACTTTGTGTAGTTTAGTTTTTGCCATCAAAATCCTACTTTGCCAAAATTGTGCTGCGCCAGCAAGTACTCCAAGAAATATTAATGGCTTTGATAAATCGAGCCATGAAATACCAAGCATTGTTGTATTTATTACTCCTGGATTTGTAATAAAACTATATAATTCTTGAAAATCGTTTACTTTAAGTCCACTCATAAATACCTGATAAACAGCTATAATAATTGGGAACTGTATCAAAAGTGGTAAGCATGATGAAAATGGATTTATCTTTTCATTTTTATAAAGAAGCATTGTTTCCTTTGCTAATTTTTCTTTATCATCTTTGTACTGTGCTTTCAATGCTTCTATTTTTGGTTGCATGAGTTGCAAAGCTCTTTGAGATTTTGCAGCTTTTCTAGAAAGTGGAAATAAAATTATCTTCACTATAAGAGTAATGATTATAATAGAAACACCTATATCTGGAATAAGATTATAAAAAAACACTAGTAGATTAAAAAGTGGTTGATACAAAACTACGTGAAATAAATTACCCATATTGTTTTATTTATCTCGCTTAGCGAGATTTGTTATTTGTTATTTGTTATTTTTGATTTTGTTATTAATTTATTATTTATATATTTACTATTAGAATTTACAAATACATAAATAATAAATCATTTGAAAATTTAAAATTGAAAATTATTCTACCGGATCATATCCTCCTTTTGAAAATGGATTACATCTTAGAATTCTCTTAACTGTCATAAACAAGCCCTGCATAACGCCATGTTTTGAAATAGCATTGTACCCATACTGCGAACAACTTGGATAATATCTACAAAGTCCAGCGGGATGTTTATATGCAAAAAATCCATGATCAGGAGATATGGTTTTTTGATAAATTCTTATAATCTTTAAGAGTATCTTTTTCATATTTAAGTAACCTAGACTTATTTAATAGATAAAAGATTTCTTGCTCTAAATTTTCATAATCTAATAATATAGCGCCCTGTTTTGCAAATATCATAACACTATATCCAGATTTTATATTTGGCATTTTAAGTCTTAAAATTTCAAATATTCTTCTTCGAAGTTGATTTCTTACCGTTGCTTTCTTTGAAATTTTTGTTGAAACAACTATAGAAAACTTGCTTATATCCTGATAATTTGGATAA
Source organism: uncultured Gammaproteobacteria bacterium (assembly GCA_964640635.1). Taxonomy (GTDB): domain Bacteria; phylum Patescibacteriota; class Patescibacteriia; order UBA1558; family S5-K13; genus S5-K13. The sequence continues at coordinate 114,408 of CAZXFD010000003.1, read as the reverse complement.
AATTTTATGCTGAAATTATTACTAAAAAATTTATTTCGCGACTTTAATATATTATCAAAGTCCTTTTTAAATTTTATTCTAAATTTTTTAGCAAGCATAAATTTAGGCGCTAAGTTTTTTTCTACCCTTTGCACGTCTACTAGACAACACTCTTTTGCCGCCAACACTAGACATTCTTTGCATAAAACCATGTCTTTTGGCTCTTTTTATCTTTTTTGGTTGAAATGTTCGCTTTGGCATATCTTTTTCTAAATATTTATTAACTACGCTCTAATATAACAATAATATTACCTTTAGTCAAGAATCAAAGAAACGGAAAATACCGCTTCTCAATTTAAAACATGCGCCTCTATATGAAGACTACAAATTATCCAAATCATTACTACAAAATACGAAAAATTATCAGGACTCCAAGTGTTAATATAACTGCCAAAATAACAAAAAATCCCAAATTTGATTTCTTATTATTTTCATATTTTTCTTCTCTAGGCTCATCTAAAACCATCTCAGCCTCATAATTAGGGACTGACATTTCTGCCCGTCCATCTCCTGTGTCAATAGATGTTTCAAGATCAGAAAAAACATCATCTATTTTGTCTTTTTGAAAATCATTTTCCATAATTTTAATTTATGGCTTATTAAATACTATTTTAAAAATTTAAATTTATTTAGTTATTTTAAAAGAATTAATAATTGTCATTAATTTTTCTATTGCAACAATAGAATTTTCCTGTTTATAACTTGCTGATATTATAAAAATATTTTTGCCAAAATTTACATAATACGCCTTTGATTGTGTCATCGACTCCTCATAGTTTCTTGACCAAAACGTTAACCCATCAATAACTTCTTTATTTAAAATATTTAAATCAAAATTTTTTGTAAGCCACTCTCCAAATGTTTTTTCTTTTAACTCTTTGTGGTAAATAATAACACCAGTACCAAACTCATCATTTAAAGAAATCGACTGGTTATTCGTATCTATGACTTTTTCCATATCAGATGGATATTCAAACTCTATTTTCCATGGATCATATTTATAATTAACATTAACTCCTAATGTAGTGCTTGAATTATTAATCCTATCTAATACTTTTTGTGCTAAACTATTGTCAAGCTCCGTCGTTGAAGCACTTTTTGTTGTAGTTGAGATTTCTTGTCTGATAAGATCCTTAGCTATGCTTATTTCTTTGTTTAACTCTGCTATCTTAGGATCGTTTTTTACATCAGAAATAGATTGCGATAACTGATTCTTTATGCTCTGTAAGTCATCTCCCATAGAAAAAGAAAATTTATCAAATTTTCCATTAACATAAAACCATAGGACCAAAATAATTACAAAAAATATAAACACTAAAATTTTTAATTGCGTATTTTTTTGCATCTTATTGCTTATTTAAAATAATCAATTTTAATTCGTCTGCTGAGAAAGAGTCTTTGTTTACTTTAAATTCATCCATTTTCTCTGGCGTCAGACCTATTTCTTTAACAAATTTATCTACGTTCTCTAAGTCTATGTTAACCCCATCTATTTTATAATGCATTGGGATGATAACGCGTGGCTCAATTTCATTTATTATATTTATAGCCTCCTCTGATTTAAGTGAATATGGTCCACCAACAGGAACTAATAAGATATCAACATCATCTAAAAACTCTAGTTGATCTTCTGTTAATTTTTTTTGGCCCAAATCTCCTAAATGCACAAGCTTGATGCCCTCATCCTCTATTAAATATATTGTTACAGATCCTTTTTCTGAGCCATTTTTATCATCATGGTATGCACGCTTTCCATAAACAAAAACATTTTTTAGCTCATACTCTCCTGGGCCATTTATTACAATAGGCTCTCCACTTATAGCGGAAACATTGTTATGATCACTGTGATCATGGGTTATTAAAACAGCATCAGACTTCATCTTTGGCATCTTAATACCTATTGAGTCTGAAAATGGATCTATCACGAGATCTGCTTCTTTGCATTTAATTTTAAAACAAGAATGTCCATACCAACTTATTTTCATAGCTTTTTTGTCCCAGCACAACTAGGAATATTAATTCTTATCTATTAAATTTAGTACATTTATCAAATTTTATCAATAAAAAGGATTTTTGACTTTACTTGATTTCTGAATAGTCTCTTTTTGTTCTATTTTACTCACGGCGTTATCTATGTCAAATACTAATTTATCAAACTTCTCTTGACTCATATTCAAGGATACAAAATCTGTTTTTATTTTCATCTCTGCTAAAACCTGTCCATTTTCTATAACCTCATAAACATTTTTCTTTATAAAAATAAATAAAAGTACTAATGACGCTAAAAATATCGTAATAGAAATAGAATAAAAATACCTAATTATTTTTTTTCTTGTAATTCCTTTATTTTGAAACAATTTTTTCATTTTATTTCCAATACGTATCCGTTTTAATTATTCCGCTAATTCCTTTTTTTTGTGGAGCCTGTGGATCCCCAAAATTAGCACTTATAAACCCCGCAGAAAGATTTATAAATTTAATATTTATATAATAATTAAGAGATTCAATCGCTGATATATAATTCATTATATCTTCAAAATTTCCAGAGACAGCTAAATCCATTGGTACTTTTTTATATTTGTCTGCACTATTTAAAGCAACACTATCTATAGAAATGTTTTGTTTGATATTATATTTTGTTGCTAAATCCTCCATAACCCTTATAAAATCAACCTGCTTATTTATATCTATAAAAGAATTTTCTATTATAGTAAGCTTATGGTCTAAGATTTCCATTTTCTTGCCAAAATCTTGATTAGATTTCATTGATTCAAAATAAAACTCTGTCTTTGATTTTTTATCTATTATGTCTGAACTTGTTTTCTTAATTTCAGAAATAGAACCCATAAGAAAAAAATATAGTATAAAAATAAAAAAAAGTATATAAAAAATTATTGATATAATTGTTTTTAAATTTGAATTTATTGTTATATTCCCTGTTTTCATATAAACTTTATATTCATTTTAATATCAAACTTAATATTCTCTTTTTCTAATAATGTTTTTACTGGAAAATCAATTGATGAATATTTACCAGCACCCTCTAAATTTGCCTTTAATTTCAAGAGGGCTTCTCTAGTTTTTGCAACCCCACCTATAGAAAGAGATGCCGTATCTTTGTCTATCGAAATTGACTCAACTATAATATCCCCATCTAATACAGCCGTTAAGTTCGCTATGGTTTCATACCAATCTATATGATCTGCTTGAATTTTTTTTATCATTATAACCTCATCTTCTATGTTCTTGGTGGTGGGACTTGTACTACTCGATGCTTCATAAATTTCAGAAAAGTTTTTAAAAGCATCTACTTGATACTTGAGAGCTATTCGTGCCAAAAGCAATATTGTGGATAGGAATAAAACCATCAACGTCAAAACCAAAAACATTTTTTTAGTAGAAGAATAAATATTGTCTGTTTTTATTCTTCTCTTAGATTCTTCTGGTAATATATTTATTTCTATCATATTATTATTCTAAAAAAATAGATCTAAGAGCAAGTCCTATCGCTGTAGTATAATTTGCCGTAGAACTTTGTTTATAAACTAAACTATCTTCTTTGGACTTTTTATTGTTTGATTCTATTTTAAGTTCATAAACTTCTTCAAATTCTTTTAATATATCTTCACCCTTTTTAATATTAATAAGTGGATCTGCTATTTTTGTAGGAACTTTTATTTGTTGTTCTATTAATTTGTCTATATTTTTGATATTTGCCACGCCTCCACATAAATAAATTTGTTCTATATTTCCAAATTCAGAAAAATAGCTTGCATGGAAATCAAAAACTCCTTCTATTCTTCTGATTAATTTATCAACCATATCTGTAAGCGCCTTATTTACAAGACCATTTGCTTTTTTGCTATCAAAACCAATACTTATTTTAGCAAGCTCTGCCTTACTCATATCAAGTTCTAAAGACTTTGCTATCTTTCTTGTGATTTCTTCTCCTGATATTGGTATGCTTATATCAAAAAGTATAGTATTTTTTGAATATGCAAAAAAACTACTTCTACTTGCCCCTATATCTATAATTCCATATGTTTTTCTGTTCTCTGGCGTTTTAAAATGTGGCGACTCTTCTTGAAGAATGGCACGACTTATTGCAACCGATTCTATGTCACAAGCCATTACTGATAATTTTGCATCCTTTAAAACACCTATATAATCATCAACAAAGTTTTTTGGAGATGCACCAACAAGCACTAATTTGTTTTCAAATTCACTTGGAATTTCCTGCCAATCAAAATAGATATCTTCTAGTGCAACTGGAAAAGAATTCTCTAATTGTAATTTTATTTCTTCTCTTATTTTATTTTGTGTATTCTCTATTTTCAATAACTTAATAAATGTCTGTGGCTCTGGAAGGCAAATGACGGCCTCATCACCAGATACTTTACCATAAATTGGCTTATCTAACATTTCTTTAATATTTGAAATAAACAACTCCTTATCTTTTATTTCTCCATTTTCTATAATTCCTTTCTTTATTTTTTTACTAGAAAAAGCTTTGAGAATAATTTTATCTCCTGATTTTGCAAGTTGAACAAGTTTCAGAGAAAGATCTGAAATATCTATTCCTATGGGATAATTATTTACTTCTATCATAAAAAATTATTGACTACTTTATATAATTACACAACTAGATAAATGAATTATAACATTATAACTACAGAATTTAAACTTTTTATAAAAAACTATTTTTCTTCCCAAGATAAAAAAACATATTCTCCAACCGTTGGGAAGTGTGGTGGTGGGAAAAACTTTAAATTATTATCAAAACTAATATTTCTTATATCGTATCCAGATCCATCTGTGTAAGAAAATCCATACCTAAGATTTGATGCAATAGATCCATATATATCTATACTATGTCTTTGATAATGTCCCCCACAATCTTGAATATAATATTCTCTACCTATCATACCATCCTTTGCGATCATAGAAGCATCTATATGAAGCTGATTTAAAGAGTCTAGCCCAACCAAAATATTTCTCTGAGCTATAAGACCTATCGCATCTGTTCCGTCATGATGAGTATATGATATATCACTATTGATTATTATATCCGTATTACTTCCTGTAAGTGGTTCTTTGAATGCTAAAACAGTTACTCTTGTTCCATGGATTGCTCCCTCTATCCAGACATTATCTTTTACAAATATGATACCATTCGCAGGTATTGGTTTTGATAAATATAAATTTGTTTCTCTTGTAATGCCATATGTTTCTGTGCTTTCATATTGTGTGCAACCCCAAGAAATACAAATACCCCATTTATATCTCGTACACCCGGTTTCAATACAACGAGAACATGGATTGCTTATTGTATTTACAATTTTTATATCCATTGTATTATTTGTATTGAATTTTATGTGATACCCCTTTGCTCCAGTGGGATTTAGAATAAGACCCCCTGTTGTACTTGCAACCTGTAAAACATCACTAACATAATTATCTAATAAATCAAAACTTGCCGTTGGCACCGGAAAGGTTCTTCCTGAAATAAATGTATCTGGTCTGTTTGGAACGTTCTGTGGGGGATTATTTGAGTCTGGAGATGGATCTAGTATGGGTGTGTGTGTGTGAACTCCAAATTCATTTCCTCCTTCATGATCTGGATCATCATAGCTAAGCACGCTGGAGGATATAATATTGTGAGCAATGCCATCAAATCTAATTCCACCATTTGAATGAATTGGCCCCCAAGTTTCTGTGCCTTCTCCAAATCTTATATCCGAATTAGACATTACTGCAAAAGATGACCAAGACGGAGCTCCACAAGTTACCTCAATAGTTCTTTTTATGTTTGGATGTTTTTCTGTCCATGCAATTGATTTTATCTTTATTACTTTTGCGCCATCTGCTTCTGGTGGGGTAATATATAATTCATAAAAACCTCTAGTCTCAGAATTTTGATCGCCATATTCATATGGACCATAGGGACCATAGTCAGGCCCTGGTAGACAAGTTTCATTATTACAATATTCTTCCTTATCATGATACAAGACCCATTTATAATAATTGATACCTGCCTCTGCAATATTGAGCGCTTGCGCACTTGAAACCTTTGTCTTATTGAATCTTTGTCTAGTAAGACCAAGTCCTATAGAAGAAGATAGAATAATAAAAAATATTCCTGTTAAAACAAGTGATAAAAAAAGCACACTACCCTTTTTGTTTTTATAAATCATAAATTAATCAAATTTCTAAATGTAATATCTGTTTCAAGTATATAATCATCTGGGGCTCTCCCTGGTGTTACGTTTATCATTAATTTGATAGAAATTAATTTTACTCTGTCTATCAAATTTGTTTCTACCCTTGCATTGTCATAATACTTAAAAATTGACTCTCCTTGATTATTAACATACTTAGACAAAATACTCATAGTTGAAGTGCCCGTATAATTATTGTCTGCTCCTGGGCTTGTAATATCTTTTCGCAGTTCATATCCGCTCAAATAATATCTTATTTTTTCTCTTTTACCATCTTTATTTATATCATTGTAAAAAATGAAATCGTTGGCACCTATTTGAGATAGGGCATAATTTCCCTTGTCTGAAGAGTTGGCCCCTCTTATCTCTTGTGTCATTGTGTCCACAGCATTTCTTGCATGACTTATTGCCTCTTCTTGTTCCATATTGAATGTAGTAGATTTAAATCCAACAATCAAAAACTGATTAAAAATCAAAATAATGATCGAGGTGATCGCCATTGCCACAAGAATTTCAATCATTGTAAATGCTCTATTGTTAGAAATTTGTTTCATTTATCTACTTAAATATAAAATAATATCTTTTGTCTCTCCAGCCCCTAGACCAATATTTTCTGATGGTTCTGACATAATAAGATCATATGAAGATGTATCATCAACACTCAGTAGGTAGCCATCGTCCCATGGAAGATCCAAATTAATGATACCCGATGAATTGCTACTATATATATCGTCATACTTAAACACGTCTGGATCTCTTCCTATTTTGTTGGAGCTTAGTAGTTTTATAGGAATTGATCCTAAATTGGTAATTGTTCCATATTCTCTTATTTCTCCAAAATAAATATCAAAATTTCCATTTCTATCATCATCCCATGATGCAAATATTTTATACCCCGCCTTTTCCATAAAAATATCTGGATTATCTTGTGGGGATATGCCTATGTTTATATTGGCTCGTAATTCATTTGTCCAAGTCTTAGAAAGAGATGATGAAAATTTTTGTACATGTATATCTTTATTGGTATTTTTATCATCTGCCCATGCTATATAAATATTGGAATTATTATCACATAAAATACTTGGTGAATATCTATTTGAAATAATACTTTCTGTATTTACAACAATATCATTACCAAACTGCTTTTCCCCAGAAGTATTAAATTTCTGAACAAATACTTTTTTATTTGTTGTGCTGTCATATACCCAAGAAACATAAATATTATCATCTGCATCTAGTGCTATGTCTGCTGAATGACTATTGTCTACTGAAAACGTGTTGACCATAACATCATTTGAGAAAATCTTACTTCCATTTTTATCTATTTTTTGTATATATATAGAAGATACGGAATTTCTAGTATCTGTAAAAGAAATATATACATTATCATTTTTATCTATATACAAATTTGGATCGTATTGATCTGATACGTTTGATGATTCATCATTTGAATTTATTTTGATAGCACTAGCCCACAACGCACTACCATTTTCATCAAACTTCTGCAGGTAAATATCATAATCTCCATCTTTATTGTCTTGCCATGTAGCGAAAAAGTCCGTGCTCGTTGGCGATGCAAATATTTTTAAATTAGATTGACTAGAACTATATGAGTCTTCTATTTGTTTGTCACTTGCCCAAATAGTTGCCCCTGTGTCTTTATTTATTTTTTGATAATAACAATCAGCCGATATAGAACACCAAGAAACATAAACTGAATCAGCTGGACTAATAGATATATCTGGCTCTCCATATATATCACTACTAATTTTAATATCTGATAAATATCTTCTTTCACCCGCTTGATTATATTTTTGAATATAAACCCCTATAGTCGTGCTTCCTTGATCGCTCCATATAGAGTATAGTTCGCCACTTGAATCGCTTTCTGTTTTTGAATTTGTTTGTGAATATGATTCACCAGTTGCATTGACTTGAAAATTACTAGGCAACTCTGCAGAAACAACTCTTATATTTAATCTACTCATAAGATCTATTGAAAAACTTTCTTCTGTTTTTCTATTTTCAACAACGCTCAAATTTTTCTTTATTGGACTTGGATTTGACTCACTAATACTATATGTCTCGTCATCACTATACCCATCCTTTGAAACTACAACTTGATAAGATTGAAATGCTGGTAAAACTGGGACAGATATCTTTCCACCCTCATCAGAAGTATAATCAACACCTAGAGCTGGGCTTATGCTATTATTTTCAACATGAATTGTCGCCCCTGATACCGGCAAACCATTGGAATCAACTACAAATAATTTCAAAAGCCCATATCCTGATAAATTTTCTTCTGTTGGCGGAATGACTCTTGAAAAGACACTTATACTCTTTGGTCCTATCCTTGTATTCCATGAAACATTCACTGTAACTATCTTATAATCCGTAAATATATCATCTGTTTCATCTTCAAGAGTTCCATCGTATGGATCATCAAAAAATTGTATAACAGTATGTACAGAATACGTTCCATTTCTAACAATATTTTCATAATCATTTATAAGTCCGTGTGGACTACCAGAGACAGTACCGACATCATCGTATGGCATATTTCTAATTTGCTCCATCTTTTGGTTTGCTATAGCAATAGACTCGACATAGTGTTGATTATCAGATGTTATTGCAAGAGAATACAAAATAAGCTGATATATCCCAGTCATTACAATACTTATCACAAATAAAGAAACGAGCACCTCTATCAAAGTAAAAGCACCTCGTCTATTTTTCTTATTAAAATTATTTGTCATATTATACAGCGGAGGTAATTTTATACATTGGCATTATAATTGAAATTGCTATGCCTCCAACTCCAAGACCAAGCACCAAAATTAATATTGGCTCAATAAGAGATGGTAAATCAGTCATGATTTGATTAACTTCTTCCTCATAAAACTCAGCGAGCTCTATCAATATATTATCTAAATCTCCAGTTTCCTCTCCGATTGCTATCATTTGACTGACGACTGGTGGAAACAATTTTGGATAAATTTTCATAGACTCAGTTATTGTTTCACCTTTTTTTAATTTACTCCCTATGTCTAGTAGCGCTTCTTTATAAAAAGAATTTCCAAGTACTCCTGCAGATATTTCAAAAGCCCTAACTATCATTATATCTGTTTTCAAAAGAGAACTTAAATTTCTAGCAAATCTAGCTAAATTAATTTTTTTTACAATTGTTCCCACTATTGGAGATTTCAAAATAATGGAATCAAAAAATCTTTTACCTTTTTTTGTTTTTGCAAATCTTGCAGACAACATTATAAGTCCTGCTATAATGGCAGCTGCTAGTGGCCCTTGTGTTCTTAAAATATTACTTATTCCTACAAGTATTTTCGTGGGTAGTGGAAGCTCTACTTTCATTTCTATAAAATTTGCTGTCATTCCCGGAACAACTACAACCATCATAAAAATAGATATTCCAACAAGTGCAATAAGAATTACCGCTGGATAAGTCATAGCGCCACGCACTTTTGCAATAAGAGCATGCTCTTTTTTCATTTGCACAAAAAGTTGTTTCAAAACTTCTTCTAATTTTCCAGATGCCTCTCCCGCCTCTATCATATTTATAAAAAGATCATTGAAAACTCTTGGATATCTCTTTAGCACTTCTGAAAAACCCTCTCCTGAGTCTACCCTCTTTGCCATTTCAGATAAAATAAGTGCAAAATATTTATTCTGTGCTTGGATAGATAAGGTATAAAGAGCCTTTGAAAGAGATATTCCCACTCTTAACATCAAAGACAAATGTTGAACAAAAAATAATTTTTCTTTTAGTGGGACTTTCTTTAATTTCAATAAAAAACTATTAATTTTGTCCATTGTACTAGAGCTTTTCTGGGTTTCACTAAACAATCCTATGCTTTTATTTGTAGAATCATTGCTTTTTTGTGTTGTAGCCTTACTTATGTCACTTACAAGAATAGATTCATCGACTACAATTTCTTGATTTTCTTTTTTTATCTTGGACGCTTTCTTAACAACTGGCTTGGTTTGCTTTAAAGGATGTATAGTCTTAATTTTGCTGACTAAAATATTTTTATTTTCTTGTTTTTGTTTCATAGGGTTAACTTTATAACTATATAAATATATAGTCTAAAACTTACCGATTATTTATTTTTAGCAAATCTATTCTTTTGCGACTCTTAAAATTTCTTCTATAGTAGTAATACCATTTTTTGCTTTTATAAAACCGTCCTCTACTATAGAAAGCATCCCATGGGATATTGCATATTCTTTTATTTTTTCTGCTCCAGAGTTTTTGAGTATCAGTTCTGACATGTTTTCGTCATTTTCTAGAACCTCATAAATTCCAAGCCTACCCTTGTATCCAGTATTAGCACACTTATCACAACCCTTACCCCTATAAAACAACAGCTCTTCTAATTTATTTTTTTTCTTTGCAATAACTTTTTCTTCTTCTAATGTTTTAAGTATTGATTCCATATCTACTTGTTTTTCTAGTTCTTTTATATATGCCTTTTCAAGATTGTAGCTATAAATACAATTAGGGCATATTTTTCGGACTAGTCTTTGAGCTATGATAATATTAAATGTAGATGCTATTAAAAAGGTTGGCACATTCATTTGTGTAAGTCTTGGAATTGTTGTTGGGGCATCATTAGTGTGGATAGTAGATAAAACTAGATGCCCTGTCATAGCTGAATGAATTGCTATTTCTGCTGTTTCTTGATCTCTAATTTCTCCTACCATAATAATATCTGGATCTTGTCTAAGAAGTGATCTAAGTCCTGACGCAAATGTAAATCCTATTTTTGGATTCACTTGAGACTGATTAACATTTTTCATTTTGTACTCAATAGGATCTTCAATAGTTGAAATATTTACCTCTGGAGTATTTAACATATTAAGTATCGTATAGAGTGTTGTTGTTTTACCACTTCCCGTAGGCCCTGTTACAAGAATAATTCCATGTGGTTTTTCTATATTTCTTTTTACAACACCATATGCCTTAGTATGGAAACCCAATTGATCAAGAGAGAGAACCTGTGCCTTTTCATTTAAAATTCTCATTACTATTTTTTCTCCATCAAACGTAGGAATTACAGATACTCTAAAAGAAACCTTGTATTTTTCAGAATACATTTTAAAACGACCGTCCTGTGGCAAACGATGTTCATCTACCTTTAAATTAGAAAGTATTTTAATGCGACTTATAATCCCAGACTGAACCTCTTTTGGCAGTGTCATGGCATGATGAAGTATTCCATCTAATCTATATCTTACTAAAACATTTTTTTCTTCTGGCTCTATGTGAATATCTGATGCTCCTTCCATAATAGCGTGCTCTAGTATTGCATCGACAACTTTTGCTACTGGCAAGTCTTTAATAGATTTCTTTTTTCCTGTTTCTTTTAACTTACTTACCTCTTCATCTCCATCTGATAAATATTTAAACTCCGCCTCTAGACTTCTACTATATTTTTTAAAAGACTCTTTTATGTTTTCAGGGGTGCTGAGATATACTTTCACGCTAAGCCCAGTCTTTCTTTTAATAAAATCTATAATTTCCAAATTTTCCGGATCAATTAGCGCGATGTGTATAAATTTGCTATCTCCATCAAACGCAATAATATTATTCGCTATAGCAACAGACTCCGGTATCATATACAATATATCTTTTCTAATGTTGGTATTTTTCAAATTAATAAATGGGATTTTGATGCTCGCTGCTATATTTTCATATAAAACCTCCTGACTCAATAATTTTTTTTCAACTAAATACTCGGCTAAAGATTTTTTTTCTTTTGTAGATTCTTTTAAAAATTTTTCCAAGTCCAAAGATGAAAACAGATTTACTTTTTCAAGAATGCTTTTTATTTTTTTATCACTGAGCATTATATTTCAAATTAAACAAATAAAATATTTATCTAGTATAATTTTATCATAATGGGAGGAATATAAAAGGCTTATTTTTTTAAAAAACTCTTTTCTTTTTTTTATTTTTCTGTTAAAATTATATTAAAGAAAAAATAATTTTATGAAAAATTTTTTTATAAGTCTATCAATAATAATACTTGGATTTGTAGTTACATGGAAAACAAATTGGATTGTAGAAAATTTTGGAAGAAATGATTGGGCAGAACAAAAATTAGGATCAGAGGGTGGAAGTAGATTGGTTTATATGTTGGTTGGAATTTCAATGATGATTTTTGGAGCATTACTTATGACAGGATTGATGGAGGGTGTAATCTTTGGAATATTTGGAAATAAAATTGGAGTTTAGTATTTCTTTTTTTCAAAAAAAGAACTATAATAAATATGTGAGTTAATTCTCACGCCGAATCGTTTAAAAAAATTTATTCCTAAAATCCAATTAAGGATCTGGAATAAAAAGAAAGGTATAAAACAAATGGCAGCAAAAAAGAAAGTTGCAAAGAAACCTGTAAAAAAGGTTGCAAAAAAGAAAGTTGCAAAGAAACCTGTAAAAAAGGTTGCAAAAAAAGCAACAAAAAAAGCAACAAAAAAAGTTGCAAAGAAATCAAAGAAATAAGATTTCTCATGCGTGAACAAACTTGCGCAAAACAAAAATCCCTTAACTTGTCGTGTAGGGATTTTTGTTTTGCGCAATATATTTATATATTCATATAAGCCTATAAAATAAGGCTAAAATAAGCTATTTTATTTATGCTAATTTTTTTTAATTTTTAATTTTTTAAAAATATTTATCTTTCCATATTCACCATCATAGCCTGGTATTAAGTCTACTTTATTTTCTCTTACCATATTTATACCCCTTGAAATTTTTTTATCAAATATTTTTAAATCCTCAAGACAAACATCTAATAATATATTAAACTCATTTTTAAATTTTTTTATCATCTCAAAATAAATTTTATCAACCTTTTTACTATGGCTTCCAACGCTATATACATCTGCAATAATTTTTTTGAGGCCAATTATTTTTTTGTAAGGAATAAAATTATTTTCTAAATTATTTAATTTTTTTATTTTTTTATCATTTCTATCACTAAGCTGTCCTATTCTATGAAGCACCCCGAGTGTCAATTCTTTTTTACAAACAGGGCAAATATTTTTATTTGCCAAAGACTTCATAGGATCAAAATTTATTCCACACTTTCTATGTCCATCATTATGATAAGTCCCCTCTTCTGGATAAAACTCTATTGTGAATAAAAATTTATTCCTATCACAGTTTTTAAAAATATTATATATCTCGTCATAAGAAAATTTTTCTAGCATCATGACGTTTGCTTCTCTTCCCAAATTTTCCAAACTATGCGCATCAGAATTTGATACTAATAAATAATTATCTAAAGAGCTAACAAAGTGGTTCATTTTTGGATCAGAAGAAAGTCCTGTCTCAACTGCAAATATATATCTTGAATATTCTTCGAAACATTCTTCTATGGAATCAAAACCAGACTTTGATCCCATTGCTGCAAACCATGGCGTCCAAATGTGCGCTGGAATAATTAAACTTTTATTATCTATAGCAAGTGCAATAGTCAAAACTTCTATCACATCCATTCCAAGAATTGGCCTACCGTCTGATTTAAGATTTTTTCCTCTACTTACTAATTCTTGATTAAACTTTTTTACTGAATCAATACTAGGCATCAAAATACAAATATGTATTCTTCTCACTTTTCCATTTTTCTTATATATACACGAGAGTTCTGTTGAAAGGATAAAATATACATCGCTATATTCACCACTTTTTAATTGGTATAATCCATTTCCATTACTTTTCATAAGCTCTTCAAATTCTTTTATCCATTGTGGGTGGGTAAAATCTCCACTTCCTACTATATTAATACCTTTGATCTGACACCATTTTGCAATATTAGAAAAAGTTAGTTCCTTAGAGCATGCTCTTGAAAACCTAGAGTGAATATGAAAATCTAATATTGCTTTTTGCATATATACCACATAAATTATTAACTTATTTAATTTTAATCTATATATAGTAAAAAACAAGCTGGCTTCATAGATCCCAACCCGGGGTTGGTGTTAATTTGACAAAAAACTCAATTAAATCTAAGATATTTACAAATATCCAAAAAATAAGGAGGATGCTATGTGTGGAGCATGCGTTCAAACAGAAGAAACAAAAAGCGTGTTCGAGGAATTGATGAATATCATTCTAAGTGCGTTTTTACTTAAGCCCGAAATATTTACACAAAAAGATTATCAAATCCATTGTGGTGTAGATGCAAGAACATTCAAGAGAGATTCTCTAAAAAAAATACACATACTCGGTGGAAACGGGATTGATGATAATAATAAGGTCTTATTATCCATCTATAGGTGGGATTGGCATCCACTTGAAAAAGAAATTAGCTTTATAGTTCACGACGAAGTAACAACTCCAGCTCTGCTTGAAGTGCTTGCATCTCAAAAAGAATTCTTCGTGAAAAATGGGTTAAACCAAAAAGTCTTTATCTTTCATAATTTCCCATGCTGTATATCTTCAAATATAGTGGGGCTTAATCAGTCTTTCCTTATTACCAAAGTGCCTGGATCCGAAAAAATGTTTCCAATTCAAACTGGTATTGTAAGAAATAGCATTCCGTACGATAAGCAATATTCCCACGAAGAAGACATATCAACGGGTGGAATCAATTTTTATGAAGGCAAGGCCCACAAAAATGTGGTTGATATTAACGAAATAGACCAAACCGAATTAAAGCTATTTGATTGTGGTCAATTTGCATTTTCAAGCGATCTGGCAACTATAAGAAAATATCTGCCAAAATTGCTTAAACTGCTCTAAAAGCATACAAACGCCTCGTTAATAAACTTGGCGTTTTTTTGATACTTGAATACCTCAACAAATCCATTGTATAATAATAATATAATAATAACTTAAACAATATGGACGATTTGTGCATAAAGTGCCAAATGGACAATGTATTTCTAGATGGGCTATGTGAAGATTGCTATGAAGAACAATTTGAGGATGAAAAAAAAGATATTACACATGATAAAATGGTTGTCCATAGCGCGGGCCTAAAAAATCAACCCTTTCAAAATAGAGGAATTGATAAATTAAATAAACTAAAACGAAAATAATATGAGTAAGTTTGAAATGCCCTGTGACTGTGGGGTTTGTGATGAGTGCATTGCAAGAGAAAACAATCTACATGTAAAAACAGATAAATTTGAAAAAATACCAGAAAAAAAACCCATTCCAAAGCCAGATATACACACACAAAGAGATAATAAGAAAAGAAATGAATTTATACTAGATTAGATTAATATAAAAAAGAGGGCTAGCAATACTCTCTTTTTTATTATAAACAAATTTATTCAAGATGCTTTATGTTCTCTAATAACAAACCAACGGAATTATTCAATACAACAATCAATCGCCTTTTTAACCAATCCACCGAGCTTACCAAAAAAACTTTTATTAGTATTATCGCTTGCTTCCACTTTTTGTGGCGCAAGACTACTATCTTTGTCATTTATATCAAGCGACACATCATCAATTTTTTTTACATCACCTATATTTAACAATTTCATATTTATTCCCCAGAAAAGCGAATATAAATTATAGGCTTTTTCAAATAATTCATAAGCTTCTTCTTTTTTATCCATTCCAAGCTGCTTTGTACCAACCTCCATAAGTCTCATTGATGCTGAGAGCAAGTGTTTTGAAATACACCAAACCTCTCCTTCATATTCTTTGATAATTTTTTTAAGAAGTTCTTTTCGCATTTCACGAACATCTTTTATCAAATCATAATAATCATTATTTCCGGTCTTTGCACCAGAAAAAAAGAAATGTTCTTCAATACTAATAAGATTCATTATTGCAATGCTCAAATCCTGATCAGAAGATAAATCCATTTTTTCTTGTTTTTTCATATGATCAACGCGCTCCACAAATTCATTAATTTTTTTTGATAAATCTTCGCTCATATATTTATCTTGTTATTAAATAAAATAAAAAACTAAGTACTGACAATAAAAATATTGGAATAACAACTTTTTCAAATGGGAAATGTGCTTTGCCGTTTTTTATTCTCATATATTCATATAAACGTGATGATAATATAAATATTACACTTCCACAAATTATTCCCAATATCAATTTATTTATTCCTAATAAATTATTGAATGGATGAAATATAGACTTCATAAAAAATAAAGGAACTACAACGATGGCATAATAAAAAACAAATGATGCTGGCACTATCCACTTTGTTCTCTTATATTTTCTAATATACCAGTTTATAGTCCACATTGCCATTGATACCGTAAGCGCTCCTATCCAAACACCTGAAACAGTATCATCTATTCCCAAATACTGCGCAAGACCGACACCAGCTCCTACTGCAACAGTACATACCGGACAAACGGCTAATACTTTTTTTGTAAATAATAATAAAATCGCTGATATAAAAATTATGTTTTTTTTCATTTTACTTCTTTTTTGAAAAAATTAATTATATCCTGATCACCCATAAAACACTGTGATTTATAATACAAAAATGGAACTCCTACATCCCCCTTTATCCCACAGCCGAATGCTTTTTCTCTAAACTCTTTTGCATTATTTTGATCCTGAAAAACCTCTTTTTGTATAATATTATACTTACTTACAATCCCATTTTCATTTATGTATTGTTCTACTATTTTACAGTGCGGGCATGTTTCTCCATAATACAAAATCATTGCATTTTCATTTGTTTCGGTATTAATATTTTGATTTTTTGAAGCTCCACATCCACTGACAACAATAGCCATTGCTAATACAAATATATATTTTTTCATTTTATTATTGCTTTTTAATAATACAAATTTATTTTTTATTGCTTATAAATTTTAACATTACTACCTATTTTAGGCAAATTTATATACTTTTGTTATAATAAGACTATAAATACAAAACTATGTTAGAAGAAATACCTAAATTCGAAAATCTATGCTCAGTTTGCCACAAAAATCCTATTTCAGCAAATGGAAAATGTGGAAAATGTCTAGAGAAAGAATTTAATAAAGATTCAGACTATTTAGAATATGAAAATGAGTTCGATGCCAAAATACCACAACCACGTAATAAAAATGGAGAAGTTATAACCCCACCCAGACAAACAATAAACCACACAAGGATAAGAAGACACATTGAAAAACTTAAAAAAACTAAATAAACCATAAATTACTTGAATAGTTGACTTTATGCTATTTTTAGTATATATTAAGTAAAGTTTTGTATGCAATACTTTTGTAATTTGACATTGGATACTTGTCATTTTCCGCCAGAGGCGGATCAGCCTTTGGCTGAGAAATTAATTATATGTCCTGGTAGTTCAACGGATAGAACAACAGCCTTCTAAGCTGTGGATCTAGGTTCGATTCCTAGCCGGGATACCATAAATGCACTTTATGCGAAATGACAAATTACAAATTTCAAATTCCAAAATTTATGTCTATTTTGAAATTGGAAATTAGACATTTGATATTAAAACTCATGGTGGGTGTAGCTCAATGGTAGAGCACTGGTTTGTGGTACCAGTGGTTGTGGGTTCGAAACCCATCACTCACCCCAGACAAAAAATCCCTTTAAATAAGGGATTTTTTGTTATACTCATAAATAAAATCAAGCTATATTTGACAAGTTCATATATTTGTGATATCATAATAAGATTATCTAAAGATGTTAGATCAATCAAAAAATAATATTAAGATCCTAAGGAGGATTTATGTTAACCGTTATATTTTTTGCCTTACTTGGTTTAGGTCTTACCGTAAGACTTATTCGAAAAGAATCAAACAAGGATAGTTCCTGGAACTGGTTAAGCTATATATTCGGCATTCTATTCGGAGCCATAATTGGTTTGATTGTAGCCGGCTCATTAACTGCTTTTCTGGGGAAGAGACAAGTTGAAAAACAAGAGTATTCAAGAACTGAAATAGTCGCTCTTGTAGACAGTAATCAATTATCTGGATCGTTTTTCTTGGCTTCCGGATCTATTGGTCAGGATGAGTATTATAAGTTTTACGTGAAGACACCTGATGGTGGAAAGCAATTTGATTCTCTGCCAGCAAGAAACGTAATAGTATACGAAGACGAAGGACGAAAGGGCGCATATATATCAAAAATCCAGGAAGTAAAAAGTCATCCTGGTATCAAATATATATTTCGTCTGCTCATCCCAAGTTTCATTACCTCTCCCGAGGTAAATCTAACTGATGGTTATGCCATACATGTTCCAAAAGGAACAATTCTGGTCGAAGAAAATAAATTTCGTCTTGATATGAAATAAGATTAAGCGAAATAAAACATATAGGGGTTACTGAGCAATTGGTAACCCTATTATTTTATACAAACTTTATCAGTTCTTCTTTAATACTCTCATAATCTAAGTTCCTTAACACATCCACTAACTGACCCCAATCAAAGATCCTCAATTTTATTGGGGTTTTTTGATACCCAAAAAACAAGATTAAAACTGAGGTTTATTTTTATTTAAGTTTAAAAATTTTTTGAGTATTTTTAAAAAAAATATCGTTCTTTTCTTTTTCGGATATCGGAAGCGAATTTACTAGCTTGATGTGTTTTGCAATGTCACACATTGGCCAATCAGTTGCAAATAAAAGACTATCAAACTTACGCCTTAAAGTTTTGATCAGGATTTGTCTTATTTTTTTTATTCCACCACTTTCTTTAACAACCTCGTCATCTGCGAGTCCCGATAAATCAAAATATATATTATTAAATCCATTAGTTTTTTTAAAGCAATAATCTAATTTTGGCCAAAAATAATGAGCAATTATTATCTTTAAATTACTAAATTTTTTAGCAATTTTTATAATGTGTTTTGGATCATTGAATTTTGCAACTGCTTTATTATTACTATTTATGCCAGTATGAATAATTAATGGCACATTATATTTTTCACATAATTTATAAATAGGAAACCACCTCTTATCTGTGGGGTATATTGGATCGTGTCCAGGAAATATTTTAAAACCGACAGCTTTTTTGCTTTTAAATAGCTTTTCTATTTTTTTTATATTATTTTTATTAATCGATTCTATTTTAAGCGTTGCTATGATTAAAAATCTGAAATCATTTTTAATGAGTCTATATACTGTATTAAAATCTGCGCAAAAAGGATTCTTTACGTTATCAGGAATAACAATTGCTTTATTCACTTTGTTTTTTTTCATTTCTGACAAAAGCTCTTTTTTTGCCATTGCAAATGTTTTACTTTTATCAGTTATTGAAATATGAAGATGACTGTCTATAATCATATAATTATTTTATCATATTCATTTAAAATGATAAGCATAATTTTGTTTTATATATAGTAAGTAGCACGGTAGGGTAAACTATAAATCAGCATACATTTTTAAATCAGGAATATAAATATACTCATCTTGCCTTTTAATTATTATTCTAACGCCCCTTACTACACGACCCCCATTAAATTTACGTACTTTATATACGATAGAAATTTAATATCCCAAGCGAAGTCGAGGGACAACAAAATAACTCTTTATTTAAAGGGTTTTTTTGTTATGTTTATAATTGGAATTAAACTACAGTTGACAAAGATTAGGCTAAGTAGTATAATTATCAATTAAAATCCAACTTTAACAAAAATGAAATAAAAGGAGGCTATCATGCCATCACACATTGATACACTTTCACATGATGATGCCAAAAAACTTATGGATTCTAATTTTCTTGGTATCGAAGAGGTGCAGCAGGCTTTTAATATGAAGTTTGATGAGAAACAATTAAACATATTATCCGAGATACCATTCTCCAAAGAGCTGATCGAGGAATGCAAAAATACCCATATTTTGACAGCCCTTTGTCCACTTACCCTACAAACAATCATCGACAAAGGAGAGGGTGCTGGGATAAAAATTCACTGGAAGGGCTTTCCTCAATATAGAGTAAAAGCATTCAATGAAGTAATGAAAATTAAAACATTGTGGGGTTTTGGTGACCATATTGCAAGTTGGGCATTGATACCCAAAAAAGCCACAATGGAAAAAAGTAAAGAGCTTTTGTGGAGACCAAATCTATCACAAGAATTATTTGCTATTATTGGTCAGTATATTAATTCTGGTCAAGACATACTTAAAAGTGATGGTGGATTTGTGAAAATTGAAGAACCCGTAATTGAGTATGAGGATAATAATAGAATAGATTATTCTCATCCAATCATTACTTTAGATAAAGAAATTTTGATATCCTGGCACAATATTCATTCCTATACTAAAGACGATTTAACTCGTACTAATCCAAACCACTACAACGATAACTTCATTATGGAGCACGGATTCTTCTTTGGTTATTTTCCAAAATAACCCTAAGTCTTTCATTGATAAGCGCGGTTGAACAAACGATCGCGCTTTTTTATTATATTTTTTAACAATTGCCCACAATCATACTTCTAACGTCCTCAACCAAGAAAGCTCCGTTATGTAAGGGTGGGAATAAGAGCTTTAAAAATATATAGTGAGTAGCACAGTAGGGTAAACTATAAATCAGCATACATTTTTAAATCAGGAATATAAATATACTCATCTTGCCTTTTAATTATTATTCTAACGCCCCTTACTACACGACTCCCATTAAATTTACATTACTTTATAAACAAAAAACTCTTTATTTAAAGAGTTTTTTGTTTATTTAAATTTTAACATTGACAAAATTTTATAATTATCCTAATATACTATGATTATCTAAAAATTTAGAAAGTCAAATACTAAAATAATGTATCCAAGGAGGATATTATGGAATATACAATTTTAATCATCGATGATGACCTTTGGTCCAAAACCGAACTAGTTAAACTAATCACTCACCATGCAAAATCAGATCATTATGATCTAAATATTGTTTGGGCGTATCCGTGGAATTGTGTGGAGCTAGCAGAAAACCATAAACCAAGTCTAGTTATCGTGTCTGGAAAAACTTTCCTAGACAGTGAAAAAATCATTCTAGGCCTACAGGTCAATGGTCAAAAAATCATTGGTTGGAGTGTTATGTCTTCATTCTCCGAAAATTTAAAACGTTGCGGAATAAATGATTTTATTGACATCTATGAAAACAAATCCGAGGATGTTTGGATAGCCATAAAAAGCTTTCTTGAACATAAACAACTCGCGTAGTATATATGCTCACAATATTGTAGACTATTTCTAGATTTAATAATGGCTTTTTGAGGTGTGCCTAAAACACCTCTTTTTATTTTTAAATAAATTTTGTTATAACGTATTATTGACCATTTACAAAATATAAATACATGCTAATATTGGGTTAATTGAATATAATATGGGAGGATACAATGAAACCGTCTATTAAACTATTGTTAAAGAAACTATTCGGAAACACCAAGGATTTGGAACTAATGGATCTCTTTTTAAAACTCACAGAAAAAGTGAAAGAATCCTCTGATTGCCTAAATAATCTATTAGAAAAATACGGCGATCAAGAAAAAAGAGAAGAGTTTTGTTTTAGAATCGAAAACCTTGAAAAAGATGGGGATGCTATTGTTGAGCAAATTATTAGCAAACTTAATGAAATTTCCCTTACAAGTTGGATAAGTCATGAAATGGCATCAAGACTAGTCCATTCAATGGATCAGGTTCTCGATGGAAGTAGGGGTGTTGTTAGAATAATGAAAATATATGAACTAAAGGAAACTAACAATCCAATGCTTTTACTTGGTCAAATAATCGTAAAGGGTAGCACAGAACTGATCACTATGATGAGTCTATTCTGTCAACCTGGCTGGCAAAAACATCATAAAAAAATAATGCAATGCATTAAAACCATAAGTAAATTAGAGCATCAAGGTGATGAGTTAAGAGCTAGTGGTCTTCATGCGTTATGGCATTCAGATGATAATGGTCAACCACTAACAAAGCGTGGTATGGCAAACCTAAAAGGATCTGACGAAATATTAAAAGCGCTCGAAACTATTACTGATGATAATAATCACTTGGCAACCACCATTTATCAAACCCTCAACTAAAGGAGGAATAGTGGAATTGATTTTGTGGCTAACACTAATCTCAGTCTTAATAGCTGAATTTGTAAATGGTTGGACTGATGCACCAAATGCCATTACAACGGTTATTTCTACCAAGGTATTAACACCTCGTCAGGCTGTATTTATGGCTGTTTCCTTTAATATACTCGGCACCCTATCTGGGACAGCAGTTGCATACACCATTGGAAAAGGAATAATCGATGTTACCATTGTAACTCCTCAGATTATTCTGATAGCAATGTTTAGCCTTATTACTTGGAGCAGTGTTGCTGCTAAATATGGCATTCCAACAAGTGAATCTCATGCCCTAGTAGCGGGACTAACTGGAGCTGTTTTTTATACAGCTGGTCCACAAGCACTACTTGCATCTGGCTGGATAAAAATAGGATATGGGCTACTTGCATCTACTATACTGGGCTTTGGTCTTGGATGGTTTTTTATGAGAATAGTTATATTTCTATCTCCATTATTTAACGTAAGATCATCTCAAGCTGTCTATGGTAGATTACAAATATTTTCCTCAATATTTACTGCCTATAATCATGGCATGAACGATGGACAAAAATTCATAGGAATATTTTGTATGACACTTGTTGTCGGCGGAGTCTTACAGAAGTTTAGTGTACCTATATGGGTTATTCTACTCTGCTCACTGACAATGGGTATTGGCACATCCATTGGTGGATGGAAAATTATAAAAAAAGTTGGAATAGAAATGGTCAGTCTAAAGCCACCCCAAGGATTTGCTGCGGAGCTTGGAGCATCTACCACCATCTTAACAGCATCTTTATTTGGCATCCCCCTTTCAACCACACATACCATTAACACTTCCATAATGGGTTCTGCTGGTGCTAGAAGTCTAAAAAATGTTAAATGGGGAATTGCAAGAAGCATTATCCTCGTTTGGATATTAACATTTCCAGGGTGTGCTATATTAGCATATGTTACATCTTGGATTGTTGATATAATTAATGTAATAATTTAACAACATGAGCCTTCGCTAAAGAGGGCTCTTTTTTTATTTCTTTCTTGCCTTTTATCAATTAAAAAGCTAAACTTCTAGTATAATTAGTAATTACAAAATTATGAGAGATTTTAATGGAAGAAACAATTCTAGAGGACGTGACTCTGGAAGAAGATTTGATAATCGCGACAATAGAAGAGAACAACAAGAAATGCACAAAGTAATCTGTGATAAATGTGGAGTTTCTTGTGAGGTTCCATTTAAACCATCAAGTGATAAGCCAATTTTCTGTAGTGATTGTTTTAGAGAGAAAAACAACTCTGGATCATCTCCTAGACCAGATTTTAGAAAATCTTCTAGACAAGGTAATGGGGATAGAGAATTCTTCAAAGCAACTTGTGCAGATTGTGGAGTAGCTTGCGAAGTTCCATTTAGACCAACAAATGGTAAAGCCGTATATTGCTCAGTGTGTTTTGAAAAACAAGAGGGTGGAAATAAAGATACCAAGAGTAGTTCAAACAATGCCTCTCAATTTGATAAACAATTCAAAATTCTAAATGACAAACTAGATGAGATCTTAAAACACTTTTCTCCAACACCAGTAAAAAATAATGATGCAACAAAAAAGAAAGAAGTTTCTATAAAAAAAGAAAAGGCCGTTGCTAAGCCAAAAACTGTGAAAAAGGTTGTTGAGAAAAAAGTAGCAAAAAAGAAAACTACAAAAAAATAATGCTTCTTTAAAAAATACCTCTGTTGCTAGGGGTATTTTTATTTTTTATGAAAATAAAAAGTGGAGAATAATTCTCCACTTAATTAACTTTTACAAAAACTACTAAATATATTCCTTTAAAGCTTCTAAAAACGACTCCGTTATCGAATACTTCCCTTCATTAAAAGAAAGGTATTCCTGTTTAACTAGTCTATCAAGAATATACTTTTCATCATCAGTGGCTTCATGACTACAGGCCAGACAATACTCATTCCATGAAAACGGTTGCCATTTATTTTCTTTACGAGAAATAATGACAATGTTCTTTGCAATCATCTCTGATTCAGTAGCGCCGAATTTTGAATCTCCAGTTCCTGCAAAAGCTCCATAAAACTGAAAAGGGAGCTTAATGTCTTTGGGGTGTATTCGTTGCAGTAGTTCCATTGTTCCTCCTAAGAACTAATTTTTTATTTAAGAACATTACACAATATCACACATAAATACCTGTGTCAATTCACAATACCTGCATTTCAAGATAAAAATAGTTTTATTTTTTTGATATACTTAAACTATGATTAAAATAAATATACCAAAAGTATTATTCATAGATTGGCACAAAACACTTTCTTATTCTTTTTTTTGGTCTCAATTAGAAAATGCAAATCATAAATATAATAATTACTACCAAATTATTCAAGATTGGCTATTTAAAAAAAATAAAAATCTTATTCCCAAATGGATGAAAGGCGAATTAACTTATGAGCAAGTGTGTAAGTATCTTGCAAATGCTAATAATCTAAATTATGAAATAGTGCGCTCTAGTCTAGAAGAAAGCTGTAAAAATATGACCTTTGGCTCTACAGAGATTATAGATTTAATCCAAGATATAAAAAAACAAAAAATAAAAGTAATTGTAGCCACTGATAATATGGATACTTTTAGAAAATTTACCATACCCAGCCTTTCTCTAAATAATATTTTTGATGATTTTCTTATATCCTGTGAACTCGGGGTACTAAAATATGATACCATGAATAATCAAATTCCGTTTTTTGACTCATATCTGAAAAAAAAAACAACCTATCCTACGGGGATGTGTTGCTCTTAGATGACTCTAAAGACTCATCTGGTATTTATCATAAACTTGGATTTGAAATCAAACTTATAAAAAACTCAACTGATTTATTTAATTATTTACACAAGTATTTAGATTGAAAATATCTATTTTTCAAATGGAAATACATCTTCCATTTCTCCTGAATAATAAAACTCGTGAGATAGTGAACCAAAGCTATATTTATATCCTAATATATCTATACTTGACCCTCCAACAAGTGGATCTTCTTTTGGAATAGAGTTTTTAAAACCAATATTGAATATGGTAGCAAGTATTTCTGGCCTATCACTTATGTCATATCCATGTTTACTCCACTGGGCTTCAATTTGCTTTATATATAGCGCGCCATAAAGATATGAATAGTAATGATCTTTTTCATTTATAAGTCTATCGTATCTTTCTTTGACTACATCATTGGTCTTGAAGGCCAACATATTTTCATAATCACTACCAAGATAAAAATCAGAATTTTTATCTTTGAGATTATTTTCAATGGCAATAGCTGTTTTTTCTTTTATGGCCATTATACCCCAAGCCATTTTATTTGCACTTGCTAATATTTGAAGTGGTTTAAAAACACGCTCAAAAAGCTCTCTCTGTGTATAATACAATCTTAATTGCTCTACTATAAGAATAGAGACTATTTTTCTAGAATCAACACCTGTTATACGAGATACTTCATTTATTTTATCTTTATCTTTTATAAGTGCGCTTTTTATAATAGCCCAATGTTCGCTATTTTGCCAAACAAAAATATTTTGATTTTTGATGTTAGATAATTTCTCATTTAGTGTGGTGTCTGTTATGTTCGTATCTTTGCAATTTTTTACTTGATCATCAAAATTTGAAATATCTTTTTTAAGTGAAAATGCGAAAACCATTTTATCTAATATTTGAGCTGATGAATATTTTTTATAAATATCAAACATTACTTTTGCATTGTAGTCTGAATAATTTGAAACAACAAAGATTTTACATAAATTTTCTTTTTCATTATTCTTGAATGTCTCCAAACTCTTAATCCTTGCATCAATTTTATCGATGAAGCTTGAAAGGGTGCTAGAAGAATTTTCAATATCTTGACTTTGATCTAATGATCCTTTTTGTTTTGATGCAAAATCATTATAAATACTACTTTTATCATCAGAAGTGCCCTTTACATTTGTAAGTTCAAATTTCACAGCAAAAAATCCTATTGCCATAATAAAGCCAAAAAATGCAAAAATATATACAAAAATTAATAAAATTTTTCTCATAAAATCATAGTAGCAAAAATACTATGAAAATAAAACATTTTCAGTCCACAACTCTTTACAAAATAAAAAAATATGTTAAAATTGATTAACTAAATATTGGGAGGAATAATGTCGAATCAGCAAAAAACCATTAAAATGGTGCTACTTGATATTAATGCGTGGAAATTAAAATTTCTGAACCTATTAATACCAATTGCACAAGAAGATGGGATAACCCTTGAAATTACTTCTGAAATCACGCCGGTGGTTAATCTGTCTGAAAAAAACCTTTTGGATTTTAATGTCATACTAATAAGTGAGTTAATCGTTTGCAATGATTCAAAAACCCTTAAAGAAATTATTAGTAATAACAAGTATGTTCTAGGTATAAGTGACTCTGACTCTTCACGAGGGTTTTTTAAATGTTTTGGAATAAAGGTATTTATAAATACAAATAAACACCCAAGTTCAAAAGCCTGGAAGAAAATTAAAAATCTCATGAAAATACAATAACCACGATAGAACCCGATTATCAAAGACGGGTTCTATTTTATTTATAAAAATATTAAAATATTGTTTTTGAAAATATACCATTTAAAGCATAATTATAAGTAGATTGACTTTATTCCTATAAAAGGATAAAATATCTTATATTCATAATATCAACTATATGGCAAAAAGAGACCACGCTGTTGGAAGACCGCAAAAGACAAGTAATCACAAAACCAAGAAACGTCTTGCGGCCAAAAAACTGATGCTCGAGACAAAAGCAAAAGGAAGAAAACAAAAAGCATAACATATAAATCCAGCTCGGCTGGATTTTTTGTTTATGGCAAATCACAAAAAAGCAACTTAAAAAAACAAAGCTAGGAGGAAAAAATGAATAGCTTGTGGCAAATCATCAGATCCAATGGACTTACAGACTTGGAATTTTTACAAGGACTAAACAGCCTTAATGGTCAAAAATTTCAAGACAAAGTAGAACCATTATTAGAAGAAATTCTTGGTTATCAAAATTCAAATGACAAAGAAATAGCTTATCTTTGTAGAGAAATTGCCCTTAGGATTGACGCCGGTTCATTAGCAAGTCACTTAAAATGCTTCATTCGCAAAGACAGTGCCTTATGTAAAGAATTGGCAATGAAAATTCCAGAAGGAGATCTTATTCCATATTTTGAATATCTTGTTGATAGGAGTGTTTTTGATGATGATTCTACTCTTTATCAAGACCTTGCTTTAAAAATTCCAACACAACACATAGAAAAGCATTTTAAATGGCTTCTAGAAAAACAATCAGAAAGCGCAAAAAAATGGTATCTTAGTAGAAATACACTTTATGGAAAACTACTTCTAAAGGTAAGCGAAGAAATTGTAATTACAAACTTTTATTATATTCTTGATATTGCCTCTAAATGTGGCCCTATAATAAGCTCTGATACTCGGGACATTGTTCAAGAATTGTTATCAAAGATTTCAAAAGAAAAGTTAATAAAATATCTAAAATATTTTGTGAAAAATTTAGTCCATAGAGAATATCAAATAATTAATTGGTTTGATGGTCCAATAAAAGATCAAACAAGTCTTATAGCAAGTATTAATTTCGGTAGTGATTGGTTTGATCAATTTGTCTGCAAACAACTTGCCATGAAAATATGCTCAGAAGATTTGGCAAAAGAACTCAAATATCTAATCGCTTGTCAAAAAGCTCAGAGCATTCATCTGAAGTTCAAACATCTTTCTAATCTATGCAAAGAACTTGCACTAAAAATAGATGAAAAAGATTTAATCGAGTATTTGGAATATCTAATAGATTGTCAAAGGTCTGAGAATAAATATGTTGTTGAACTTTGTGAAAAGCTTGCATTGAAAATTTCTAAAGGACTACTTGAAAGCAAGAAGGATGTCATTCTAAAAAATCTAAGCTCTGAAAATGAACGGGTAAAGAAGCTGTGCGAAAAGCTTGCATTGAAAATCGAGGATCCAGAAAGAATGAAAAAAATCTTTCAAAAAGTTCTAGATGCATTAGATCAATGATGAAAACACTAATCTAAAGAGGCGAAAAAAATCGCCTCTTTTTTATATGACTCGCCCACCTTGACTTTTGTTATTATTCATAGTAGTTTTAAATATTACTAAAAAATTTATAGGAGGAAATGTGTCAAAATCAAATAAAAAAACCTTGGTTTATGGTGGCTATGAACTAATTGCCATTGAAGAAGAAAAGAAATACTGGAACATATACATATGTTCTAGAAATACGCATGTTGAATATGCTCTCAATAGACAGGTGGTAACTGGAGCTTCTAGCTGTAAAAAAGCTTTTGAAAAAGCTAAGGGTCACATCAGTCGACACGCCTGGAAACTCTTTGCTCAAAACGATAATTTTGAGTTTTATATTCATAAAAACTTTGATGGGGATTATGAGTATAAAATAGTAAGCACAAGTGCTGAATTGATTGTTCCGGTTTTAGATGCTGAAATCGCCGAAAAAAATATTGCGATGCACATTGAAAATTACAAATGGAAATTTGCTCAAGAAACGTCATCTCTTTCTATATATACGAGACAAAATCCATTGTCGTCTAAATGGGAATACGGAATAGAGAAAAATGGAGAGTACATAAACTGTGAAAATGACTTTAAAAGCCTTGAAGAAGCCATAGAAAACGCCCTGCTTAGTATATCTGAGATAGGGTGGGAACTCACAATGAACTACGATATGTTTCAAATATACACCAGAACAAATTCAAATGGATTGTTTGACTACAAGACTAGTTTAGATAAAAATACTATCGATGAGGAAACGGATTTTAGTGACAAACAGTTAATGCTCATAACCGCAATAGGTAGAGCAGATAAGTATTATCAAAAATTAAAAGATAATCACCAAGTTTAATAGCTTGGTGATTTTTTTATCATAATAAAAAGGCACCTATTAAGATGCCTTGTTTTTTTGTAGATAATCTATAACATCGTTTAAAATATCATTTATCATGTCTATCTCTTCTTAAGTCGTAAATTCCCCATGAGAAAACCTGAAATCGTGATTTCTAAACTGCTTTATTTTTTTAATAAGCCCAATGTCAGTGACTAGTTTTTTCACTACAACCGCCTCAAGTCTCAAGGATAAACCAAATATATAATTGCCCCGACACTTATATTTACATCTAATAATAGATTTACTGTCTTTATCAAACCCATCCAATATTCTAACATCTACATCTGGCAATTCATTTGAATGGTTATCTCTCATATCTAAAAATATTTTTAGATAATCCTCTATGCTACTTGGATAATAATGATCACCTACTTTTATCATGCTTCCTCCGTATTATAAACTTTAATAAACACTATCAATATAAAAATATTTTGTCAAACAAAAAACTCTCCTTTTTGGGAGAGATTCTTTGATGGTGGACTTGGTGGGATTCGAACCCACGACCCTCTGCTTGCAAAGCAGATGCTCTAACCAGCTGAGCCACAAGCCCCTAATTTAATTTCAAATGACAAATTTCAAATTACAAATAAATTTCAAAACTCAAATTTATAATGTCCAATTTTATGTCATTTGATCTTATGACTTGATTTGACATTGGGAATTGAAAATTTGATATTTTCAGAGTCTCTATATTTTATCAGATTTTCTTTTTTATTTCTAGTCCAAGATTTAATCTGTCTTTCTCTTGCCATTGCCTCTTTCCTAATTTCAAATTCTTCAGAATATATGATTTTTATAGGCACTCTATACTTAGTATACTTTGCGCCTTCTCCTATATTATGTTTATTCTCTCTAGACTTTAAATCCTTGCAATACCCAGTATATAGGGTTTTATCCTTACACCTGGCAATATAAACAAAGAATGACATATATGATTTTATTATTCTGTCCTTCGACTTCGCTCAGGACACTCGATTCCAATGGAAAACGTTTTTCTCGTGCCCTTCGATAAACTCAGGGCATTCGACTCATTTATATAATGAGTATGGTCGTAATTCCGCAGAGCGGAATGAAGACCATGAGCGAATTCCGCAAAGCGGAATGAGTCGAATGGTGGGTCCTATAGGATTCGAACCTATGGCCTTCTCGGTGTAAACGAGACGCTCTAACCAACTGAGCCAAGGACCCCTGATTAAATTACAAATATCAAATGATAAATTTCAAAATTAGAATGGTGCTAGAGAGAGGATTTGAACCTCCACAGGAAAATTTTCCTACAAGCCCCTCAAGCTTGCGTGTCTACCGTTCCACCACTCTAGCAAGCGATACCACTTGCCCCGCAAATGACTCTGAGCTTGCCGAAGAGGAATTGTGCGGGGTTCCGCCACCCGTGCCAAAATAATTTAAATAGCAACCTTCTTGAGTCTTTTTTTATAACTTCTAAGATAATAAAGCTTTGCTTTTGTAGATTTTATTCTACTCTTAACCTCTATTTTTTCTATAAGTGGTGAATGTACTGGAAATATTTTTTCAACGCCAACACCGTCTGAAACTTTTCTTACTGTTATTGTTGCTCCTGCCTCTTTTCCATGTTTTCTTGCAATCACAATACCTTCAAAAACTTGAACTCTTTGTTTCTCTTCACCTTTTGCATTTTTTTCCTTGATTTTCTCATGAACTCTGACAATCATGCCTGGTTCTATTTCTAATCCTATTATTCCTTGTTTGATTTCTTTTTTCATATATTTCCTTGCTCCAGTTACCCACTTTGTTAATATTCAAACTCAGCGAGTAAACAGGATAAATAAAGTTATTACCTTAAAAATACTAATGTAAAAACAAAATAATGTCAATAGCTATGGCTTTTTTTATATATCTCCTGTGCCCTCAACAATTCCTCTGGTGTATTGACACCCATCATCTCAAAACCTTTATAAGAAATAATCGAATTCACTTTAAGTCCTTGTAATCTTGCTATTTGAATTAAATCTGTAAGATAATACTCCTTTTGATTATTGTTATTCTTAATTTCTTCTAAATTTTTCCATAACCAGTTATCTCTAATGCAATAAACGACTACATTTACTTCTGTAATATTTTTTTCTTCTTCGCTTGCATCTTTAAATTCTACAATTTTTAAGACAGCTCCATCCTCATCTCTTATAATTCTTCCAAAATGATAAAAACCATTATTTTCACCATCAAAATTTTCTAATTTTAAAGTTACCATTGTAATAACGGATGCATCTTTTTCATGTGCGCTTATAATGCTCTCTATAGTATCTTTTGAAATAAATGGTGAGTCCCCACAAAGAATCAAATGATTGTCATATTTTCCTTTCAAAAATTCTTCTGCTTGTTTCACAGCATGTCCTGTTCCAAGCTGTTCTCTTTGCCAAAAAAAATTATATGAAGCTCCTGCAAGTTTTTCTATAATCATCTCACCATTAAAGCCTACTATAATAGAAACGTCTCTATGACTCGTTTCTTTAATTGTATTTAAAAGATTTTCAATCAAAGATATTCCATTTAAATTGGTGAGGGCCTTAGGCATATCAGAATTCATTCTTTTTCCTCTTCCTGCAGCTAAAATTATCAAACTATTTTTCTCCATAGTTTTTATTCTCCCGCCTGCAACATCGCGCACAACAGTCCGGGCATGTTATATATTAAGTGATTAATCTTCTTCGACAAAATAACTTTTTGCAATATCTTTATCTATTAAATCATTTTCATAGAGAGACTTAATTGACTGATTCATTGTCATCATGCCTTTGTCTGCGCTAGTTTGAAGAACTGTTTTTATCTGTGGGATTTTGTTTTCTCTTATAATGTTTGAAACTGCTGGGGTGTTTAATAATACCTCTCTTGCAGCAATTCTTCCTCCGCCTTTCTTTGGCAACAATTGTTGAGATATTACACCCGTTAAAATAGTTGCAAACTGTAATCTAATTTGTTGCTGTTGGTAGGCTGGAAAAACATCTATTATTCTATCTACCACTTGTGCTGCACTTGGTGTATGAATTGTAGCCAAAACCAAATGTCCTGTTTCCGCAAGCGTTAAAACTAATGCAATAGATTCTAAATCTCTCATTTCTCCTACCATAATAACATTTGGATCTTGTCTTAATACATGTCTTAATCCTTCTGCGAAACTAAGCATATCAGATCCTAATTCTCTTTGAGCAATTATGCTTTTTGATTTTGGAAAAAGATACTCTATTGGATCCTCTAATGTAACTATTGCTAAAGAATCATTTTTATTCAAATAATTCACCATAGAGGCAAGTGTAGTTGACTTTCCACTTCCCGTAAGACCAGTAACAAGTATAAGTCCCTGTTTTTGTTTTAGCATTTTCAAAACAACTTCACCCAATCCAATATCTTCAAGTTCTGGAATTTCATGATTTATAATTCTTGCAACAAGTCCTGGATTATCTCTTTCCCAAAATAAATTTATTCTAAATCTTCCAACCTTATTTATTTCATAAGATAAATCCAACTCTCTTTCGTCTTGATATTTCTTTTTTTGATTCACTGTCAAAATACTATCAATCATTTTTTTATTCTCTGTAACAGATATTTCTCCGTAACTATCTAATTCTATCATTTCTCCATCAATTCTTATAATGGGATTATGTCCTACTGCCAAATGAAGATCTGACGCACCTTTTTCAACAGCTTCTTTTAATAAACTATTTATTTCCATTTTGTTTTTTGTCCAGTCGCTCACTAACGTCTTAATATAGTAAGCATAGCTGAACATTTCATAAATAAAATTTATAAATACATTTTATCATAGTAAATGAAAAAATTCTACTAATTTATAGACTACATAAACTTATTCACATATCTCTAAAATACAAAAAATTATTCGATACTTGATTAATATATTTAGTAACACAAAGATCAACATGCTATTCATTTCTTGCTGCTTATCCCAAGCCCATATCCATGTTCAGAATTATCCACTTTTTTAATACTATAAATATTGGGCTTTCAAATAGTTATCCCCACGGCTAACAACATATCCACAGACTTATCCACAGGCATGTTAATATACGTTTGACTTTAGTGTATTAATATGTCATAATTAATATATTAATATACTCTATATTTTCTCCATTTTAAGCCATAATATAAACTGTTGACCCCAATTACAAAAAATGCTATAATTGTAATAGAGAAAAAATAGCAAATTATCTTTTTAATCGAAAAACAAAAATAAAACACAATAAAATTTATTTCCTACCAAAATGGTGAGAATAAATAAAAAACCATACGAAAAAAGAGACTATTTGCAAAAAAATTAATGCTTCTCAAATAAGAATGTAACTGGAAATTATTAAGCTCATCTGCTTGGTAATAGGCCTAATGTTGGGGAGTGCAAACTCCTTAGAAAAAAATCTTCTGGGGAGTTTTTTGTTTTGACAAAGCTCGTAAAGTTAATCAAACATCTTCATAAACAACAACCCAAAAACTAATTTAATGAAAAACAACCTCGAGCGACACTGAACAAACATAGTGAGTCAAAATAGAGTCGAGGAGCAAAAGCTCTTTAACCTCATAATATACTTTTACTAAATTGGCTTATACAAGCCAGAATATAGCATAATGTTCCACGTGGAACATTTAAGACTGATTCCTACTTAAAATACATATTATGGGAAGTAGATACTTGTATATAAATTACTTCTATTTATTTTGCTTATACAAGCTAAAAAACTATAAAATGTTCCACGTGGAACATTTTTATAAAATATAATAGTTTAATATATTAAAAAATCCGCCTCTTATTTAAGATGCGGATTTATCTTTTTTTATCTGCTTTAAAGAACTTTCTTGATAAATCAAGTATAATCCCATAAGGATAACCTACAAAAGCCTTTACAAGTAAAACGTTGCCTAGCGCTATTTTTGCTTGTTCTTGATCTACTCCTGATATAGCAAGTATTATTAAATATAAAGATCCTCCAAAATACATAGAACAAGATGTATTAATAACCCAATATTTAAAATTTTTACCTTCTTTTTCGCTATATCTAAAAAGATTTAAAAATGTATCACGAGTTTCTGCATAAACCCAGGAAGTTGTAAAAGTTACCACAAGAGAAATAAGCCTAGATATCAAAATCTGCTTAAAATTCATTTGAGCTATAAAAAACTCATTTACTATACCTCCTCCAATAGAAATAAATACCCCTGGAAGAGTGTCTGAGGCAAATCTTCTTATTGCAAAAGTAAGCTTTGTCATTATCTCCTCCTGTATTTTTATTATTTTAATCACATTAGCATATAAATATCTATAATTCAATAGAAAATAATGGCTTGAAATAAACAAAAGTCAACAAAATGTTCCACGTGAAACATTTCTATGTTACAGAATACTTAAAATAAATTCATCGTCTAGTTATGGCCATACGGGTACTAAATATTTTATATATAAAAAACGTCAGATTATGCATCTAACATTTAATAATTTATAGTGCTTCTATATAGGGAAAATGTTGTCTTTAAAAAACAACAAGTGATCTGTTATTAACCAACTACCAACGTCATGAATTATTATATCCTTATGCAACAATATACCAATTTTCAAAACAATTGCGTTTGTTGGGTAAAATTTTAGAAAATTTGGTTCTTTACTAAGCACATTTTGTACAAAAGGGTAAAAATCTTCTCTTTTATTGTGCATAGAATAAAGACGATAACTCTCATCAAATCTTAAACCCATTTCCCAATTAGCCACAAAAATAGTCTTTTCTTGTATTTCTGAAAATTTACATATATCTCCAATTGAACTACGATAATAATTAAAATATATAATGCCAGGCAATCTATCTGGAGCCTCTTCAACGCATATACCCTGAATACAAGACAAACACTCATCTTCTTCAAATAATATAATACTTGACATACCATCCTCCTAATTTATGTATCTTTTATGTTAACAAAGACACTTTATATAGTCAATAAAATTATAGCTTTATTACAACATTGCTTTATACAAGCCAAAAAATAGCATAATGTTCCACGTGGAACATTTTAGCAAATTTACAATAAAGAATATACACGAAACATTATCTTGTCTCCACTCAAAATTAAAGCCTGTATCAAAGCTTATAAAAAGTTGTTTCTTTTATTTTTTACAATCTTGGAAATTTTTGCAATTGTACGAGAACTTATTTTTGTATTCTCCTGTATTTTAATATAAGAAATGTTTTGGTTTAAGAGACCTGCAACATAAAACCTATTTGTAAGCTCATTTAATTCGTTTTGCGAAAAAAAATTATTAAAAAAATGAGTCAAATCTTTTTTGTTTTTTAAACTCAATATTTTTTTATAAAAACTTTCTTGTAATTTCTTGTTCTGTTGCATATTATTATCACTTTACCTAAGTAAAGTATATAAAATTAAAAAAAATAAATCAACAACGACTATATACCAACATCTATTTACACATAAATCCTTTACTAATTCAATATACCTACTAAGATAGTTATATAAATAATAAAATCAAATTTTTTAGAATTTGTTATTTGTAATTTGAGATTTCACACAGTGTAGTGTGGTGCCCCCAGAAGGAATCGAACCTCCAGCTTATCCTTAGGACGGATTTGTTTTATCCATTAAACTATGAGGGCATATTTACAAAGAGATTATTCAGTAAACTTTTATAATTTTTATATCCGCACTGCTTGCCCCGCCAAAGTAAAACGATGGCGCGGGTCCATTAAACTATGAGGGCAAACATTAATTTTGAATGATAAACTTTGAAGTTTGAATTAATTATATAATAAACGAATAATATATTTAAATTCATTATTCAGCATTCTATATTCTAAATTCTATTATACATTATATCATTTTTAAATACTTATCAATACCGAGGGTATTCTATTGTAAGCTAAGTTATTTATGTTATACAATAAATAAAGATGCTAAAAAATAAATATTTATTGATATGTCAAAAATAAAGCTTGCTCCAAAAAAAATATTTGATCAAATATTAAAATGGTCTGTAATTGCAACCTTTGATATTATCCTTGAATGTGAAGAGGGTAGTGTGATAATACTAAAAAGATCTATTGCGCCATATCGAGGCAAATGGGCACTGCCAGGACTAAGAATATTTAAATCAGAAAATATAAATGATACACTAAAAAGAATTGCTAAAAACGAAATTGGCCTAAAAATAAACACAAGTAAAAAAGTTTTTCTGGGTCAATACGTAGGAAAATTTAAAACTGAAAATAATAGACAAGATTTATCCACTTGTTATCTTATAAAAATTGCTCTGTCAAAAAAATATAATATAAATAAAAATCACTTTTCTAACTATAAAATAATAAATTCTAAAAAACAAATTCCAAAAAATATTGGTGCTATGTATAAATATTATCTTAATTTATATTTTGATAAAAAATATTAATAAAGAGTTTTATCTTTTAAATCAAAATCCAAAGTCAAAACTGGGTTTTCTTTTTTTTGTAAAATATTTTTCATTTCTCTATCACCAATACAATATACAGACAATAGACTTGTTTGAACAAAATATTTTTTAGTAAATATTACTTTTATTATTAAATTTAATTTCATAAATACTATTTTGTTATAAATATTTTTTCTAAAATCACGATTTGCTATCTCCAAAAAACTCATTTTTATTAGACTTTTTTTACTTTTTTATATTCTTTGAAATTTTATTTGACTTCATTTGCAAAAGAGTTATAATAAAAATGATATTTTTCTTCTCCTAGAATGCTTTACAATAAAACGTAGGGCTGAGTAGAAAGATGTCGCTTTAATATCTTCTCTTGCTTACCTTCAAAACAATCAATTGATTTTGATTCTTCAAATAGGTGAGTGAGGGAAGATTTTTTTTATTTAGATGCGAAAAGTTTATTCACAAAACTACTTCTAATTGAGCCAAAAAATTTTCCTATATTAGAAACTATTTTTATAAAAAAGCTTTCTTTATCTTCAACTAGATTAATAGTTTCTTTGCTCTCTATTTTCTCTCCCAAGATATCTATATTTTCTTCTACCTGTAAATCTTTAATGAGATCGCTCTTGTTGCCAAGTGCCAAAATAAAAGAATCTTTTTCTTTCAAAACTATCCCACTTACGAAAACATTTTCTTCTTTAATAAAACTTTTTAAGTCTATATCCTTTGTGACAATTTTTATTTTAAATTCCTCTTCATCAAGTTTAATATTGAAACTTTTTTGATTTAACTTAGAAATTTTTCCTTTTATAGAAATAAAAGATCCTAGTAATCCTTCATCTATGTTACTAATTAAAATTTCATCCGGACTCAATAATTTTACAGAATCTACAACTTCAATATTTTCTTTTTTTGAAATTTTGATTTTTTTAGAACTTGCGCTTTGTGAAAACTTTCCGCTGAACTTTATAATTGAACCTCTTTTAATAGCTGGCCACTTTCCATTGAAATATAAATTTATACAATCATAATAATCAACAATTTTTTCTTGTAATTTATAGTTACAAATATACGCTGAGTTATTTGAAATTTTATTCTGAGTCAAAACAATAGCTCCGTATCCAATAACAGTTTCATTTTGGGAAAGCTCATTAAAAAATACACTTGAATATTCTTGCATTGCTTCTTCTTCGTCTTTATAAAGTTCTTCTATAATAGTCGAGGTGGCTATTTCTTTACTGTCCACATCTTCTTTAATATCAAAAATATTTTCTTCTCCTGGTGTCGTGTTTTTTGTCCAAAAATATTCTTTGTTTAATAAGTTATAAGAATATGACTGATTCTCGTATGACTTGTCATATTTTAAATTTGTTATTAAAACATCCTTACAATCATAAATAAAAATCTCTTCTTTAGAATTATTGAGAGCGAGTTTGGAATCTTCTCTTGATATAAGAAAATATGATTTTGACTTTATCAAGCCCGTTAATTTAAAAAATGACGACGACAAATCTTTTATTTTCCAATTGCTAATATTTATATCATAATCATTTGGATTATAAATTTCTATAAATTCTTTGGTATCATCACCTACTGGATTTGGAAAAATTTCAGAGATAACAATGCTTTTATTTAAACTATTTAAATCACAGATAATATCATCTTGCTTTGTGATATCACTCGTATTGTTTGTAGTATTATTAATAATTGTAACGGAACTAGATTCTTGTGTGCTTTCTGTCAAAACATTTTCTAAGCCTTTTGTTGGACTAGTAGTCCAATTCCAAGAATTAGTAAATCTAGCAAAAGATTGTCCTTCTTTTACACTAGAATAAGAAATTTCTGAGATTTTGTTTTCATTATTATCAAAAATAGTAACTTTGTCTCCGGTATTATTTAAGATGATTCTTGAAATAGTGTAGTCAATTGCAAAAAATTCTCCTGCCTTTATTGTTGTTGTAGAAAAATCATCTGGAGATATGAGATAATCTCTTCCAGACTCATCTTGAATTAAAAAATCTGTTAGATCAATATCATC
The DNA here is from genome assembly GCA_964640635.1 of uncultured Gammaproteobacteria bacterium. Classification (GTDB taxonomy): domain Bacteria; phylum Patescibacteriota; class Patescibacteriia; order UBA1558; family S5-K13; genus S5-K13. The sequence goes on along the minus strand of CAZXFD010000003.1, from coordinate 75,687 downwards.
GCTTGATATATTTTTTAATTCTATCCATTCACCATCATCGTCTCCTTCGGGATTAGGCAATAGCTCATTTAATATAATTTTCCCTGTATAATTAATCAAGGGAATTTCTATGTCATTTTCCAAAACATTTATTGTTACGTTTGCTGTATTTGATGAAGTAGCGTCTGAAACAGTAAGAGATACGTTATATGTCCCAGAATTTAGAAAACAATATGTAAAAATTTGATCTGTTGAACTTGCAATATTTCCAATATTCCAAAGATAATTTAGAGTATCTCCATTTTGATCGGTTGAAGAACTCGCATCAAATAATAGACTATTCCCCACGTAAATTGTTGTAGTAGAAACTTTTATTATAGGAATTGGTGCATAAAGAGTCGGTGGCGTATTAGAAAGACTTCCTGGGGTTCCACCAATTACCCATCCTTCTGTCCATACATTATCATTAAATTGAGGAGTTACTCTCTCTAATGCTTTTCCATTTCCATTTCCACCAATTACCGATGTATATCCCTGTTCTGTTATTAAGTTTGAACCTTGAAATAATTTTATTGTTCCAGAAGCATTATTCAAAGAAAAAGAAGATTCATAAAGTGGCCTATAAAGACTTGTATAGTTTGGGTAATTATTTAAAAAATTTGAAGCATTTTGAGTTATTACAAAAAAACTTCCTGGCCAAACACTTGTTGGGCCATTATAAAAATTTATCAAGTGATTTGATGAGTCGCTTAATCTCCAATCCGATCCAATAGATATACTGCTTGTTGTTTTATTAAGAAGCTCTATCCATTCATTGCCAGAATCAGATCCTACTGGATCATACATTATTTCCGAAAAAATTATTCCCTCAGCTCTAGTAATATTTATAAATATCAAAAGTGAAAAAAAGAAAATTATTAATAAAATAAAATATAAACTTTTTGAATAATTTGACATAGAATTATAAAATTTAAAAATTTAAATCATTGTTTCTACTTGGCGCTTTTTTATCAACGGCCGAAGTTGAATCAAAAAACGCCAAGTGAAACATAAGAGTTATTGTTCTTCAACAATAATTTCTTCAACAGCAAGTTCTTTTGCTGTTTGCTCTGCTTTTTTTCCACCGAGCATCACAAGCTCCCCCACAATAACTTCCGTCTTGTAGTGCATTACCTTGTTTTTGTCTTCCCATTTTCTTGTTCTAAGTCTTCCCTCGACATAGACTCTATCTCCTTTTTTTAGATACTTGCCAGCGATAGAAGCTATTGGTCCCCAAAAAATAAGATTGTGAAACTCTACTTCTTTTGTCGTGTTAGCGCCCTTTGCGCTTTTCCAAATAAGGTTTGTTGCAAAAGAGCAACTTGTTAAATCTTTTCCGGTTTTTGTCTTTTTCACTACCGGATCATTTACAATTCTGCCTAGCAATGTAATTTTATTTACATCCATACTTTTTTTGGCCAGCTATATAACTAGCTGATTAATTATTAGATACATTTACAAGGCGTGGTCCATTATCGCAAGAACTTGACAAATAAATTCATTAAATTATAATAAAAATAAGAGGCCAATCTCGCTTTAAACGAGACCACGCTTCATAAATCGCTTTTCGCCAACTCCCCGCTTTATGCGGGGTTTTGGTTTTAGAATTAAAACTAGATTAAAAGTCTAGTAATCCAAAAACCATAAACACTCTTATTTTTTACATCTTTAATTATCTAAAAACAATCTCTTAATAAACAAAAAATGTGACACCACAAAAGAATGGTGCCTTTTTTAATATTAAGCTCTATTTACAAACAAAAAAATATTAACAAAAAATAAAAAGACGGCTTGCAAAATAAAAACCGCCCAAGTCATTTGACTGTGGACGGTAAAATTGAACTGAGATTAGGTTAGGTTTTGTGAGGCAATACACTCTCTTGATAACACAGGCGCAATCCTTGCGGATTCATATTTTGTAGTTGAGTAATCCTAATATCCTTTAATTCTAAAGAGATTTCCGGATTGTCTAAAATATCGCGCATAAACACAACGCATTCCTGTGCTGAGATTCCGTCAAATGGATTGTCAAAAACATTCCCATCCTTGAATCCTTGTTGTTTCTGTGAGAAATTTGTCTCCACTTCAGCTAAAGCAATATTTGCTCCACTATCTCCATTTTGATTTGCCATTTTTCCTCCTTATTAGAATAGGCATAAAAAGATATTACAACCATATAAACACCTTGTCAATAATAAAGGCTGTGGATAAAGTACTTTTTAATTTTAGCGCATATTTTTTATTAATCTTTTTAATGATATAATAAATTTAATTATATCATCAATTTTAACTCCATAGCTACGAAACTAAGTAACTATGAAACCAATAATATGCAAAAACAACATTTAGGAACAATTACAATAATGGTTACAAATAGACAAGTGAATTCCGAAAAACTAAATAAAACACTTTCAGAAAATGGACATATCATACTTACGAGGCTTGGCGTAAACATAGAGCCACGTTGCATATCAAATTGCTCAGGAATTATAACAATAGTTGTAAAGGGTGGATTAAAACAAATAAATGATCTCACAAAAATATTAAACAAACTCTACGGCATAGTTGCAAAGAGCTGTGTAATAACAAAGTAAATTATAAAAGGTTAAAAGTATCTTATTATTTTTTTATTTGACAAAAATTAATAAGTGTATTAGTATGCATCTAATCGAGATTAGGAGGAACAATGATCACGATAGTTATATTTGAACGTAACGAGGGTGTCAGAAACGTTTATGAGAAATTTATATCTACTTTTTATAAAGACGCTAAGATATTCAAATTTTCAGAAACGAAAGATGTTCTTAACTTTCTAAAAGAAAACTCTGTGCAAATACTTGTCACAGAATATGTGCCAGACGAGAGATGTGAGGACAAAACACATGATTGCGGAAATGCATTCTTACAAGAAATAATGCGTATTTCTCCAGAAACTCGAATCATGATTTGCACGAACTACATTCCTGACGAAAAAAATTCTAAGGACAATATTATTCTAAGAAAGCCTGTCCACAAAGGAGATTTCATTGGGGGTCTTAAAAGTCTTCTTAAAACTTAAAACGGGTAAATTCATACCCGTTTTTTTATTTAAACACCTAGCGTTGACAAAGAGTATATAATGTGCTAATTTTATATGAAAATCCAAAAATATAGGAGGAACTAAAAATGATTATTGGATCATCGAAGCTCTTGGATGAGTTTCATCGTATCATACTGTCACTGTTTTCAAAAAAAGAGGATGAACAATTCTTATCCTTTATGGAAAATGGTGAGCATCTGAAACCAAAGACTAGGAGAGATCCTGTCTTTGGAAAGCTAATGAGAAAAGTCTGGGAAAATGAAAGCGCACAAGAAGCAATCAAAAAAATCCTTACAATACTTATGCCCTTTCTTAATCCGGAAAAGCCCTTTGGGACAGACCTTTTCAATGTCATGTCCCCATATTGGTGGACTCCTGCGATAGAGGGCGTTGCTATAAGGAGAAATCCTAAAACAGGAAAAATAGAAGTATTTCTTGCCAGACGTGCCGCAGATGAGGCTGCATATCCCAATGAGCTCCACTGCCCCGGAACAGGACTTCGCTCTTCGGATGCGAACAAACCTGCGCCTCAAACCCAATTTGATAGATTGAGTAGAGTCGAAGGTTTTCATTCAACGGGATATACTTTTGTCGGGATCAAATACACCCCCGACGAAGAAAGAGGGCCTTATGTTTCTCTTGTCTACCTCGTAGACCCCGAGGGCATAATAGAAGCCGGGGGGTCAAGGTGGTATGATTGGGAAATAGTCAAAAATGACCCCACCTTGGTATATCACCATAGAGACCCCATCATTCCGATGGCCATTAAACGCTTCTTAGAATTAGAGGCTACAGTCTAAAAAACAACAAAAAACAAATATAAAACCGCCGGGTCATATGATCCGACGGTTCTTTTTTTTGAATGTAAAATAACTACACCTGTTTTTTCTCTGGTTTATAAAATATTCCAGTAGCACGAGAAATAGTTCTTTCCGTCATATTAAAATTCTTTTTATGCCCCAATAAAAGAGCTTGTGCTGGACTACTAGCCCAAACATGACCTAGGTATTCATCCTCTGAAGATCCATGAGCCTTATTATAAAGCTCGTATTTTTCTTTTCCACTCTTTTCCTTTTTTCCCCTTTTTTCTGTCTTGTTTACTATTACTGCATATGGCTCGTCTTCTCTTAACTCATATTCATTTAACCTTGCCGTTTCTTCACTTATCTCGTCTTCAAACTCGTGCTCAAAATCAGTTTCTGCTAACTGATCTACATAATCATCTAAATTATCTAATTGTTGTTTACTTATTACCTCTGAATCAACCTGTTTTTCTGGTTCGTCAAAAATATCTTTTTGTTCTTCTTTTCTTATTTGTGAAACTTCGTGAAAATTGTTCATATTTATGCTATTATGTATTAATGAAAATAAACAAACACAAAATTTATATCCTTTTTCTCTTAATTAGCTTTTGCTACTTCTTACTTTATTATACCCAAACAAGGGCACAGGAAGCAACTGCTTCTTCAACTACAAATGTAAACATTGCTACTACAACACCTCAAATAACATCAAATAGCTTTCCAATAGAAATAATTTTCGGGCGTGCTATGTGGTATGGAAAAGCATTTCATGGAAAAAAAATGGCAAATGGTAAAAAATTTGATATGTTTGACTCTGCACTTGTAGCACACAGAACTCTTCCACTAGGCACAAAAATAAAAGTTATAAACATGAAAAATGGAAAAGCAATAGATGCAATAGTAAGCGATCGTGGACCATACTCAAAAAGCAAAACTACAAAAAAATATCTAGCTGAAATAGATCTATCCTATGCTGGTGCAAAAATACTAGGAATTGACAGAGCAGGCATTGCTGATGTAAAAATAAAAGTATACTGATTAATTACATACTTATAATAAACACATGCCAAATAAGAATAATAATAAAATATCTAGCAAGTTAAATAAGTTCTTTTTAGCATTTTTATTTGCGTATCGTGGAATTGTTTCTGCATCAAAAGAAAGAAATATCAAATTTCATTTTTTTGTAGGAACAATAATCATATTACTTGGATTTTTTTTAAGCCTTTCTAAAGTAGAGTGGTTTATAATACTTTTGTTAATAGGGCTTGTAATATCACTTGAGATGATAAATACATCTATAGAAGAACTTGCAAATATCACAAGAGACAAATTAAATCTTGGATATAGTGAAACTACAAGAACTAGGGACGTGTCAGCTGGAGCCGTTCTTGTTGTTTCAGTGATTGCAGCTATCATAGGAATAATAATTTTCTTGCCGAAAATATTATGAATGAAAAAATAAGTCTAACACCCGAAGAAGAAAAAATCATAAAAAAAATAAGTGACGAAGCAAAAACGATAAAAAGAGAATATGAAAAACCTGAAATAAAAAGGCTTTATGAAATGCTTAAAGACCTAGGAGATTATTATGGTTTTGATATCATAGAAAAAGCAATAATATTTCTTAAAAACAATCTAAAAAATACGCCCGAAGACGAATTAAGAAAACATACTCTATATCATATAATCTCCGGATCTTCACCAATTGAAGGAGAACATGTATTTAGCGATTATACTCAAGAAAATATAGATAAAGATCCAAAAATAAAAAGATTTGTAGAAGATGATCTAAAAATGAAAAAATTCATCGAGAATGAATATGAAACGATGATAAACAGAAAAGCAACTAACTCTTAAAGGTTATTTCTTTATTCCATAAAAAACCAATAATTCCTGTTATAAGAATAGATATTATGTAAGCAAAAACATAATGAATTTTCAAACCTTCTACAAAAAATCTCATTATAAAAAAATTTAATACTATACCTATCACAAACATAAAAACATATTTAGCAAATTGTCTAAGTATGTTTTTTAAATTTTTATCTTTAAATACAAAAAATTTTCTTCCTATAAAAGTAAGTATAGATCCAAAAATAAAAACACTTGTTGAGGCAATAAGATAATAAACTCCAAAAATCTCTACCAACAAAAATAACAATCCTATTTCTACAGAATTTGAGAGACCGCCGACAAAAGCATATCCCAAAAAATACTTCCCCGTCTTAAGAGAAAGAAATTTATTTTCTTTATTTAATTCGTCATTTTCCATAAAAATTTTATTTACACTCAGATGTTGGAACAAGTGATGATGGATTTCCATGTTTTATCCATTTTCCATTTTCACAAATCCAACTATCCTCCGATGAAGAAAATCTTGCAAAAGCAATAACAAGGAAAACAATAAATATAACTATTAAAAATAATGTTTTATCTTTTAACATATATTTATTATATCATACTTAAAATGTATCACTACATATAATTGACAAAAAAAATTCAAATAGTATGATAATTCTCATATAACCATAGGGGAGGAACAATGACTATAGAATTAAAACTACCTAATTATACTGTAGCTATTTGCAATAAGCTTGATGTTTTTGGATTTAAGCACAGAAAAGTAAAAGATGCTTTAATAATAGAATTAAAACAATCTCAAGAGAATAATCTTATATACAAAATTCCATACTATTTATCAGAGTATCTATTTAAAGGCATGTGCGAAGTGAATGTCTGTGAATATGAATCTGGTGGGAGAGATGGAGAAAATGGACAATCAACAATAATTTGCACAACTCGAGGCCAAAAAATTAAACCCTTATTTTATTTCAAAGAATTAAGGGCTAACAATCTTCACGCTTGTTTTGTGCTAAGCAAACCTTTTATCAAAATAACCGCTTATTGTCCTGGATCAAAAGTGCTGATAGAGTGTTTGGCCATAGAATTTTTTAGTGATGAGATTCAAATTTCTAAAAAAATATACTTCGAGGGAGACTTAGATGACGTGCCAGACATTTTTAAAGAAGCTTCGTTCTATGCGCACCTAAAAGCCTGTCAGATAGATTGCAAAGAAATCGTTTTTGCAAAAATAGATTAAACAGTTCCAAAACATTAATTTCTAAAAATTAGCCATCAACATTAAAAAGTGTTGGTGGTTTTTTGTTAATTCATTGATATTGACAATATACATGTATTATGCTATACTATTATGTTAATCTAGATAGTCAGCCAATCACTATTGACAATACACACTTAATGTGCTATACTACTATATTAACCTGGTTCATTGACAAATATCCGGCTTCGCTAAAGCTAGGCCGAGATAAAAAACAAACAGCAATCAAAATAGTGCGGAGGGAACTATACACAAAGCTATTTCTTATCTTTTATGGATCGGATTTGGCTTAAAATAGAGAAAATAAATAAGGCAAGACATGGCAAATTTTAAAAATGTCAAACAATATTACTTTATCTTAACCCTTGGGTGATGATAATAAATGGTAATTACGTAAGACAAGGCCATAAATAAAACCTTATCTCTGCACTGCTTTGATTGCTGTAAAGTAATTAAATAATTCTCCAAAGAATATACAAGATACGTGACCCGCTTGAGGGGATTGAGTCGCTAAAAGACAAAAATATAAAGCGACTTTGGAGAAAAAATGCTTGAAATAATGAATGAAAAAAAGGAAAATCCTTGCATCGTGTGTAAAGAGTTTATCTCTGAAACCTCAGAGATACACCACAGGATTTGCAATTCCTGTGGAGAAGTATATCATATCGAAAGTGCTGGAACCTCTGAGATTATCCATAAGACCTGCTCCTGCTCAGAGGCATGCATGTCGTGTAACACGACCGATGGCACAAAGTGCTATAGTAATTACTGTAGCCACTGCGCCAATGAAGAAGAATCATAAAAAATCCTTTTATAGGACGAGGAGTTAAAATGACAAGATTAGACGTCATAGGCATCATTTGTGGGATATTCCTTATTGCAATAGCAGTATTTGGAATAATCTTCAGTATTCAAGAGATAATAAGCGTAGGAGATTTCTCCAAGATTCCCATGAAAGAATGGACCAATCTTACTCTTTGGGCATACATACTATTATTCCATTTATCCTTAATAGTAAAAACCCCGAGACACATCATCAAAATCAATAACTAATAAACTCTTGGCCGATAAGAATTCCAGAAAGCAACGGTAAAAGTTGCGCTTAGAGCTGGCCAAATCCGACGTTAATCACCGATTATTGCCTTTGGAGGAAAAATGAAACGAATTAAACGAATTACTTGAGTGCGTTAACATTAAGTGATTCTACCCACTTAATGAAGGGTTTGCACTATAACAAAAACAACCCTATACACTTTGACGAGCGGTTAAAGTGTCCCTCCGGAGTAGAGCTCAAGAAATAGGGGATAATTAAGTCCCTACGAAAATCAACAAGCTGCTGACGGTCCAATCCCTGGACAACCATATCAGCATACAAGAACTCAAAGGGGTTAAAAATGAGAGGACCCTGAAATTAATTTATTTAACCGCTGGTTTAATTGCTGGCGGTTTTTTATTTTCCTTAAATTATTCACACTTCTAAACCCTAAATACTAAACTCTAAACATTATCCACACTTATTCACACTTTATGCACTTTTAGCATAATTAGGCCTATTCCATTAGTTGTAAAAATAGTATAAAATAAGGGTAGTATTTAGTTATTAGGGTTTAGTATTTAGATAAACTCTACTAATACTAATTACTTACGAAATGACAATTAAAGAAAAGCGCTTTATGATAACCTCATATAAGGATTTTATCGTTTGGCAAAAAGCAATACAATTGACGATTAAAATCTATAAATTAACAGACAAGTACCCAAAATCAGAACAGTTTGGACTCACTAGTCAAATAAAAAGATGTGCGATATCAATACCTTCAAATATTGCAGAAGGTCAGTCAAGATTTACAAGAAATGAATTTAGAAGATTTTTACTAATAGCCTACGCATCTAGTTCTGAACTCGAAACTCAATTAGAAATAGGAAAATTACTAAATTTCGGGAACGAAGATGAATATACAGAAATAGAATTACTACTAATAGAAATACGAAAAATTCTCAATAAATTAACGTATCAAATTACGCATAACACTAAAGACTAAATACTAACTACTAAAAACTAAATGGATAATCAAGAATTATGGCATGCTGTTCTTGGTGAATTAGAGCTAAACATTTCAAAGGCTAGTTTTACAACTTGGTTTAAAAACACAAGTATTTTAGAAGTAGGCGAGGACACTGTCATAATAGCTGTTCAAAATGGATTTACAAAAAGTTGGTTAGAAAATAAATATAGCAAAGAAATATTACAAGCATTAAATAATATACTCAAAGGATCTTCCATAAAAAAACTTCTATTCAAAATATCTCATGAAAAAATTCAAGAACAAAACATAAAAAAAACATCTCAAATAGAAAAACATAATGATGATTTAGAGGCTGAAAAACATTCTAGCACAAATATAAGCACACAAAGTAAAACAGAAAATGGATACTTATCAATAAACCCAAAATATAAATTTGAAAATTTTATTACGGGCAAACAAAACGAACTCGCAAAAGCAGCCTCTACCGCTGTTGCCAAGAACCCTGGCCATGTTTATAACCCATTATTCTTATATGGAAATGTAGGTCTTGGAAAAACTCATTTGATGCAATCTGTAGCAAACTATATAAAAGAAAATTCTCCCGAATTAAAACTCGCTTATGTAAGTAGTGAACATTTTACCAATGACTATGTCCGGTCAATCCAATCTGGAAACATGGAAAGTTTTAAGAAAAAATATCGTGATATTGATGTATTAATAGTAGATGATATCCAATTTATGAAAGGGCAAGAGAGAACACAAGAAGAATTCTTTCATACCTTCAATCATCTATATCAACAAAACAAACAAATAGTAATTAGCTCTGATAGACCACCAAAATCATTACCAGGAATAGAGGATCGTCTTACATCTCGTTTTGAAAGTGGAATGATTGCTGATATTGGTATGCCTGATCTAGAAACAAGAATGGCTATTTTAAATAGCAAAATACAAGAAAAGGGTTTGAAATTAAATATTTCTGAAGAAGTTGTTGTTGCAATTGCAAATATAGCAAAAAGTAGTGTAAGAGAACTTGAAGGAATATTAAATAGAGTTATAGCTACTCATCAGCTAAGTAGTGAGCCTATATCAGTAGAATTTGTAAACACAGTTCTAAGTGGAATAATAGCAAAACAAAAAGAAACCGGACTTAGTGCAAAGAAAATTATAAAATGCGTTGGCGATTATTATGGAATAGACTTTGATGACCTAACTGGAAATTGTAGAAAAAAAGAATTAGTTGGTCCTCGTCAAATATGTATGTATTTACTTAGAAAAGAATTGAGTGCATCTTATCCAAGTATAGGCTCTGAAATAGGAGGCCGTGATCACACAACAGCAATACACGCTTACAACAAAGTCTGTGACTTAATCGCAAAAGATGAAAAAACAAGAAACGACATAAACTCTATTATAAAAAAGATTCACGAATAAAATTAGCTTCGTAGTTGCTTAGCTATTTAGCTGAAACAGTAATTGGCTATGTAACTACGTAACTAGTTAACTAACCTATGTGAATAACCCTGTGTATAAAAGAGGATAAAATAAGAAAATAATAAATCACTCACTTATACACAGAAATATACCTATCACAGAGCACATGTTATAAAATCAATTTTTTGCCTCATACAAGAGAAAATTAATACTTATCAACTAAATTCACAACACTTATTATAATTATTAATTTATATATATAAAAGAATAATAAATAATTAGATTCCTTTTAAAGGGGATAAATAAAAATATGAAAATAGTTTGCTTACAAGAGAACTTAATAAAAGGATTACAAATAGTAAGTCATTTAGCTGGTAAGAATATTAATCTACCAATACTTAATAATGTACTAATTGAAGCTAGCGATGGACAAATAACATTTACCACAACAAATTTAGAAATTGGTATCAATTGTAAGATAAGAGGAAAGATAGAGCGTGATGGAAAATGCACAGTGCCAGCAAAACTTATTACAGATTTTATAAACTTACTTCCAAAAGGAAATATTACTCTTGAAACAAAAGATAATGTATTAAAAGTAGAATGCGCAAATGACAAGACTTCCATAAATACAATGAGTCATGATGAATTTCCACTTCTTCCTACAATAGAAAAGCAAAAAGAATATACTATTGAAGCTGTTGAAATTAAAAATGGATTAAAGAAAGCTAATTTCCCAGTTTATATTGATACAAATAGACCAGAGATATCAGGGGTATTTTTCAATATAGTAGGAGACAAGCTTACGTTAGTTGGAACTGATAGTTATAGACTCTCAGAGAAAATAGTTCATATCTCAAAAACTTCCTCTGATTCAAGTCTTATTGTTCCAGTAGAGACAATTTCAGAACTTGTTAGAATACTTAGCGATTTTCAAGAAGATGAAATTAAATTTTTTGTAGAAGAAAATCAAATTTTGTTTGAAATAGGAAATATTGAAATAGTATCACGTCTTATTGATGGAAATTATCCTGATTATAAACAAATTATTCCAAAAGAAACAAATACAAAAGCAGAAATAGATGTTTATGAATTTGTAAGTGCAATAAAGAGAACATCACTTTTTTGTAAACCAGGAATAAATGATATAAAACTCAATTTAGTTGCAGAAAAAAGTGAGTTAGTAATTTCTTCAACAAGTGATCAAATAGGAGAAAATATTACAGTAATTACTGCAAAGATCACAGGTGTTGATAATGATGTAGTATTTAACTATAAATATTTACTAGATGGACTTAATAATATAGAAAATGACAATGCGATATTAGAGTTGATAGATAATAAAAGTGCTGGAATACTCAAATCAAAAAAAGATGAGAATTTTGTTTATATTATAATGCCTATTAAACAGTAGGTTGGTATTTAGTTGTTAGTGTTTAGAATGTAGAATTATCAGTCTTCGAGCGGAATGCAGTGGAGTCGAGAAGCTGAAGTCAATAAAAAAATCAGGTTCTCGATATACTCGAACACTGATTTTTTTTATTTGACAATTATTCTTTTAATGATAAGATATTTAAAATATAAAATAATAGGAGGTTAAAATGTGTGAATCACAAAGACCATTTGGCGAATTGAGTAAAGAAGATTTATTAGAATTTTTACATCAACAACAAAAAGATCTCGAATCTGCTACATCAGAATTAAGAGAAATAAGATCAATAAGTATAAAATCTGGTGAATTGGCAGCAGTTAGATTTTTGGAAAAAACTCAAGATAGGGCTACTAAAAATATAGGTCTTATCAACGATGAAATTGAAATACGCAAACAAATTAATAGAGCTATTGCAGTTTGTGCTCTGAAAAACCCGAGAAAAAGGAAGTTAATTAGATCAAAAACAATGATTAGCGGGTATTAGTGTATCCGCTTTTTATTTTATACTTATTTTTCTTGACAAAAAAAATACAGATGCTATAATTCTGTATGTTAATGACTATTACTATATAAAAAAACTTAGGTTTTGGCAAGTTCTCTTACGGAAAGGGAAAGGGTTTTTTTTCGTAAAATAAGCTATTTTTCTAGAAATTCAATAGAAAAACTCAAAAATATCTTGAAAAAAGAGTATATGAGAAGTCCTTTTATAGATTTAAAGGGCGTTTTTTAATGAACTTTGTATAATTTTGGTCTAGAATTCTTTCCTTATAAGGAAGTTTTCCACAGATTCAAAAGAATACCTTTAACATTATAGCATAAAAAAATGTTTAACCGTAACTTACAAAATATAAATACCCATAACTAAGTTGATTCATTTCGATTAAGATGGGTATTTTTTGTTAAACAAAATTTTGAAATCATTTTAAATAAAATAAGATAAATTAATATTAGTTAATAAGCAAATTGATTGAGATATACTATAATTTTTCAATCAATCAATAAGCCAACAAACTAACCAACTAAATAATATGCCAAAGAAAAATAACAGAAAATATTTTTCAGATGTCAAAGAAGCTTTACCACTATTAGATCTTATAGAAGTACAAAAGGATTCTTACAAATGGTTTTTTGAAAAAGGGTTAAAAGAATTATTTGAAGAGATTTCTCCTATTAAGGATTTTTCAGGACGTGATTTAGAGCTTTCATTTTTGGATTATAGATTAGAAGAACCTAAGTTTGATGAAATTTATGCAAGAGAAAGAAATACAACTTATGAAGCACCGCTTAGAATAAACGCAAAACTTGTAAATAAAAGAAATAATATTTCAAGAGAACAAGAAATTTATCTTGGTGATTTCCCACTAATGACTGATAAAGGAACTTTTATTATAAATGGAGTTGAGCGTGTTGTCGTATCACAACTTGTAAGAAGTGCAGGAGTATTTTTTACATCACAAACTTTTATTGGAAGAAATTATTATGGAGCAAAAATTATTCCAAATCGTGGTGCTTGGCTTGAAATAGAAACAGATCCAAAGAAAAAAGTTTTATATGTATCTATTGATAGAAAAAGAAAAGTAGCTGTTACATCTTTGCTTCGTGCTTTTGGATATGAAACAGATGAGGAATTGATAAATTTATTTAAAGATGTAGATAATCATCCAGAGGTAAGTTTTATAAAAAATACCATTGAAAAAGATGCTGCTCATAATCAAAATGAAGGTCTCATAGAAGTTTATAGAAGAATAAGACCAGGGGATTTAGCAACTGCAGAAAATGTAAAGTCACTTATCTTTGCAATGTTTTTTGATTTTAATAGATATGACCTTGCAAACGTAGGAAGATATAAATTAAACAAGAGATTTGGTAGAGATTATCCTATTACAAATGAACATAGAACAATCAAGAAAGAAGATCTTATTGATGTTATAAAAGAAATTATAAAATTGAACCTAAATCAAGAAGCAGCTGATGATATTGATCATTTGGGAAATAGACGTGTAAGAGCAGTTGGTGAATTAATTCAAAATAGATTTAGAATTGGTTTGGCTCGTATGGAGAGAATAGTAAAAGACAGAATGTCTACAGGAGATGTTACCTCTATTACACCAAACTTACTTATAAATGCAAAACCAGTTATAGGAACAATAAAAGAATTTTTTATGAGTTCTCAGTTGTCACAATTCATGGATCAGACTAATCCATTGGCAGAACTTGAGCATAAGAGAAGATTGTCAGCACTTGGACCTGGAGGACTTTCAAGAGAAAGAGCTGGATTTGAAGTGCGCGATGTACATCGTAGTCACTATGGAAGAATTTGTCCTATTGCAACACCAGAAGGACCAAATATTGGTCTTGTAGGACACTTAGCGTCATATGCAAGAATAAATGAATATGGATTCTTAGAGACTCCTTATAGAAAAGTAATGCATGACATAGAAAATAAGGCTGAAATTACAAAAGGACATATAACAAGAATTGATGTTATTGATCCAAAAACAAACAAAGTAATTTTAAAGGAAAATACAGTAATTGATGAAAAAATAGCAAAAGAATTAGCAAAGAATATTGAAATTAAAACAGTTCCTATTGTTCCTTTTGTGACAAATGAAATTATATATTTAGATGCTTTTGAAGAAGAAAGAAAAGTTACTACTGCTGCTACAACACCAGTTGATGAAGCAAATGGAAGATTCAAAAATCCTCAAGCAGAAATGAGAGTTCATGGTCAGCCTACATTTGATGATGTTGAAAAAATTGACTATATGGATGTAGCTCCAAATCAAATTATTAGTATTTCAACTTCACTTATTCCTTTTTTAGAACATGATGATGCCGTTCGTGCTCTTATGGGATCAAACATGCAAAGACAAGCAGTATCTCTTGTAAAGCCAGAAGCTCCTATTATTGGAACTGGTGTTGAGGGTCGTGCCGCAGAAGATAGTGGACAACTTGTAAGGTCAAAAGAAGATGGAGAAGTGGTTAGTGTTTCTGGAAATGAAATTATAATAAGAGATAAAAATGGAAAAGATCATACATATAATCTTTCAAAATTTATCCGTTCAAATGCTTCAACTTGTATGAACCAGCATCCTATAGTTGATAAAGGTGAAAAAATTAAAAAGGGAGATGTTATTGCTGACGGTGCTGCCATTGATAATGGAGAACTTGCACTAGGTAGAAATATCTTGGTTGCATATATGCCTTGGGAAGGTGGAAACTATGAAGATGCTATATTGATTTCAGAAAGATTTGTAAAAGACGATGTATATACTTCAATTCATATAGAAAATTATTCAATAGAAGTGCGTGACACAAAACTTGGACCTGAGGTGATTACTCGTGATATTCCAAACATTGGAGAAGAAAGATTAAAAGATTTAGACAAAGATGGAATTATAAGAATAGGAGCAACTGTAAAATCTGGAGATATCTTGGTTGGAAAAATTACTCCAAAAGGTGAAACAGAATTATCAGCAGAAGAAAAACTTCTTCGCGCTATCTTTGGTGAAAAAGCAAAAGACGTAAAAGATTCATCACTTTATTTGGAACACGGAGAACACGGAAAAGTTGTTGATATGAAATTTTTTACAAGAAAAAATGGAGACAAACTTCAAGCAGGAGTCATTAGAACAATTCAAATAAGTGTCGCTCAACTTAGAAAGATACAGGTCGGAGATAAAATGGCAGGACGTCATGGAAACAAAGGTGTTATTTCAAGAATAATTCCAGAAGAAGATATGCCATTTATGCAAGATGGAACTCCGGTCGATATCATTTTGAATCCACTTGGTATCATATCTCGTATGAACTTGGGTCAGGTTCTTGAAACTCATCTTGGTCTTGCTGCAAAAACATTGGGTTATACAGTTGCTTCTCCTACACTAAACGGAGTTGATATAGAACAGATAAGAGCAGAGCTTGTAAAAGCAGGATATCCTGAAAATGGAAAAGTACAATTGTTTGATGGAAGAACAGGTGAACCATTTGATAATAAGACAACAGTTGGAATTACATATTTCTTGAAATTAAACCATTTGGTAGAAGACAAGATTCATCAAAGATCTATTGGTCCATACTCACTTATTACTCAGCAACCTCTTGGAGGTAAAGCTCAGTTTGGTGGACAACGTTTTGGAGAGATGGAAGTTTGGGCACTTGAAGCTTATGGTGCTGCTCATACTCTTCAAGAAATGCTTACTATTAAATCAGACGATATAAACGGAAGAAGCAAAGCTTACGAAGCTATTATAAAGGGAGAAGAAATAGATAAGATAAACATCCCTGAAAGTTTTAACGTTTTGATGAGTGAGTTAAAGGCTCTTGGCATAAATGTTGAGATGCTTGATAAAGAAAATCGTAAGATGGATTTTATTGAAGAAGAGATAATAATCCCTGAAGAAGAAGTAATAAAAATAGAAGAGACAGATATCAAAGACGAGCTTGGTGTAAAAGAAGAGCTTAAAACAATGGAAGAGTCTGGAATAATAGAACCAGGGGCAATATAAAATTAGTTACTTAGTCACGTAGTTACTTAGAGTTTATCTAAGTAACTACGAAACTAGTTAATTAAATTAGGTTTAAAATATTAAAAATAATCATTAAATAAATTATTAAAACAATATGTCAAATTCTTCTAACCCAAAGCTAAATCCAGCTTTTGCCGACATAAATAGATTACCTTATTTTAATTCTATAAGAGTAGTCTTGGCTTCTCCAGAAAATGTTAAATCCTGGTCACATGGTGAGGTTTTAAAACCAGAAACTATAAATTATAGAACTCAAAAACCAGAAAAGGATGGTCTTTTTTGCGAGAGAATTTTTGGTCCTACAAAGGACTGGGAATGTTATTGCGGAAAATACAAAAGAATAAGATACAAGGGAATAGTTTGTGACAAGTGTGGAGTTGAAGTTACAAAGAAAATTGTAAGAAGAGAAAGATTTGGCCATATTGAGCTCTCTACTCCAGTTTCTCACATCTGGTTTTTAAGAGGTGTTCCTTCAAAGGTGGGTATCATACTTGATTTATCAATTCAAAGGCTTGAAAAAGTTGTTTATTTTGCAAACTTTATAGTAACTGATGTAAATGAAGATTTGAAAAAAGAAGTACTCCTTCAAATTAATCAAGAATTCAAACAAAAAACAAAAGCAATTTTGAAAAGAGCAGAAGATACAATACTTGAAATTGATAAAAAAATAGAAGCTATCAAATTGGAAAGCAAAAATTTAGGGGAAATTGCAAAGTTGGAAGTAGAAAAAAATTCTGCACTAGAGATAAAAGCAAAAGATTCAAGTGAATTAGAAGAAGCTGCTGAGATGGCAAAGAAAGAGCTAAAAGCAATAAAGCCACTTAAGATAATTTCAGAGAGTGTATATAAAGAATTATCTCTTAAGTATGGTCATATATTTAATGCAGACATTGGAGCAGAAGCAATCAGAAAATTACTTAAGAAAATTGACTTAAATCTTTTACTCGAAGATGTAAACGAAAAAATCCAAGATTCTCCCGCATCAAAACAAAAGAAACTTATTAGACGTGCAAGATTGATTCAGAATTTTATAAAAAATGAAATTCGTCCAGAATGGATGATACTTACATCTCTTCCTGTTATTCCACCAGATTTACGTCCTATGGTTCAGCTTGATGGTGGAAGATTTGCAACATCCGACTTAAATGATTTATATAGAAGAGTTATTAATAGAAATAATAGATTAAAAAGACTTAAAGATTTAAATGCACCGGAAGTAATTCTTAGAAATGAAAAAAGAATGTTACAAGAGGCAGTAGATGCTTTAATAGATAATAATGCAAGACATGGAAAAACAGTTACAGCTTCAACTGGTCAAAAGAGAATGTTGAAGAGTCTAGCAGATATGTTGAAAGGAAAACAAGGAAGATTTAGAAGAAACTTGCTTGGAAAACGTGTGGATTACTCAGGTCGTTCTGTAATTGTTGTAGGACCACACTTGAAACTTGATGAATGTGGTATTCCAAAGACAATGGCGCTTGAACTTTTTAAGCCTTTCGTAATTGCAAAACTTATTGAAAGAGAAATAGCCCATAATGTAAGAAGTGCAAAAAGATATATTGAAATGGGAAATGACGATGTATGGGATATGCTTGAAGAAATTACTGACAAGTCATATGTCTTATTAAATCGCGCCCCAACCTTACATAGATTAGGTATTCAAGCATTTAGACCAAAACTTATTGAAGGAAAAGCTATCAGAATTCATCCTATGGTATGTACTGCTTTTAATGCTGACTTTGATGGAGATCAGATGGCGGTACATGTTCCTTTGTCAAAAAATGCTAGAAAAGAAGCAGAAGAAATAATGCTTTCATCAAAGAACTTATTAAAGCCTGCAACAGGGGATCCTATAGTTACTCCAGCACAAGATATGGTATGGGGAGCAAATTACTTAACAACTATTCCATACGACGATATAGCAGAAGAAAAAATAAAGATCTTTTCAAATAGAGAATCAGCTCTTACTGCTTATGATTTAGAGAAAATCAAATTGCAAGAACTTATTAAGGTAAGAAGAAAGGGTGAAATAATAAAAACTTCTGTAGGACGTATTATTTTCAATAAGATTGTTCCAGAAGATTTGAGATTCTTAAATGAAGAAATTAGATCAGGCAATTTGAAAGAATTCGTAGCAAAGATATTGGATCTTTATGGAAATGAAGTTGCTATAGAATTTTTGGATAGACTCAAGAAACTTACATTCAAGTTTATTACAAAATCTGGTCTTTCTTGGAGCATGATGGATCTTCCAAAAATTGATGAAAAACCAGCTCTTATCAAAAAAGCAAATGAAGAAATTTTGAAAATTCATGATTTGTATGATAATGGATTTTTGACCAATAAAGAAAGATATGTAAAAGCAATTGAGATTTGGACAAGAGTAAAAAATGAAATTACAGATAAGAGTAAAAAAGTATTTGATAAAGACAATCCAGTTTATTCTATGATTAATTCAGGAGCAAGAGGAGCATGGAGTCAGATGACTCAGATCATGGGTATGAAAGGTCTCGTGATTAACCCAGCTGGAGAAATTATAGAACTTCCTATTAAGGCTAACTTTAACGAAGGACTAGATGTATTGGAATACTTTATCTCAACTCATGGTACTAGAAAAGGACTATCTGATACTGCCCTTCGTACTGCTAGTGCAGGATACCTAACAAGAAGACTAGTAGATGTTTCTCAAGATGTCATGGTTCTCTCTGATGATTGTCATGATAAAGAAGGAAAAATTATTACAAAGAAAGACTCAGAAGAAATGAGCAAGACTTTGGGTAATAGAGTTTTGGGAAGATTTACATTGACCGAAGTACTAAATCCAAAAACTAGCGAAGTAATAGTAAAGAAAGACTCTATAATAGATAAAAAGGCAGCACAGCTAATAGATGAGTCTGGAGTAGATAGTATTCATATTAGGTCTATCCTTACATGTAAAGCTGAAGATGGAATTTGTCAGAAATGTTATGGATACGATTTGGGATATAATAAGCTTGTAAAGATTGGAACAGCAACTGGAATTATAGCGGCACAGTCAATTGGTGAGCCTGGTACTCAGCTTACTATGAGAACCTTCCACACTGGAGGTATTGCTGGTGGAGATATTACTCAAGGTTTACCAAGAGTTGAAGAAATTTTGGAAGTAAGAACTCCAAAGATGCAAGCTTTTATAAGTGACCTTGCTGGAAAAATTGTAATATCTGACTATGATGAAGGTGCTGGTAATAAAAAATCAAAGAGAATTAGAGTTATATCAGAGGAAAATGTTTTGGAAAGATATGATGTTACAGATGAAATGAACATATTAGTAAAAGATAAAGACGAGATCAAGAAAAAGCAAGCTATCTTTGATATAAATGGAAAGAAGACTCAGTCACTTAACCCAGGAGTTATAAATCTAAAGAAGGGCAAACTGGAGATTATTTCTGTAAGACCAATAGAGGCAGAATACATTGTGCCTGCTGATATAAGTATTTGGGTAAAAGATGGAGAGCTTGTAGGAGAAGGAACACAGCTTACTGAAGGAAGTATTAATTTGAAAAAATTATTTGCACTTCGTGGCGAAGATGTTGTTCAAAATTATATCATAAGAGAAATTCAACATATTTACTCTTCTCAAGGTCAGAAATTGAATGATAAACATATTGAAATTGTATGTCGTCAGATGTTCTCAAGAGTATATATTGCTGATCAAGGAGATACGGAGCTTATTCCAGGAGAGATAGTTACAAAGTCTCAATATACAAGAATAAATACTATAGCAAAGAAACAAGGAAAGAAAGAGGCAAACGGTAAGACACTTATACTTGGAATTACAAAGGCATCTCTTACAACAGATTCATTCTTATCAGCTGCATCTTTCCAAGAGACAGCAAGAGTTCTTATAAATGCTTCTATAAAAGGTCAAATAGATGTACTTAAGGG
Organism: uncultured Gammaproteobacteria bacterium; assembly: GCA_964640635.1. Classification (GTDB taxonomy): domain Bacteria; phylum Patescibacteriota; class Patescibacteriia; order UBA1558; family S5-K13; genus S5-K13. The sequence goes on along the minus strand of CAZXFD010000003.1, from coordinate 55,320 downwards.
TCTAAAGGAAAATGTAATTGTTGGACGTCTTATCCCAGCTGGAACTGGTTTTAAGGCAAAAGATATTAGCTAAATTATTTAGACGTTTTGAAAATAGCTATACTAAAAAGACTCGGTCGCAGACAATGCACCGAGTTTTTTTGTTTGGGCCAGGACCCGCTCGGGTCCTGGCCCCCATTTACCATTGACAAAATATGGGCTATATGATAATATAATTTGTTAAATAATAACAAAAATCTAAATCCTTAGGAGGATGAAATGAAAATCTCGAAGAATACAAAAAAGACGCTTTTAATAGCAGGTATCGCATTGGCATTATCTATGTTAATATCTTGGGGAATGAGTCCATTATCTCAAAGAGGACTTCCTAGACCCGGAGAAACTAAGGTTTTGGACATTTCGCAGTTTGAAGGTGTAATTTATGATGCCTCTAATATCGAGCCTAGAAACACCCCAATCATAAAGGCAAACGTTCCTTTGGAAGAAGCTCTTGGCTGGGGGAAAGATGCAAGCCTTTCATATGGTAGTATGATGATACGGGATAGTGGAGTCAAGGATTACTCGGAATACAATTTTGGCATACATATATGGAAATCGTACCCAAGCATTCCAGGGACAATCATGTATTTTTTTTACGAGATACATGATTTTCAAAACGTTGCCTATTTTTCAGATAAGGGAGAGCTTGTATTTAAGTATGTTTCTGAAATGCCCAATATTTGGATCAGTATTTTAATAGTCATGGTTATTTGGGCGGTTGTATTTGGGATCATTAAGTTCCTTATTTCTGTAAGTCGTACTTTTAAAGGCGGTGAAATAGGGACTTAGTTTAAGACAAAAAATAAAATAATAGTATAATTTCCCGTTTGCAGTTGCACTTCAATGTGTGTTTGCAGGCGGGATTTTTTTATTTTTAAAGATTATTCAAATATTTTAAAAAATGCTATAATATCTACATAAATTAAACAAGATTTAGCTTTTTTAATATGCGAAAAAAAAGAAGAACATTAGCAAAAAGAACTTATATAAAAAAACAGAGATTTGATGAACCAAAAGTTGGCAACATGATCTCTCGTCTATCCCCAGAAACAAAGAAAGGAATATTCGTTGTATTTCTTTTGATATTTGGTTTCATAAGTTTTCTAGGATTATTTGATCTTGTTGGGGCTTTAGGAAAGTATCTTACAATAGGAACAAGTGTCATATTTGGTTGGCTTCATTTTATCACGCCAATAGTTTTTATAATTTTGGGATATATGTATTTGTTTCCAAGTAAATATAATATTGGTCTAAGACACTATCTTGGACTTTTGCTTTTTGTGCTTAGCTCATCTGGAATTTTGAATCTTTTTATTGATTCAAATAGTGTAAAAGAAGAGTTGTTATCAGGTCGAGGTGGTGGATATATTGGTATGATTTTTTATTGGCCACTTTACGAGCTTTCAGGAATGTGGGGGTCTCTTATAATACTTTTTGGATTATTTGTAGTATCAATTTTGATAATGTTTGACTTATCAATAAGCGAGCTCAATTTTATAAATACTCTAAGAAAGAAAATGAAGATAAGAAGAGAAAGAGCTCAATATGAAGAAGAGTATGAAGAGATAATTGATGATGATCCAGATAGTGCTGATAGCTTGGTTCAAGAATCTTTATTTGATAAAAAACAAGGTAAAAATATAGGTGACAAGGACAGCAATATATCAGAAAAGTTTTCTGCAGTTCCACAAGAACAAGAGAAAAAAAGAAAAGTTTATAGAGATATCAAAATTCCAATGGAATTATTGAGTGATAAAAAATCAACCCCAGCAAGTTGTGATATAGAAGCTGGAAAAGAAAAGATTAGAAAAACTTTGGCAAATTTTGGTATAAATGTTGAAATGAGTGACGTAAATGTGGGTCCTACTGTAACTCAGTTTACACTGAAACCAGATGAAAGCGTGAGGCTTGCAAAAATTGGTGCACTACAGGACAATCTTGCACTATCACTTGCAGCTCACCCCCTTAGAATAGAGGCTCCAATTCCTGGTAAGTCACTTGTAGGTATCGAGGTTCCAAATAGAATTGTTTCTATCGTGAGACTTCGTGAAATTCTCTCAGATAATGTTTTCAAGCAATCAGATGGACATTTAGTATTCGCCCTTGGAAAAGATGTTACTGGAAAAAATATTGCAGTCAATCTTGATAAGATGCCACATTTGCTTATTGCAGGAGCTACTGGAAGTGGTAAGTCTGTGATGGTAAACTGTTTGATACTTAGTTTATTATATAGACTTAATCCAAATGAACTCAAATTTATTTTTGTTGATCCAAAAAGAGTAGAACTTTCCCCATACAATGGCATTCCACATTTACTTACTCCAGTTATTACCAAGGCAGACAAAACAGTAAATGCTCTTAAGTGGTCTGTAGCTGAAATGGAGCGAAGGTATGAGCTTTTAGAACGTGCTGGAAGAAAAGATATATCTAGTTACAATCAATCTGTTTCAAAGGTAGAAGATAGAATGCCAAGTATTGTCATAGTTATTGATGAACTTGCTGAAGTAATGCTTGTTAATCCAGTTGAAGCAGAAACATCTATTATAAGACTTGCTCAAATGGCAAGAGCAGTAGGAATTCATTTGGTTCTTGCAACACAACGCCCATCAGTAAATGTTATAACTGGTCTTATTAAAGCAAATATTACTTCCCGTATTGCATTTTCAGTTGCGTCTCAGATAGACTCAAGAACAGTTCTCGATACTGGAGGTGCTGAAAAATTACTTGGTAAAGGAGACATGCTCTTTATATCAGCAGAGCTTTCAAAGCCACGAAGACTTCAGGGAGCATTTATATCAGAGGAAGAAAAAGATGCTGTAATTGATTTCTTGAAAAAACAAGCAAGTCCAGAATATTTACCTGAGATTACAGATCCACATGAAGGCGCTGTAGCAGGACTAAATGGCAAGATAGAAAACTGGGATCCACTAGTTGATCAAGCAAAACAAATTGTCGTAAATTATGATAAGGCGTCAGCAACGCTATTTCAGAGAAAATTAAGCGTTGGATATGCAAGGGCAGCTAAAATACTAGATCAGCTTGAGTCACTTGGATATGTTGGTCCTGCAAATGGTCCTAAGCCTCGTGATGTGCTCATAACACAAGAAGACATAGAAGATCAGGAAATAGCAAAGCTTGGTTCACAAGGCACTTTTATGGAGCACGCTGAGGCACAAGCTGAGGAAGAGGAAAATGCCATTGGACTAGATGATGAAGATTTTCCAGTAGAGGCAAATACGATATTAGCTAACGAGCTTGTAAGTGATGCACTTAAAAAAGTAAATGATATTGACGTAGGCGATAGTTTTGTAGGAGAAGAAGATGATGATGAAATAGAATTTGAGGAAGAAGAAAAATAAGAATAAATAGTTAATATCTCGAGTATGTTGAAATTTAAGCAAAAAAATTTAAAGAAAGATTTACTGGGAGATAAATTGAAATTAAAAAGAGAAGCAAAGGGATATTCAATAAAAGAAGCTTCAGTAAAACTAAAAATTCCAGTAGAATATTTAAATGCTATAGAAAATGAGAATTGGCAATTATTACCAGGGGAAATATATATAAAAAATTTTTTAAAAATTTATTGCGAATTTTTGGGTGTTCATTTTGGTCTTAGTTTTAATTATTACAAAAAACACAAAGAATTAGACTTATTAAAAAAGACAGATATCAAACAAAACAAGATAAAAGAGTATGTAAATAATGTAACTCCGCACACGTTTAGAAAGATATTTTTTATAGTTGTATTAATATTTTTTTTAGGATATATTTATTATGAAACAAGCAACTATTTGAAACCTCCAAAGCTTGAAATATTATCCCCAAATAAAGATTATATTACAAAGGATAATTTGATTATAATAAATGGAAAGACAGATGAAGAAGCCCTACTATATATAAATGGAGAGGGCATATCTCTTGAAAAGGATGGGGTATTCAGCATAGAAGTGAAGTTGAAGTACGGGCTAAATAATTTTGAAATTATTAGCCAAAGAAAACATGGCCGTCAACATATAGAAAATGTTGTTGTTTTCAAAGAGAAGAATTAATTACTAATGGTTGGCAAGTTAGCCACGTAGCTATGTAGCTATGCAACTAACTATCTAACCCACTAATAACATGAAAAAACAAACAAAGGCCGTGGAGGCAATGAGCAGTGAATCAAAAAGTAAATTTAAGGCAGCAGAGCAAGCTATTGATCAAATTAGAGAAAAATTTGGACAAGGAGCTATTATGAAAATGTCAGATGTTAGAAATGTTAATGTTGATTCTATTAGTACTGGATGTTTAAGTCTTGATATTGCACTTGGTGTAAATGGTGTCCCCCGCGGAAGAGTTGTAGAATTATATGGACCTGAGTCGTCTGGAAAAACAACATTAGCACAGCATATTATTGCAGAGGCTCAAAAAGCAGGTGGAATAGTTGCATTTGTTGATGCAGAACATGCTCTTGATCCAGCTTATGCAAAAAAAATTGGTGTAAATGTAGATGATATGATTTTATCTCAACCAGATGCTGCAGAACAAGCGCTTGAAATAGTTGAAACATTGGTTCGTTCAAATGCAATTGATGTTGTTGTCGTAGACTCAGTTGCAGCCCTAGTTCCTCAAGCAGAAATAGATGGAGAAATGGGAGATCAGCAAATTGGACTTCAAGCAAGGCTAATGAGTAAAGCGCTTAGAAAGTTAACTTCTGTTATTTCAAAGAGCAAAACAGTTGTGATTTTTATAAATCAAATAAGAATGAAAATTGGGGTTTACTTTGGAAATCCAGAAACAACCCCCGGTGGAAAAGCTCTAAAATTTTATTCATCACTTAGAATAGAAGTAAGAAAAGCGGCAGTTATTAAGAAGAAGGAAGAAATAATAGGAAATCGCGTTAATTGTAAAATAGTAAAGAACAAGGTTGCTGCACCATTTACTGCATGTCAGTTTGATATCTTGTATAATGAAGGAATTTCAAAAGAGGGTGATGTAATAGATACCGCACTTGCTTATGATGTGATAGAGAAGAGTGGTAATTCGTATTCTTTTGGAAAAGAGAAACTCGGAGTAGGAAGAGAAGCTACAAGAATATTTTTAAAAGAGAATCCAAAATTAAGAGATGAAATAAGAGTAGAAGTATTAAAAAAAGTACAAGAAAAAAGAGCTTTGAACGATCAATAAAATGCTTCCAATAAGAAAAATAGCTTACAATACAATTTTTCAGGTGATAGGAAAAGCGGCCAACATCCTTATAGGTGTGTTGGCCATTGCTTTTCTTGCTCGTTATTTAAGTCCCGATGGATTTGGAAAGTATACAACTGTTTTATCATTTTTGCAGATTGTGGGGATTATTTTTGATTTTGGATTATATTTAGTGCTTCTTTCAGAAATTTCAAAAATTGATGCGAATAGAAATTATATTTTTAATAATATCCTGACACTTCGTATTGTTTCTGGTGTTTTGTTTTTTGTCGCTATCCCAATACTTGTTTTCTTTTTTCCATATTCAACTGATGTAAAAATTGGAATTCTTGTGACATCGCTTACATTTTTTTTGAATAGTATAATACAAATTTATTCAGCCATATTTCAAAAGGAAATGAAAATGGATAAAGTTGTGTATGCTGAGGTAATTGCGAAAGTATTTTTCTTAAGTTTGATAGTATTGTTTATTTTGATGAAATTTAATATTATTGCTATTTTATGTGTTAATAATATTAACTCTAGCATATTTTTGTTTATATTGTATTTATACTCAAGAAAATATATATCATATTCTTGGACAATTGATTTGGTTTATTGGAAAAAAGTATTGCATATTTCTTGGCCAATCGCTGTTACTACTATTTTAAATTTAATATATTTTAAAGCAGATACAATTATTTTGTCTATTTTCAAAACACCTACTGATGTCGGATATTATGGAGCACCATATAAAATATTAGAAGTAATTACAACTTTGCCACATATGATTTTGGGATTAGTATTACCTATAATATCTGTTTATTGGGCATCTGCAAAAATAAAGGACTTCAATTTTACAATGCAGAAATTTTTTAATGTTTTTTGTTTTATAACCTTTATAATGGTAGCCATATTTAGCGCGGAGGCAAGCGGAATTATAAATTTTGTAGCAGGGGATAAGTATTATAATTCAATAGGTATCTTACAGGTTCTTATTTGGCCAACGGCTATAATATTTTTTGGATCATTATTTAATTATGCAATTATAGCAATAGAAAAACAGAGAGAGATTATAAAATATTTTTTTATGGCAGCGGTGGTTTCTTTGATAGCATATTTTATCTTCATTCCAAAATATTCATATATGGGAGCTGCTTATACGACGTTATTTGTAGAGCTTTTTATGATGATTTTGTCTTATATGCTTCTTTATAAATATGTAAAATGGAAAATAAATTTTTCATTTGCTATAAAAATAGCAGTAATTTCATTTCTTGTTTATATGATATTGAAAGAATTTCAGTTTAATCTTTTTATAGAGCTTGTTTTGGGAGGTGTTATTTATTGCTTATTACTTGTCGCATTAAACTTTTTTGATAAAAGTATTTTTAAACAATTAATTAGTTCAAGCTATGACACTTAGTATACTTATTATTCTAATTCTCTCACTATATTTATTTTTTGCCTTGAAAAATTTCAATTTTGCCCTATATTTTATTTTTATATTACTTCCTACATATAGAGTGCAATTTGGAATTTTAGGGTTTCCAATGAATTTATTGTCGGCATTTATTTGGATTATTGTTTTTGTGTGGTTTATTAGAAATTTTAGAAATATTGCTTTGTCTTTAAAGGGTTTATTTTCTAGACCAAAAGAGACTATAATGGGTCAAAATATTTTTGGAAATTTTAAGTGGCCAATAATACTAATATTGATTAGCGCCTTTATTTCAGTTTTAGTCTCGTATGATACGACTAAGGCACTAGGACTTTTTAAGTCATACTTTTTAGAAAGCTTGTTTTTGTTTGTTGTTGTGGTAAGTGCTATAAAAGATAAAAAGCAATTTAAGAAAATTGTATATTCATTGGGGGTTTTGGGTATATTAATTTTTATTTTATCACTTTATCAAAAGTTGACAGGAAATTTTACATTTAGCACAACAGGAATTATAGAGGACAATCGTGTGATAAGTTTTTTTGGCTATCCAAACGCAAATGGACTCATACTTGTTCCTATATTTTTCCTCAACTTATTGAATTTACTACAGGATAAAAAATTATATTTGAAAGTATTTAATGTCTTGGTATTTTTGACAGCATTTATAACTGTGTTTTGGTCAAAATCAGAAAGCGCTATTATTGCAATGATATCTGGACTTCTTATATTTGCATGTTTTAAGTTAATAAATAATAAAAAGTTTTTTTATTTTGTATCTTTTTCTATAATTTTGGTTTCGCTTTTATTTCCTTATGTTATTAAGTCTCCACAAACCGTTGATGTGCCAGGCAGTAAAAATTATTCAATAAAAGAAAAATTATTACTTCAAGATTTGTCAGGTCAGATTAGACGAAATATGTATGATGAGACAAAGCAATTGCTAAAAGAGAAATCATTTTTTGCTTCAGGATTAAACGGATTTCAAAATGATTCAATCAAGTATCATAAATATGATTATATAGAAATATTTTTGTATCCTCATTCGATATTTATGAATTTTTATGTATCTCTTGGATTGTTTGGAATGCTAGGATTTCTGTGGCTTACTGTAAACTTAATAAGATTTACAATTACAAAATATTTTAGCGGGTCAAGGGATCAAATTTTTATACTTCTTACAATGCTCGCAATAATTATTCAAGGAATTGTTGAGGCGCCATATTTTAAGAATGATTTGAGTATTGTATGGTGGACGGTGTTTGTGGGGGCAATTGTGCTTGGAAGAGAGGACAACGTAGCTAGAGAGAATAAATAGTTGTCATTCAGTCTTCGAGCGAAACCCTGAGCTTGTCGAATGGGTGGAGTCGAGAAGCTGATAAATTAGGTTAAATAAAAAAATCAGGTTCTCGATACAACTCGAACACTGATTTTTTAATTTTTCAAATAGTTTGTAATTTATAATTTAGGATTTAGATATTGTTTAGAATTTAGTATTTTATTAAAGCTACTTAGTCTTGTAGTTTTTTATAATATGAATAATCACTTTATAGGTTTAAAATATAGTTAAACATCTTAATATTGGCTTAACAAGGCTTTTTATGGCTTCAAGGGTGTATGATGTTATATTTTCTGCTATAATAGCTATATAATGAACTAATAATTAATATTAGCTACGAAGCTACGAAGCTATCTAGCTATGAAACTAATATTATGGAAGAAATAAAAAAAATGGAGTGTGAGTGCGGAGATAATTGTAAATGTGATTCTAATTGTGATTGTGGATGTGGATCTGAGTCTGGTTGTAGGAAAAAAGTAAAAATTGCATTAGTCTTTTTTGCAATTATAGTGCTTGGTGCAATTGTTATTGTATCAATACTGCGAGATAGGATTGTAAATCAAAATCAATTTCAGATTTCTGTTGTAGGGCAAGGAAGAATTTCCTATGAGCCAGATACAGCAAACATAACACTAGGTGTTCAAATTGATAAAGTTGCAAAAGCAGAAGATGCACTAAATCAATTGAATAATAAAACAAACAAAATTATTGAAGCTGTTACAAAACTTGGCATTCTCAAAGAAGATATCAAAACACAGAATTATAATCTTTATGCAAACTATGATTATGTAAATAATATTTCAAAGGTAAGTGGGTATAATGCAAATGAAAGTATTGTGATAAAGGTAAAGGATATTCAAAATAATCAAGATTTAATTTCAAAGGTTATTTCAGAGGCAACAAAAGCAGGTGCTAATCAAATAAGTGGAGTTGTTTTTGAAAATTCTAATATTGATAATTTAAAACAAGAAGCTCGTGTTAAGGCAATACTAAATGCAAAAGAAAAATCGAAAGAGATTGAAAAGTCACTTGGAGTAAAGCTAGGAAAAATAGTAGGAATGTGGGAAAATTATATTTCTCCAGTATCAGAAGCAGTTTACTCTGATTATGGCAAGGGTGGTATGGGTGCAGGAGGAAGTGTCACGCCAAACATTCCAACAGGAACTTATGAAGTATTAGTTGAGACAAACTTGAGCTACAAAATTAAATAATCCCCCACCCTTAGAAAAGATTTATCAAAATAAAACACGGTTTATTAAAAAGGCCGTGTTTTTTAATATAATAATATTTAATCAGATGAAATTTTTCTAAGTGTGGGGGAGGGTTTTTTGATAGGCCAAAGTCTGCTATAATACAATCAATGAAAAAAATACTTTTTACAATTTTTTTGTTACTAATCGGCGCTTATTTTTTTGCAGATAAGATTAATTCTCAAGAATATGATCCTGATTTTGCAAAAGGAAGAATTATCTCAGATTTTCAGATGTTTGATTACAATTCAATGAATGTTTCTCAGATTCAGAGTTTTTTGCAAAGCAAAAATTCATATCTTGCAACATACATAAGTCCAGATTATCAAGGTGTTATGAAAACTTCAGCTGAAATTATTTATGATGCAGCACAACGTTATCAAGTAAATCCAAAATATATTCTTGTAACTTTGCAAAAAGAACAAGGACTTATTCAAATGCAAAGTCCTACACAAAAAAGACTTGATTGGGCAGCTGGATATGCAGTTTGTGATTCTTGTTCTATGGATGATCCAAAAATTCAGAAATACAAAGGCTTTGGAAAACAAATGGACAATACAGCAGGAGCAATGAGATTCTATTCTGATAAAAATAGTATTTATGATTTTATAAAAAGAGCAGGAAAAACATATACAATAGATGGGGAAACTGTTGTTTTTGAAACTCAAGCAACCGCAAACCTATATACATATACTCCACATTTCCATGGTAATTATACTTTTTGGCTTATATGGCAAAGATATTTTGGTGATCCACTTTCATCTGCTCGTGATACTAGCGCAAGTATCTATACTGGATATATGGCACAGCTTATAAATACAGAAGAGAAAAATTTAACTATAAAAGAAGGAGAAACAGGATACTTTTGGGCAGAATATTTGAATATTGGAACAGAAACTTGGAATAATGAAGATTTAAAAAATTTGTATATACTTAGTTCGAACTACAAACCAAACATTCCAATGATAAATCAGACGAGTGCTTTTGCAATAACTCCAGAAATAGCAAAAGATGTAAAAGTTTATTCTCAAAAAACAAGCGTAAAGCCAGGAGAGGTGCTTAGAATTACTATACCTATTGAGCCAAATTATAATAAAACAGAGTCATTAAGTTATATGCTTGTTTTAGGAAATAAGGGTTGGTTTGCAGACGGTGGTGTAAATTTTACGGTAACAAGACAATTTAAGTATGAAGGTGAGTATGTAGGCGGGATAGATGCTAATTTAGAGCTATTAAAAAAACACACATTTACAGTCAAATACAAAAATATTGGCACAGTAACATGGAATAAAAATGATACAAAATTAAAATGGGTAGATCTAGATAATAAGGAGCATTATGCGTCTATGATTAACTCTAAAGTTGCTCCAGGTGCTACTGCCAGCTTTGTATTTTCAGATATCCCAAAAAGTGTTGGATCTCGTAAGTATTCTTTATCATTATACAAACAAATAAATACAAAACAATTAAATAAATTTTCCTCTGGCGATTACGATGGAAATGTTTCTGTTTCTGTAAAGCTTGGTGCCCAAACAATAAACAATGACATTCCAAGTAGCATGAAGCCAGGAGAAACAAAAACAATAACTATAAAACTAAAAAATGTTGGAAGTCAAAAATGGGATAAGAATTTAGTTTTGAGAGCATACGATAAAATAAGCCCATTTTATAAGAGTATTTTTAGAGATTCTAGTTGGGAAAGTATTTATGTAGCAGATAAGATAGATGGAGTTGTCAGTCCGGGAGAGGAATATTCATTTACTTTTAGAATAAAGGCACCTACAAAAGTAGGAAAATATAATTTGTATTTACAATTAGAGTGGGGAAAGAAATATGAAGAAATAATTATAGACGATACTCTTTCAAAGAAATTTATTATTGACGTAAACAAGAATGCGATTGGCACAAGTGTGTCTACTCAAGGCACTAATGTAGTAACTAATACACAAACAAGTGCTAGCGCACAAGCTGCAGAGCTTGTTGCTGCAAGCATACCAACGAGCATGAGCTCACTAGAGACAAAGATGGTTACGGTGATTTTGAAAAATACAGGAACAGAAAATTGGGATAATAGCTTTGTTCTTAGATCTTATAAAAGTACAATGCCTTTTTCAGCAAGCTATTTTTATGATAATAGCTGGATTTCTCCTATGGCAATAAGTAAGGTAAGTGGTATTGTAAAACCAGGAGAGCAATATACGTTTACATTTAAGCTAAAAGCACCAACAGCAAAAAAACAATACCCTATTTATTTTCAATTAGAGTATGGATCTAATTATAAAGAAGTTTTGATAGACAAACAATTATCAAGACATTTTTCTATAAACGTTCAATAAAATTATGATAAATATTTATTTCAAGCCAGCAAAAAGTAAAGACTTCAAAAAAATAAAAGAAGTGAGAGATGGTGCTTGGATAAATATAGAAGATGCTGAAGAAGAAGATTTGGATTTTGTTGCAAAAATAACGGGGCTTAATAAACAAGATTTAGAAGATTCTCTTGATCCACACGAACTTCCTCGTATAGAAAGGCAAGAGGGTAATAATACAATAATATTTATTAGAAGCCCAAGAAAAAGTGATAAAGAAGAAGATCTTTTACATACTCATCCGCTCACTATTATTATAAATGATAAATATTTTATTACATCTTCTATTACAAAGAGTAGAACGATATCAAGTATTTTTAAAAAGAGCATAGGATATTCAACAACGCAGAGAAGCAAGTTACTTATTTATATACTCCTAAAGATTTCTCAGAGATTTAATAAAGAAATAAAAAGCGTTAGGAATACGGTGTTGTCTCAGAAAACAAATTTGAAGAATATAAAAGATTCTGATATTTCAAAATTAGTAGAAAATGAAGAAATATTAAATCAATATATTTCAGCCCTTGTTCCAATGAAAAATGTTTTAGACGCGCTTTCAAATGGTTCATATATTCCACTTTATGAAGATGATTCGGATTTATTTCAAGATGTTTCAATTACTATGAAGCAGTGCGTTGATGTTTGTAATGTAAATATAAAAAGTATTCAAAGTTTGCGTGAATCTCATCAGATAATTTTTACAAATAGATTAAACAAGACAATTCAGTTTCTTACGGCATTTACTATTATCATGACAATTCCTACAACAATATCATCTTTTTTTGGTATGAATGTTGGAATTCCATTTGCATCTAATCCAATGGCATTTGTTTATGTAATATTTATAACTCTCATTATATCGGCGAGTGCGTTTTATATTTTTGTGAAGAATAAGTGGATATAGTGTGAAGTATGAAGTATGAAGTATGAAGTTTGAAGTAAGAATTAGATGGAATAATGTTAAGTTTGAAGTGCAAATTTTAAAATCGGGTTTTGAAACTTGATTTTTTTGAATAAAAAAAGAGAGGGATACAGAGTATTTCTGATCCCTCTTTGTGTTCATTCGGGATATGAGCAGGCGTAGGAGTAGGATTGTGTGAAGCAAAGGTATTATTGCTTCGGGTTGAACATTGTTGGTTGCGGGGTTTTCCGCGAAATACAACCTGATTATTGAAGTTGTGGCGTAAGGAGGATATATTCATTAGCAGGTATATTTATTATAGCATGTTTTATTATTTTACAAAAACTTAAATAGAATATAGAATATAGAATATAGGATATGTGGTGGGGTGGCTAATGAATTAATTGAATAATTATGTAATTGATTAATAGAAATAGGATTGGAGAGATGGCTGAGTGGTCTAAAGCGACGGTCTCGAAAACCGTTTGGGAGCAATCCCTCTAGGGTTCAAATCCCTATCTCTCCGCCACCTCGTGATAGCACGATGACCCTTATTTTATGGGGTTTTATAGCTAATACTAGACATTTACAAATCGTCATTTTAGAAAGACGATTTTTTTGTTTACTTATCCACACTTGACAACGATGTTATATTTTTCTAACATTAAAGATAGTTATAAATAATTAATAAATTATATGACTCTTAAAAAATACAATAGAATAAGGTTGGGTATAGTTTTTATGACTGCTTTAATCTTTAGCCAATCTCTAGTTTTACACAATTTTTTTATACCAATTATGGTCTTAGGCATATCATCTTTGATTCTTTTTTATTTAAGAAAAAAAGTTATAGATGTAATAGCAGATGAAAGGGATTATCAAATTGGAGGAAAATCAGCATTGCTTGCTATTCAATTAACTTCTTGGGTTGGCGTTATTGTTATGTTTATATTTTATGCTCTTAGTGATAAAAACTTATTTTATAAACCAATAGCAATGACACTTGCTTTTTTTATCTGTTTTTTAATGTTGACATATTCAATTATTTTTAAGTATTATAGTAAACATAATCATAGTAATGAAAAATAAAATTAAAGATTTACGAATAAAATTAGGTATTACTCAAGAAGAATTAGCCCAGAAAGCTGGAGTTAGGCGTGAGACTATTATCTTTCTCGAACAGGGCAAATATAACCCATCACTTAATCTAGCTCATGATGTCGCCAAATCACTCAAAACAAGCATAGATAAGTTATTTATTTTTGATAAATAAAATTTAATTTTATGATTTTAGAACATTTATCGAAAAAGAAAAAAATATTGTTGTTTATCTTTACAGCTATTTTAGTTATGGGTGCTTTTTTATTTTTATACTCTTCAATAATCTTTCAGGAGGGCAATCCATGGCCACAGATGAAAGGGATAACTCAATTGAATTTTACAAGCAAAACTATAGTTAAGTTATCTAGTAAAGAAAATAGATACATGACCAAGAGTAAAAATGGTCAAAATGTTATTAAAAATTTCATGAAAGATAATGGCTATGATTTTACGGAACAAATGGGGTCTAGTTATTTTTTCATAAAAGATAATTTGAATAGAGTTATAGTCACACATAAATATTATTCACGATCTTATTCACTTTGGAACATTACTGAAGAAATCAAAAATAATGAAAATAATATCCTCAACGAACTAAGAGAATGTCTGCCTAAAAGTGATATAACTAGTCATGAGAGATGTAGCGAACTCTTAGCTACAATTATAGATTTTGACGATTGTATTAGGGCTGGATTTTCTATTATGAAATCCAATCCACCTAAATGTGCAACACCTGATGGAAGAACGTTTATTCAAGTTGATTAGCAAATTCTTATTTGAAATAACAAAACTATTTTTGCTATTTATGGAATAGAGCCATAAATTAAATATATATAATAAAAAAACTTATTTAATAGGGTCTTAGAGCTAGCACGAGGATGTTCGAATCCCGGAAACTCCGCCACAGGTTTTTTTGGATTTAGTGTAATTGTTAGTTAATGAATCAATTTAAGTTCGAATTTTACCCCGCAAATTGAACGGAGTGAAATTGTGTGGGGCTCTGCCCCAGCGCCATTCGATTTCGTTCCGCTTTGTAGAACTTCGTTCACCATTCGGTCTTGAGACTCATTGTCGAAAGATGGTCTTCGACCGCATTTACATTTTAAAATGATAGACATCGAATGTCCTGAGTGAAGGAGCTGAGCGACTGAATTGAAGGGCAGACAATTTAGTATAGTGGAGATTCAAGTATATGATATTTCTTGGATTTTATATTTTTCAAATAAGATAGGCTTATGTTATAATTGTAGCAATATTAATTAATATTTTATGTTTTTATGTTTAAAAAGCAAAAGCTACTAGCGCTTACAATTACAATTGTTTTTGCGCTATTTTTTATTTTAATCCAATCAGTTCAGGCTAGCGATACTTTTGTTTTTAATAAAAATCTGCAAACAGGTAACATAAATAATGATGTCAAAGAATTACAAAAGTTCTTGAATAATAATGGATTTGTCTTAAACAAATCTGGTTTTGGTTCGTTGGGGAAAGAAACAACATTTTTTGGACTATCTACAAGAAATGCTCTTATAAAATTTCAAAAAGCCAACAAAATTACTCCAGCTGCGGGATATTTCGGTTCTATTACTAGAAATGTAGTAAATAATATATTGAATTTATTACCAGCAATTTCCAAGTCATTAGAAAACAAGGTCGATAATAGTCTACCAACAGATAAAATCAAAAATAAATCTAATCGAAATATCAAAGATGAATATTATACTATAGGAGGTAGCATAACTGGTATTGTTGGGTCAGTTGTCTTGCAAAACAATGGCAAAGATGATTTAGCTATTAATCTGGGTGATAATAGTAATTTTAAATTTATTACGTTATTAACAGATGGCGCAAGCTATAACATAACAGTTAAATCAAATTATATAAATCAAACTTGTTATGTTAATAATGGTATTGGAGTGATAAATAAATCTAATGTAGAAAATATTAAAGTTGCTTGTGGTGTTAACTTGCTTTATAATCCTTTCACATTTATTCCTAGTGGAGCTACTGTTACTCGTTATTCTCTTGTCTATACCGCTAGTACTGGAGGAACAATTTCTGGTAATACTTCTCAAACCATAAATAGTGGTAGTAGTGGCTCTACTGTTATTGCTGTGCCAGATGCTGGCTATAGTTTTGTTGGCTGGAGTGATGGTATTCTAACAGCAGAAAGAACAGACACTTCTGTTACAAGTAATAAATTTGCCTCTGCTATATTCGTAATAAATACCTATACCATAACCTTTGATGTTAATTCTGGAGATGGTGGTGCTACCGCTAGTCAAACATTGATTTATAATACACCAACGTCTTTGACGGCAAATGGGTTTACGAAAACAGGGTATACTTTTGCTGGTTGGGCAACAACAACTGATGGAGTTGTTGGATATGCTGATGGCGCAAGTTATACTATCGGAACGGAAGATGTCACTCTTTACGCCAAGTGGACAATCAACACCTATACTGTTACTTTTGACACTAATGGAGGAGATGGTGGTGCTACCGCTAGTCAAACATTGATTTATAATACACCAACAAATTTGACAGCTAACGGTTTTACTAGAACTAGCTATACTTTTGCAGGATGGGCCACTACAACTGATGGAGTCGTTGGATATGCTGATGGCGCAAGTTATACTATCGGGACAGAAGATGTCACTCTTTATGCTAAATGGAATTCTATGTTGGTTATTGGCGATGAATATCAAGGCGGTAAGATTGCTTATATTTTTCAAGACGGAGATCTTGGTTATGTGGAGGGAGAAATACACGGATTAATAGCTGCAACAGTTAATCAGAGTGCTGGTATTATTTGGGCTAAAGTCGCTTATCAATCCACTGCTGTACCAGGAGGTACTGACACTACATTGGGGAGCGGTGCGACAAATACAGACAGAATAATTGCTCAAAATGGTGTTGATGATAATACTTATGCGGCAGGCAAAGCTCGAGCTTATGACGGTGGCGGCTATGATGATTGGTATTTGCCAAGTCTAGATGAGTTAACTTTGCTTTATATAAATAGAGTAATAATTGGTGGTTTTAGTGCAGATTATTACTGGAGTTCTACTGAGGGTGGGGTAAATTCAGCTTGGAGCAAGCATTTTACAGTTTCAAGTATATCCAACCAACTTAAGGACACTAGATGGACTTATGTTCGTGCTGTTAGGTCTTTTTAACTATAAAGTTTATATGTTGAATAAAATATACTTGAAATCTAATTAAATATTTATGCAATATGATCTAGGTGATAAAATTCTAAGTGGTCTTCGTTGGATAATAGATATTTTAGACAGAAATAATATTACATATAAAATTGGTGGTGGATTTGCTGCTAAAATTTATGGATCTCCTCGAGAGGTTAATGATATAGATATATCTCTTTCTGGTAAATATTTTGATACGATCGTTTCAGAGGTAAAAGAGTATATTACAGATGGACCAAAGCATTATCTAAATGAAAAATGGGATTGTAATACATTATCTGTTAATTATAAAGGACAGGATATAGACATGACAGATATTGATACATTAAAAATGACCAACTTGAATCAAAGTAAATGGATAAATGTCAAAGATATTCGTCTATTTGAGGGCATTATTACTAATATTAACGGGACTAAGGCTCTTATAATGGATCCTCGTGATTTGATAGAATACAAAAAGGAGCTAGGGGGCGAACACCAACGAATTGATATTGAGTATGTTCAAAAATACTTAGATACTAATTATTAGGGTGTAAGTATAAATAAAAATATGAAATTATCATTAGAAGAAAAGCCACAATTTATTTCAGAGAAACCAATCTCAAACCCTAAAAACGCGAAGGAGCATGAGTTAAAATATGGTGAAATATTATATGATAAAAAGTTGGTTTTTCATGGTATTGGTTTTGATATACCAAAACTTCGTAGTATTTTAGAAAACGGTATTTTATCAGAGCAAGCAGCTCAATCTAAGGGGGTAAAATTAACAAGGAACTATGGCGGTTATAATTTAGAAAATAGTGTTTCAGTAGCAGAATCACCGTCAATAAATAATTCATTTACATTTGGTTGTTTTGGTAATTATATTAAAAATGGAATTAGTTTTGTTATTAGTGAAAAGTCAGCATATAAAGTGAATAAGGGTTCCTCCCAATATAGTGGATATCCGGACGAGGCATTTATTGGACATGAGGTGAAAAAAGAAAATATAGTTGGCATTATGGTGCCCACAAATTTATTGAGTTTTCCACTTGCGAATCTACCTCTAGATCTCGCTAAAATAGGATGTGCCTATACAGATAATCGTTTTAGAAGAATAATTAGTGATCTGGAAATAGAAACTGGATATCATGCAGATACTACAGCACTTGAAGAACTTATAAAAAAGAAAAAGACAATTGAAAATAAAAACCTTGATTATGTAGAAAAACATAAAAAAAGAAATGATATTGTTATGCAAATTGAAAAAATAATATCTCAAAGTATAGAGACAGCATTTGCGCAAAAACTTGGAATTGATCACCCAACATTAAAAGACGCCCTTAGATTATATATACCAAAATCTATTAGGGTTTATGATTCAAATGGTTTTGATATTATTCTTTAAAAGATGTTATTATTGAACTTAGATACGCTTGAACCCACATTGGTTCTAATAGTTTTTGATAATAATTATTAATTTTTTAGGTGTATAAATGATGCCTTTTTTATTATCTAATAAAAAAGTGACAACAGAATTATTGTCACTAAATGAATTTTTTATGGTATAAATGATCAATTAAAATCTTTGATGAATTTGGTCATTAAAGCTATTGTGCTTAGGTGACCAGTCATAAACAATGACGATCCTAGGCTAATTGCTATATGGTCTTTGGTTTCTGGATGTTTGTTTAAGTCCGAAACCATTGAAGTCCAAGCACCTTGTAAATCTCCTCTAGCTGCATATTCAATGGCGCGTTGTTTGCACCAATCAAGATGTTCTTCTCTTGTCATGTTATCCCCCTCGTCAGTTTTTTATTGATTTTTTAGTATAGTATCTTTTTTTGTCTGTGTCAATAATGGAGGATAATTTTTTTACTTGTGCGTTGTCGACCCTTGATTTAGTGGTGTATAATAAAAATATCAACATTAGTTATTTATAATGCTTATTCATTTAATAAAAAAAGAATTAAATCATTACAAAACCCTGCCTCACAATGCGAGACTTCTTGTCATAGCATATAATCTTCGCTCGATTGCTCAGCCAATATTGTCGCTTTTTATAAATGCTTTTATATGGCGAATGACATCGTCAATTTCACTTGTCCTTGTGTATAGTCTAGGATATTTTTTTGCATTACCTTTTGGATTCATCATGAATGGCAAAGTTTTGAGAAAATTTAGTTTGGTGCAAACCCATTTTGTAGGAAATATGCTTTCTATATTTGGAGCAACTGCAGTAATATTTTTTCATGGCTCATCTGTCATAAACTTACTTATTTTTGGTATGATTTATGGACTAGGAAATGGTATTTATTGGTCAAGTAGAAATTATCTTAGTTATCAAGAAACGAGTCCAGATACAAGAACATATTTTTTTAGCATTGTATCAGCACTAGCTTCAACAATAACTATTATAGTTTCGTTTTTGGCTGGTTGGATTATTGCATTTTCTGATATAAGCAAGCTTTATTCTGCATTCGTGGCCTATGTTTTTGTAAGTGCGCTTGCAATAATTTCTTTGTTTATTTCGGGATTAGTGCTTTTAAAATCGGATTTTAAAACACCGAGAATTAAGGGTATTTGGCACCTGCACATTTCAAAACAATGGAATATTGTAAGGGCAGTAAATTTTTCTGTAGGAATTTTTGAAACAATTGTCTCTCTTATTACCACGTTACTTATACTAAGCTTCTTGGGCAATGAAGGAATACTTGGAACAATCGGCGCTATTATAAGTATTTTTTCTATTGTTCTTATGTATTTTTATGGTAGATTTTCAAAAGATAGTCATCGAGAAAAAGTATTTTTTATTATGCTTTTAATTTCAGTTTTACTAGCCAGTGTTTTAGCTTTTGGAAATAGTAATTTTACAATATTAATTTATGTATTATTGGCAGGAATGCCACCATCCTTTTATTGGCTTGTTTTTTATCCATGGCAAATGAATATCATGGATGAAGAATTGATTAGTCATGAATCAGATAAATATCCACTAATAGTTGATTGTGAAATTTTCTTAGATCTAGGAAGAGTTATTGGTATACTAATATTTATGGGGCTTATATATATATTTTCAAGTAGCGTTGCTCTGCTTATTACACCTCTTGTATTAGCGATCTTACAAGTATTATTGTTTGTTTTGGTCTGGAAAAAGATTTCATGGAAAAAGATATAGATAATTATTTAAGATAAATTTATGGAAATACCAAAAATATTTGATCAAGAAAAACCGAGTCAAAAGCAAATTGATGTTTTTTGTAGAGAAGTAATAGAAAAGAATGTGAGTTTGAAAGAAGATATTTTGAAATGTATGCATGTTCTTTCAGAAAAAAACGCACCTATGCCAGTAGTGCATATTACATCGAGTGCTATACAGACTGGAGAAAATAAAATAGACACAGGTTTTGTAAAAAATATAATGAATAATGGCTTCAAGAAAAAAGATACTAATGTCGGTGTATTTTTAGAAAGGTCTCGGGAGAATTTGTTGGCTAGTCCGGGCTATTTTGAATTACATCCAGAAGAATTTGTAAAAGCAATTAAATTATTTGTGAAAAGGTATGTTCATCATGGATTTAGGGTAAATAAAAATATTTTAGGTGAGCTAAAAAATGATGGTGTTGGTGTTCCAGAAATGATGATTATAGATGGTAACCTAGAATTACAGCATGGAAGTGATTATGACGATCATTATGTATTAAAAGAAGGAGCTTTCTCAGATAAAATTATTGGTAGTATAAATTTGAGAGAACACAATAGCGCATCTTCTCTGGAGGATATAGATTATATTGCTACTAGATTTGTTGAATTATTGTATTGTCATTACACGAAATAAAAATATAAAAAAATATAGATAATTATTTAAAATAAATTTTATGAATTTACAAAATAAAACAATTATAATTACAGGTGCTAGCGATGGACTTGGTAAAGAAATTACATATCGTCTAGCAAAAGAAAACACTAACTTGGCACTTATTGGAAGAGATAAAGGGCGACTTGAAGCCGTTGCACTTGAATCAGAAAAGCTAGGTGCAAAAAAAGTGATGATTTATGTTTGTGATATATGTGATAGTGAAATGCTAGAAAAAATTATAAATAATATAATTACTGATTTTGGAAATGTTAACATTTTGATAAATGATGCAGGGATTTGGCAAAAGCTTATGAAAGCAGAGGAAATTAGTAAAGATGTTGTTGATGAGGTAATTGGCACAAATCTTGTAGCACTTATTAATACTACAAGACTATTAATTCCAATATTAAAGAAAAACAAAGAATCAGCAATTATTAATATTGTTTCAAAATCAGGAATAATGGCTCAAGAGGGTCAATCGGTTTATACAGCTTCCAAATATGGAGTAAGGGGATTTACAGAAGTATTGCAATTAGAGTTAAAAGATGCAGGAGTTAGGGTTGCGGGTTTGTATCAGGGTGGAGTTGATACAAAAATGTTTGAAAAAACGGGAGAAGACTTTAAAACAGACGAGTTTACTAGTCCCAAGGATTTGGCAGATGTAGTAGTATATATGTTATCTCAACCAGAAAAAATTTGGTTGTATGACGTGAGAGTTGATAGATAATATTTTTTAATAAATAAAACATGGGTAAAGCATTAAAAATAATATTAGTTATAGCAATAGTAGGATTAAATGTTTATATTATAAAAAACAATATAGAAATTTTGTCATCTAGAATAAATATTAATAATGCTCCGTGTGAAAAAGTTATTACTTATACACTAGGCTCTGTTGATGGAAAATTTGGTATATCAAATGATGAATTTTTGTCGGCAATAAATGATGCAGAAAAAATATGGGAAGATGGGATTGGTAGAGATTTGTTTGAGTATTCTGAAAATGGAAATTTGAAAATAAATCTTGTATATGACATTCGTCAAGAAGCAACAAAAAGACTAGAAGATTTGGGTCTTGATGTAAAAAATAACAAAGCTTCATATGACTTGATGCAAGCAAAATACAATGCGCTTAAATCTGAATATGATAGAGACTTGGCAAGCCTTAATTTGATAATTAGTAACTTTAAAATTCAAAAAGATAAATACGAAAAAGAAGTTAAATATTGGAATTCCAAAAATGGTGCAACACAAGAAGTATACAATGCTCTTGAAAAACAAAGACTATATCTCAATTCACAAAGTAGCTCAATAAATCAAATACAAAATACTTTAAATACAAAAACTAGCAATTTAAATGCTCTAGTGTCAGCACTAAATGGCTTGGGTGAATCATTGAATATGAATGTTGGGGAGTATAATATGGTGGGTGATAAATTACCAAGTAATTTCGAAGATGGCTTGTATGAGTCAACTTCAGACGGAGAGGAAAAAATTGATATTTATCAATTTGACGATTATAGTGCATTGGTAAGGGTTTTGGCTCACGAATTGGGGCATGCGATAGGATTAGGTCACTCAGATAGTCAAGAATCGATGATGTATCCAATAAGCACAGAGTTAAATAGGATGTTAACGAAAGAAGATATTTCAATATTAAAAGATTTTTGTTCGTCTGTAGATAAATAATTAATAATGAAAATCATGATAGAAGAATTTCCAAAACCACAGAATAAAAAAAGTTTAGAAAATAGAGTTGAGCTTATACATACCAAAGAAAAAACGGGGGATATTATTTTAGCAGGAAGAAAATTTGATCACTTAAAAAATACAAGATCTATTTTATTAGATGGTAAAAAAATTGGTTTTATGTCTTATAAAGATTGTGGTGATTATTATAGTATTGGTTTTATTACTATAGAAGAAGACATGAGGGGTCAAGGTATTGGAGAAGAGGTTTATAAAAAGTTGGTAGACTCCCTTGATAAACCACTGAGATCAGATATTCATATTTCTGAATCAGCTGAGAATCTTTGGAAAAAACTAGTAGACAAGGGATTGGCTAGACAAATAGGAACTATTGCAAGCGGTAGGGGGTTATATGAATGGATTAAGTAGTTTTAACCAATTAAAATAAGATATATATTTTACCAACAAATTTAGAAGAAACAAAATTATGAATGAACAAATAATAAAATCAACCGGTTGTTGTGAGCCATTTGATCCAGAATCATGGGATAATAAAGAAACTCTTTGGCAAGACAAGCTTTTTGTAAAAGACGGTATTCTTAATTTTTTTCATATTCCAATTAATATTGGAGCAAAGATTGTCAAAAACACAAAGTTAATAGAAAAAGCAGGTGCAAGCGCAGAGCATCAACTAATGCTTTTTGATGAAAAATCCTTATTTGGATCCGACATTTATATCGATGTTGCAAAGGATGTTCCTGGTGCACAAATGACAAAGTTAGGTGGTACATTTTTGACAAAAGTTTTTGAGGGGTCATATCAAAATATGGGGAAATGGATACAAGAGATGAGGCAATATGTGAAAAGCAGAGATAAGGAAGTCAAAAAGTTATATTTTTTCTATACAGCATGTCCAAAATGTGCAAAAGCTTATGGAAAGAATTATGTAGTAATTTTTGCACAGATAAAATAATTATTAATATTAAATAAAAAAATATGATATCAAGCTGGGTAATGTATGCATTTGGATCGGCGGTATGTTTTACTGGTATGACACTTGTCATAAAAAAGTTGTTTTTAATGAATGTGCCTCCACTTGTACTTAATATGTTTATATTTGGAATTACATTTACAGGTTTTGTTATTTGGAATGTAATCAATAAATCAAAGATAAATATAGGATTAAGTGTCATACTGTTTTTAGTGTTGGCCTCTGCATTTGCAGTATTTGGAAATTATTTGGATGTTTCCGCTGTAAAAAGCGCTCCTAATCCAGGATATGCAGGTGCCTTAAAAGCAACTCAGATCATTTTGATAGCATTACTTGCGCCCCTCTTATTCAATTCAGATATTTCTTTGTTAAAAATAATTGGTATTATATTGGTTTTAGCTGGCGCTTCTATAATATCTATTTTTTAAATTATCAAGGAATAAGGGTTTTATATTAAATACGGGAGACTTTTTATGTTTAGGGAGCTATTGACAAAGTTTTTTTATTGTTGTAATACTAATATATCTTTGAAAACATAATCCTTAGGAGGAGAAAATGAAGAAGATCTTTTTACTTGTTGTGATCGTTGTGATCGCAATACTTGTTTATGCTCAGAATCGGTATGATGTAAACATGTCGTGCATGGATTCTGTAGATGGGAATGTTTTTTGGGGCGTTACTGACTCTACTGATGTCAAATTATTGAAATTCACGCTGGAGACAGGGACGATATTCATTTCAGAAACTATTGACTTGCCAGATACCCTTATTTATAAACAGATAGTAATGTTTGATGAAGAAAGGGTTGGGATCATAACAGAGGCCAATACTTATATTTATCTTGATCAGGATAGCCTTGGTTATTATGATCTTTATACGCCCATTAAACAAGTCAAAAAATGCAATGATAGCTCCATGTATGTGTTGTTTTCTTCTGGAGTTATTGGAGTAACTTCATATAATTTCGAAGAGGGAAACCAGTTTTGTAGTCAAAACAATACTGTAGATAATATAAGCTGTTTTGATATAAATCTGGAAGCACCACTTAAATTGGTATGTGGTGGGTATGAAGTTCTTGGCAATGGTGATATGGCAGCTCAGATTTCTATTTTTGATAATCTTGAGTATTATTCAGTGCCAATTATCTCTTATGGATATGGACAATACTCAGAGATAAACAAGGTTATTAATGATGAATTTGGAATTTATATTATTGCAAAAGAAAATTTGACTCCACCCTATGGTTGGGGAGCATTTAACCTTATCAAAATAAATCAGAGTACTGATTTTAGCCAAGAGCTTTTGGTTCATATGCCCACACATTATCTTGCTCCAATGTTTTTTGAAAAAAACGGAAACTCTATATATTTTGCTATGGGTACTGGAGTTGCTAGGTATGATATAAATACTACTGGAGTGGGTTGGCAAACGGTGTACGGTTCTTCGTATGGAGATATAGCAAAAAGTATGTTCATTACGGGTAATAAATTAATAGCATTATTTGAACATTCTGATGACTATGGATATTTTATTACATTAGATCTTCAAAGCGTAGCTATCGATGATAATATGGTTTCACCAGGTATTGTTATGAGTAATTATCCGAACCCATTTAGTGGGGAAACCAAAATTTCATTTTCACTTCCCAAGACTGAAAATGTAAAACTAGAAATCTACAACATTAGAGGTCAGAAAATAAAGACCTTAGTTTCAGAAACAAAATCATCTGGAACCTACGGTGTGATTTGGAATGGAACCAATGACGCTAATATGTTGGTTGCCGACGGAGTCTATTTTTATAAGATGACACATGGAAGGCTTTCATCTTTTAAAAAAATTATTCTAATGAAATAAATAATATAAACCGAGTGTCGGAATCTACACTCGGTTTTTTTGTATGTATTTTTAGATTATTTTTTTATGTATGCAAATGTATTTGAATCTTCATAGAGCATTGTCCACTCACTAGAGCTTTTTATATAATCTATAACAACGTTTTCTTTGTTATTTAGTTTTACTTCATCAATTTTTAGTATATTTTTTTCAAACCAGTCTAGTTTAGTATCTGTTTTTTTATTGAAAACTACCATGTTGATTTGATATTCAGATAGTTTGTTATAAGCATTATTTTTATCAAAAAAGCTATAGTATTCCTCTAGAATAGTTTTATCTTTGAATTTGTATTGAGGTAAGCGGCCGTCTATAAAAAGTTTCATATCAGGATGCCTATATATAAAATATCCACCCCAGGTATATGAATTGAATAGCTTATAATTTTTGTATTCTGGATTGGTATCTAAAAAATTTGAAAATTCACACGGATATTTATTGCAATAATTTTCAGTAAAAGGATTTTTTGTAGTTTTTATCGTCAAAATTATGGACATAGAGCATATTATCATTGTGATAATAAATAATATTTCTAAAAATTCTTTTTTTAAATATTTATTATAGCCCTTAAATAAATCATAACTAAATATTGTTATAAAGAAAAAAGAGGCTATAAATAAAAGTGGTGCATGCCTGAGAGAACTGAGCCCAAGATATATAAATATCATACTTATAAGTATCTGCCAGTAGTAGATGTTTTTGACATGTTTTTGTTTGAGGGATATTTTTTCAAATATAAATATGAAAATTATGGCGACTATTGTGAGTGCTATATAAAATAACTTTGTGTATTGCAAAGGAATAAATGCAAGAGGAGATAGCCATTCTTGAATATGAGATTTATAAAAAGAATTTTTGTAGTCATAGAGGAATTTATATAAATTGAGTCCGTATGGAGTAAGGAGTGTTATAAGAAATGAAAGTATTGCTGTTGCGCTTAGGAATTTTATTTTCTTTGCTTCCAGAATTTTTATATTTGAGTCTGTATTTTTTATATTGATTAGAAATATAAATATATCTATGGCTAGTTTAAAAAATAAAACAAAAAGTCCTATAAGAAATCCGGCATGAAGACATGCCCAAAGAAAAAATAATAGTATTGTAAGTATTGATGTAGATATTTTTTGTTTTATTTCAAGGCTGTCTATAATTATGAAAAGTATTATAAGAAATAAAAAAGTAATCTCTTGCATTCTAATTCCAAAATGAGGAAGGCAAACAAATAATCCAAATATTTGTATGATCGCTATAAAAATACCCGAGAGAGAGCTTTGGATATATTTTTTTTTGAAGTGTATGTTTAATAAAATAAACCCTAAGAGCGGGATAAGTGCAAAAAATATACTAAGGGCAATATATCCAAAATTTTGGAATATAGAATATGTTATAAGATTTAGTAGCCACTCATGATCAACCCAATTTTGACCTTCAAGCGTCCACATGTATTTTTGCAATTCTGGGATATGATTGCTTTGAAGTATTTCTTCTCCTACTTTTAGATGCCATCCCAAATCAGGATCAAGATATGAAAAAGAATTTTTTAGCAGAATCAAGAATATTAAAATATAAAAAACTAGCCAAAAGGCGTAGGTGATTATTTTTTTGTAGTTTAAATTTTTTATCATATTATATATTTTCTCTATTTAATAGTATAGTTGATTTGATACAAAAATCATAGATTTTAAAAAACAGGCATCTGATTCAGATGCCTGCACTATTGTATAAAAGGATTTATAACGACCAGTCGGCGAAATGTCAATCTGATGCTACCGACTTGCATCAGACTATGGCAACGAGGTTAATGGATTGGATCTGCTACTGCCAAGTTTTGCGGCTTTTAGCTAAAAGTAACCTCGTTGAGCAAGTAAATGAATTTCATTTCCTTTCTCCTTTTAACGGGTTCATTCAGAATGCTCTGAATATTCTTGTGAGCTTAGAAAAGCTCGTTAAGATAGAAGGTGGCTATATCCTTAGAGGATATCTCTAGACACTCATCAGAGTTCTTGGCGCCTCACTACCCTACCTCAGAGTGTCTATTTTGGCAGGATGAGGCAATGTAGGTCGAATTGGTACAGTTGACACAGGGAGCGACTTTATCGACACACACATGTCAGGACTTGTACCAGGAAGAATACGTAATAGCATCATGTTTCCTCCCTGTTATAGATTATGCATATGGCAATTATATTATAAGTATCGTTATTTTGTCAAGATTATATTTTGAGGGATGGTTTTTATTGTTTTTTTCATATATAATTCCCATACGATTATGAAACAAATTGATTTTCAAAAAGAATTAAATGAAGAGCAGTATAGTGTTGTTTCCACTGGGAATGGACCTCATTTAGTGCTCGCTGGAGCAGGTAGTGGAAAGACAAGGACTCTTGTATACCGTGTTGCTTGGCTTATTAAAGCTGGAGTAGATCCTAGTAAGATTTTGCTCCTCACTTTTACCAACAAGGCTGCAAATGAAATGATGGAGAGGGTTAAAAACATTTTGGAGATTGATAAAAATTTGGGTATTTGGGGTGGGACATTTCACTCTATTGCTCACAGATTATTGCGAATTTATGGAAGCAGTATTGATATCCCAAAAGATTTTGTAATACTTGATGAATCAGATGCAAAAAGTATTATAAAAAATATTTCAAAAGAGTATTTTCAAAATTTACATGAAAAAAGAAAACCATCACCATCGTTTATAAAAGAGGTTATTAGTTTTTCACTAAATTCTTCCTTTGCTATTTCTAAATCGCTAGAGATAAAATTTCCAGAGTGGAAGGATTTTGAAAACGATTTTATAAATATTTTTAAGGAGTATAAAAATAGAAAAAAGGAAACAAAGTTGTTGGACTTTGATGATTTATTATATTATCTAAAGAATCTTACTATTCATGATGAGATTGGAGGTGTGTTAGGAAAAAAATGGGAATATGTTTTAGTTGATGAGTATCAGGACACAAACTCTATTCAAGCTGAAATTGTCTACAATATATCACATAGCCATCAAAATATTATTGCAGTTGGAGATGATGCGCAGAGTATTTATTCTTTTCGTGGAGCGGATATAAATAATATTTTGGATTTTCCAAAGACATTCAAAAATTGTAGTGTTCATAAATTAGAGACAAACTATAGATCAACTCCTCAGATAGTGGGTTTGGCAAATAAAGTGATTTCAGAAAATACAAATCAATTTACAAAAAATTTGAAATCTATTCTTAGTGCTAGTGCAAAGCCAGAGCTTGTTGCGCTTCGTAGTAATAGAGATGAGGCAAGATATATTGTAGATAGAATTGAAAAATGTATTTATGATGGTGCCAAGTCTAGTGATATAGCCGTTTTGTTTCGTGCCGCAAACCACTGTCAACAACTTGAAATGGAATTAAATGCAAGAGGAATTGTTTATGAAATGCGAGGGGGGCTTAAATTTTTTGAGCGCGCTCATATCAAAGATGTTGTTGCATTTTTAAGAATTTACAAAAATCATAAAGATGAAGTATCACTTCATAGGGTGCTTGAAATGTATGATGGCATAGGGGCCTCTACAATAGGTAAAATTTATAAAGAGTTAAAGGGTGTAGAAAAATTAGAAGAACTATTTGATCTTCAGATTAATCTTGGAGAGAGGCCAAAAAAATCTTGGGAAGCATTTTTAAGAGCAATAAAAGCAATACACAAATCAGAGAGCGACGGGCTTATGAAAATGATAAATGTTTTAATAGATGATTATTCTACTTATCTTATATCAGAGTATCCTGATTACAAACAACGTCAAGAAGATTTAGATCAATTAGCATTATTTTCAAATAATTATACAAGTTTAGAAGAGTTTTTGTCGGAGATAAGTTTGCAAGAAAGCTTTACTTTGAAAAGTAGTAAAGAAAGTCGTGGTAATTGTCTTGTGCTTAGTACTGTGCATCAGGCAAAAGGACTCGAGTGGAGCACTGTTTTTGTAATGAATCTTGTAAGCGACGCTTTTCCTCATATATTTGCTACAACGGTAGAAGCAGTTGAAGAAGAAAGGCGACTTTTTTATGTAGCAATAACTCGTGCAAAAAAACACCTTATCCTTACTTACCCACTGTCTATTTTCAAATATGATGGATTCAAGGATACAGAAGTTTCAGAGTTTATTTCAGGAGTAGATCAGAATCTTATAGAGGCAAATTATTTAGCAAGAAGTATGGGATTTTTTTCTTCCTCTAAAGAAGACAATATTTCTTATCAAATTGAAGAAGATGAGGCAACTGAGAGAGAATACTTACCAAAGATAAATTATTAGATGTATTTACACCTATTCGGGGTTAATGTTTTAACCCCGGGCAGAGAATAAAAAAATCCCAAAGTCATTTGACAGAGGGATTTTTGATTTGTAATGAATTATTCCACTGGAAGGGTTAGTTCGGATACTGTAACTGGTCCGATGGAATTTTCATCGTAGAAGGGTTCTTTCCAGAACAGTCTAATATCAATGTTGGGATGTTCTTCTTGTAGTTTTTTGAATTTTTCGAGACTCATATCAACAAGGTACTCTTTTTCCTTGTACAATACCTTGCAACCACGTTGATCTAGTTTGGGTTGATTTTGTTCGTTCATTTGTTCCTCCTAAGAACTAATTTTTTATATTATATCATTTTATAGATCATTATCAAGGCTAGTCACTTTTCCAGGATTTTTTCCAATTTGATCATATTTGAGGCCTGTATCAAGGTTTTCTATTGTGCTAGATACTGTTTTCTCACAATATGTATCAAATGATAAAAGGTTGGTGTTTTGAGTTAGTAAAAGTATTTTTCCAAAGTTATTTATAATAGGAGTAAGGGATATTTCAAACTTTGCTTCTTGAGTTTCATTTTTGCTTAGTGTCTTTATTTCCCAAACAACTGTTTTGTTTGTTGTAAGAAAATATAAATTACCAAGGGTTGTGCCTTTTCTTCCAGTAAATGAGACATTGTATGGTAATCCAGTTTCTATTTTTATATTTTCTTGAATATTTTCTTTATTGGTGATTTTTAAAAATACCCAATAATTTGTAGGAATTTCAATGATTGGTGGATTTGGACCAATACCAATTTGATCGCCAAAACTATTATAATAAAGAGCAGATGTTTTTATGTCGGGGACGATACAAATTTTTTCTTGTCTAGGTTTTAATTCTGGAGTTGTTTCTTTATTTTGTATTGTTGAAATTGTATTTAGAATAATGGGTTTTATATTTAGCTTTTTGATGTAATTGTAAGAATAAAAAAACAAAGCAATAGTAAGTATAATTAAAAATAATGAATCAGTAATTATTCTCACTTTTTTGGATCTTCCAAGCACTTTGAATTGTTTTGTAAATATATTTGCCATACCTTTATTATAGATAATACTTATAAAAATTAAAATGCTTTATTTGTTTGCAGATATTAGAATTTCTTTTTGATTTATATTCGCGTTATTTATAGAAATATTGAATCCACCCCTAAAACTTTTTTCATAAGCAAAAAATTGACTTAGTAATTTTCCATTTACAGTAAATATTTTTATATGACTACCACCATTTGAAGCGGGAGCTGCAATTATTTCACCGCTTCCATCGTTGTTTACGTCAGATGTGTTTATATTTACCCCACCTCTAAAGTTTTTATCATAAGCAAGGAAACTATTTAATAGGTTTCCTTTAATATCAAATATTTTTAGAATTGGTTCTAGACCTTTTCCAAAAGAAGTAATTATTTCAATATTTCCGTCGTTGTTTATATCAGATACTGCTACTTTTACTCCATATCTTGTATTTTTGTCATGTGCAAAAAATTGATTTATTAATTTGCCATTAGCATCAAATATTCTTACATGAGATCCTCCAGAGTTAGCGCCTGTAATTATTTCATTTTTACCGTCATTGTTTATATCATATACAACAAAATTTATTCCGCCTCTGAAATTTTTATCGTAAGGATAAAAAGAGCTAAGTTTTTCTTTGTATTTGTTGTATATGTTTATACTCGTCCCCTCAGAGCTTATTGTTTCAATTTTTTCGTCATTATTAATATCATTTACAAGAATTTTTGTATTTAGCATGAAATTATTTTTTAGAGCAAAGAAACCATTTCTAGTTTGGAGTCCTTTATGGTCAAACACTCGATAAAAATCCCCATTATTAAATACAGAGTTTTGTATCTCTTGATTTGTTTTGAGAAGGATAATGCCCTCGCTTGGCGCAAGGTTCAAGTAGTTTACTTTTGTTCCGTCATTGGTTTTGGTATCTTGTGTTCCTTTGATTTTTTCAAAAACCTCATTTTCAAAAACATAGACTTGATTTTCTCTTGATGAGTTTACAAAAGATGTTGCATTTTCAAAATCCCTTCTCCATAATCCCAAATCTATTGTCGATGTATTTGTTTTTATATTAATTGGATCAGAGATTGATTTTCCAATTTTAGTATCGTATTCATCATACCAATATAATTGTGCATGATCTAGATCTCCATAATCAAATGCAAAGTATCCATTTCCAAGTAGGGTATTTGTAAGTCCATAACGCATTTTTTTATAATCATTTTGATTTCCAGTATTTGCAGTATTTGAGTTTATAATTGAAATATTTGGAGTAAATGAAGTATTTTGAAGATAAAGAGGCATTATGTTCTTCCATGATTTAGTAGAAAAATTTTCTATCATAGTTCCATTTGTATGTGATAATATATCAGTATCTTCAATAGAATTTCCTATTATTATAAAATTATTATTTGTTAGTATTCTTGTTTGTGAGATTGCTTTTAGTATCCCAGATTTCCATAGGGAATCAATAAATGTTTTATCATCTAGATCATAATCATTATCAATATCTATATTTCCATTATTAAACCATGAAATATTTCCCCAAGAGTTGTCATAAAAAATTCCATCCCACAATCCCGATGAATATATTTTGTCTTTTACAAAGTTTGGTAAAATTTCATTCCAAATTCCAGAAACATTTAAAAGATTTGAATTTA
Organism: uncultured Gammaproteobacteria bacterium; assembly: GCA_964640635.1. Classification (GTDB taxonomy): domain Bacteria; phylum Patescibacteriota; class Patescibacteriia; order UBA1558; family S5-K13; genus S5-K13. The sequence continues at coordinate 23,120 of CAZXFD010000003.1, read as the reverse complement.
ACCAAAAGCTCAGCTTATTTCCATTGGTGTCTTTTAGATAATTTGAATCATTAATTTTTGACAATAATTCGCATCTTAACTTTATATTATTACTATCACAAGAATTTCTTATTTCTTGAATTGTTATATAGGCAAGAATTTTTATATCAGGATTGAGTTCGCGAATCTTTTTTATTTTTTCAGGATTATTAATTTGATTTTCCATGTCTAATATTAAAAGGTCCCACTTTGAAAGTTCTATCGCCTCAATATCCGAAATAGACCATTTTAAGAAGTAGTTTGCAATAAGGGGGGTGTCTGTTTGCGCACTACAGATGTTATTATATGGATTTATTAAAAAAAATAACAAAAACATACCAAATATTTGGTATTTTAAAAAATAAATTTTTGCATTTTTTGACCTGTATTTTATAATTTTCATAGTTTTATATTAACATATAATATTACATAATATAATGGGTTTTGTCAATAGGTCATTCGACCTGTTTTTTATTGAGTTTGGCAGTATTTTTTGAATTTTTATAAAAAAAAGAACCCATCTCATATTATTAATATAATGTCAATGCAACTATTTGTAGGATTTACTATTTTATGTTGACATATATATAAATGTGCGCTATATTTATATATATAGAATCATATTTATATAAATTAACCATATGAATGAAAAAAGGTGTGTTTCAACTTGTAAAACAAGAGAAGATAAGTTTAAATGTCTTGCAACTTGTCGTACAAATGAGATACTTAAAAAGATAAAGACTCTTTCAAACTGTGCAAATAGGAGTGCTTATTCATACAATAGGGAACAAATTGATAAAATATTTTTTTCAATTGAAAAGGCCCTTACAAATGCAAAAGCACAATTTTATTTTCCAGCCGAGAAAGAAGATAAGTTTGAATTATAAAGCCAGCTACTTAGTTACTTAGCTTCGTAGTTGCGCAATTCAAATAATATATAAATAAATAATAATTAATCTTAGCTATGTTACTACGTGGCTAACAAACTAAAACTATGACAGAAATATTAAAAGACACAAATTTTGATGAAACATTAAAAAACAACAAGTATGTACTTGTAGATTTTTTTGCTGTGTGGTGTGGACCATGTAAAATGTTAGCCCCAATTATGGATGAATTAAGCGAAGAATATAAAGACAAAATCAAGATTGTAAAGTTAGATGTAGATGAGTCTCCAGAGACAGCAAGAAAATTTGATATTATGAGTATTCCTACAATGATATTTTTTGAAAATGGAGAGCCTAAGGATACTCTTATGGGACTTATCGCAAAAGATGTTTTGAAAAATAAAATTGATGAGTTTACTAAATAGTAGAATAGAGTATTTTTAAGATCATTAAATTTTAAACCCTAATATTATGCAAACTGCTTATCAAAATGCAATGGAACAGCTTAGAAAAGCAAGTGAAATTGCAGAATTAAACAAAGATGTACTACTAAAACTTCAAAGTCCTGACAGATTTGTGCAAGTTTCAATTCCGATAAGAATGGATAGTGGAGAGCTGAAAGTTTTTACTGGTTACCGCGTACAATATGACAATACAATGGGGCCATATAAAGGTGGAATAAGATTTCATAGTGATACTGACTTAGATGAGGTAAAGGCTCTTTCGTTTTGGATGACTATAAAGTGCTCTGTTGTAGGAATTCCACTTGGTGGTGGAAAAGGTGGAGTCACAGTAGATCCAAAAGTTTTATCAGAGCCCGAGATTGAAAAATTATCTCGTGGATACGTCAAAAAATTAAAGGGTATAATAGGAAGAGATATTGATGTGCCAGCTCCAGATGTTTATACAACGCCACGTATTATGGCAATAATGGCTGATGAAATTGGAGACAAGGCTGCTTTTACGGGTAAGCCAATAGAAAATGGTGGATCATTGGGCCGAGACAAAGCAACAGCCCTAGGTGCTTTTTATGTGTTTGAAAAAGCAATAGAAAAATTGAGTCTTTCAAAAGATTCAAAAATTGTAATTCAAGGATTTGGAAACGCGGGTGCGGTCTTTGCAAAAATATTGTTTGATGCGGGGTATTCAATAATAGCAGTATCTGATTCAAAAGGTGCAATAGTGAGTGATAATGGACTTAATATTGACGAGGTTTTGAAATTTAAAGAAAATACAGGCAGTGTAATAAACTTTGAAAATACTAGGACAATTACAAATCAAGAATTATTAGAACTTGATTGTGATGTGCTAGCTCTTTGTGCACTAGAAAATCAGGTGGCTGATAACAATGCAGATAATATTAAAGCAAAAATTGTTTTTGAACTTGCAAATGGTCCAGTGACACCAGAAGCAGATTTAATTTTAAAATCAAAGGAAATATTGGTTCTTCCAGACGTTCTTACAAATGCGGGTGGCGTAACCGTGTCTTACTTTGAATGGCTTCAGAATATAAAAGATGAGATTTGGAGCTTGGAAGAGGTAAATACAAAATTAAAAGAAATAATGTACAAGTCCTTTGATGAAATTTATGATATTGCAAATGCAAAAGATGTTGATTTTAGAATGGCAGCATTTGTCTCAGCGCTAAAGAGAATTGAGGCAAAGATGAATATATAAATATTTGTTAGAAATAAAAATCACCCATATTTACACCTGTCATCCTGAACTTGTTTCAGGATCTCGCAGTAAATTATATTAACCATGAGATTCTGAGATGAACTCAGAATGACATACATATTATAAAGGGGTGATTTTTATTTTTATCTAAATAAAGATATAATGCATTTATGGTAAATATAGAATTAGAAAAAACACTTTTTGAAAATGGTTGTAAAACGATCATTGGATTTGACGAAGCTGGTCGAGGGCCACTGGCTGGGCCTATTGTTTGTGGCTATGTTTTTTTAACTCCTGAGGAATTAAATAATAATCTTGATTTAGTACCACATATTAATGATTCTAAAAAGCTAACTCATAATAAAAGAAAAGAATTGTCAGGTGAGATAAAGAAAAGGTTTAAATCAGGGATTTCTATGATAGACAATATTCAGATAGATAAACTAGGAATTCAGACGGCAAATGTAAAAATAGTAGAGCGAGTTATATATAATCACGTTCCAGATATTGATTATGCAATAATTGATTATATTGGTGGATTTAGTAAATATTTTGATCTTGATTTCAAAAATTATGAGACAATTGTTGACGGTGATGCAAAACACTTTCTTATTGCAGCAGCGTCTATTATTGCAAAAGTATATAGAGATGAGTATATGGAAGATTTGGCAAAAAAATACCCAGAATATTCATTTGATATACATAAGGGATATGGAACCAAAAATCATATTGAGAGTATAAAGAAATTTGGAATGTGCGACATACATAGGAAAAGCTTTATACATTTTTTGGAATAAACTCCTATACGCGGGGTTCTATATAAAGTGTTGCTTAAAGAGCTTTTAATAGCTATAATAGTATTATAATAGAGCCAGTTTTAATATAAAAAATCATATTAAAAAGTAACAATTTTATGCTTAACACAAAAAAAATCAGAAAATTTTTTCCAGCAGTAAAGTCTGGAAGAGTTGTATCGAATAATGCAGCTAGCACACAAGTTCCTACGCAATTATTAGATTTATTGAAGAAGCTCGTCATAAAATATGACAATGTGCATAGAGGTCAGTCTGATTCTTCAATATCAACAACGGAAATGTTTGAGTCTTCATATGATACAATAGCACAGTTTATTGGTGCTTCATCTAGAAAAAATATTATTTTGTATAGAAACACTACAGAAGCAATCAACTCTGTCATGTATTCCTTAATGACAGAATTTAAAGATGGAGATAATATCATTACGACTTTTATGGAACATAATTCAAATTATGTCCCATGGTACGGACTTACTAAAGAAATTTTGCCAAAATTTGGTATCAACGTAGAGTGTAGAATTGTAGAATTTGATAAGGAAACGGGTAAACTCGACTTAGAACATTTGAAATCTTTAGTGGATGATAGAACTAAGCTTATTTGTTGTGTCGGAGCATCCAATTTTTTAGGAACAAAAAATCCTATCAAAGAAATTAGAAAAATAGCTGATTCCAGTGGATATAATCAGCCAAATGGAGAAAAAAAATCTTATCTTTTAATTGATGGTGCCCAAATTGTTCCAAATGTTTTCATAGATGTTAAAGATTTGGGTGTAGATTTTCTCGCATGGTCTTTTCATAAAATGCTCGCACCATTTGGTGTGGGTGCTTTATATGCAAGAGAAGAATTGTTAAATAGTATGAAACCATTCTTATATGGTGGGGATATGATTGCTGAGGGCATGGTTAGTCCAGAAAAAGTAGAATATAATGCTCTTCCTTGGAAATTTACGGCAGGAACTCCTAATATTTTAGGAACCATTTTGTCAGCACAGTCTGTGAGATTGCTAATGGATTTTTCTTTAAACCCAGGAAAGAATGTTTATTTTATGACTGATAAAAAATTGGAACCAGATGACATAAAAAAAGCTATGGATAATATAGCAACTCATGAACATGAACTTATTGAAGAGGCGCTTAAGATATTAGGAGAAATTCCAGCGTTGACAATCTATGGTCCAAGAAATCCAGAAGAGAGAACATCTTTATTAGCTTTTAACTGTGGAGATAAAAGTCCGTTTAAACTTGCTGAGGAGCTAAATAAATTAGGGATTGAGTCTCGTGCTGGATGCCATTGTGCAACATTGGCACACTATCATTATCAACTTAATCCACCAGCAAGCTGTAGATTGAGTTTCTATATATATAATGATATTAAGGATGTGAGAAGGGCGTGTGTGGCAGTTAAAAAGTGTCTTGAGAGCAAAGTTTAATTAGATATAATAAGTTTGTATTTTAAGTAAAATTAATTCGTCTTGCTAAGGTAAGATAAAAAACAATATGAAACAATGTTTAATTTATGACAAGTCTTTAAGGTTTTCTAGAGCTACATACGGAGCTTTGGTTTTATTAGCATTTTTTATCCATAATAAGTGGCTAGTTTTGATAGTAAGTTTTTTGATAATCATTGGAGTTGTTTCTTTGAAACTCAACATTCCATATCAACTTCACAATTTTATAGCAACTAGATTTTTGAAAAAAAAGTCCGAACCAACTCAAAAGGAGTTAGGAGAATTAAATTTTGTATCACTTGCTACAGCAGTATTACTTTTGATTGGATTTTTGTTATTGCACTATACAAAACTTATTAACTTTGCATGGATTTATATTTTGATAGTAACGCTGATGATATTTTTGGCATGTCTTGTGGGTTTTTGCGTAGCAACTTTGATGTATATTGCCTTAAAAAAGGTTTTTATTAAAAATCAAATTGACTCATAATAGTTATTACTAATGGACAAGAAGGATCCAAAACAAAAAGAAAAAATAGAACTTGGAAGTGGTTGTTATCTCAATAGAAATTGTTGGCTAGTAAAAAATCTCAACAACTCGCCTTATAAGCGTTGTCAGTATTGTGAACAAAAATTTCATAAATGCTTATTCTTACAATATCAAGTAATCAGTATGATCTTGATATTGTTTTCTTTTGGGATTTTTTTCTTTATTGATAAAAGCATTTCTACAGCAGCAGTAATGATTGTTTTTTTACTTGTAATCGTTTACGGATATTTTTTTAACAATAGTACTGAGAAAATTATCAAGTCCAATTTTCTTGAAAAGAAAAGCAAAGAAGCCTTGAGGGAGTTGTCAGATCAACTTGAAGAAAGAGTGAGTGATCAAACTAAAGACATAAAAGAAAAGAATGAGCATCTTCAAGAACTGCTCAATATGAAAGGAGATTTTTTGAGAGTGGTAAATCATCAGCTTAATACCCCACTTTCTATAATGAGGAGTGCTTTTTCTATGATGGAAGAAGACTCTATTCCTATTGATAAGGGCATGGAAATAGCAAGTAAAGGGCTCTCTAGAATGGCTAGCACAATTTCTGAGTTTTGGGACGCTTTTGAGCTAGAGGGTCAAACAATAAAGATGAATATTGAACCTGTTGACATAGAAAAAATTATTAATACAATGATTGAAGAGAAAAAGAATTTGAGACTAGCAATAGATAGAAAGATCAAAATAAAAATAAATAAGCCAAAATTTAAAATTCCACTAGTTTTGTGTGATTTAAAAAAAATAGTGCACGTGGTTTCTAATTTGTTAGATAATGCAATTTTTTATACGTCTAAGGGTAGTGTGAGTGTAGATTTGATGATTTTTGAAAAAAATAAAAAGAAATATTTGAAAGTTTTGGTTTCTGATACTGGTGCCGGCATAGGTGAAGATGACAAGAAGAGATTATTTACAAAGTTTTATAGAGGATCTCAGGCAACAGGACTCAATCCAGATGGATCTGGATTAGGTCTCTATATAGCTAAAAAAGTTATTGAGGATAGTGGTGGTAAACTAATTTTAGAAAAAACAAAACTTGGCAAAGGCACTACATTTAGCTTTTCTTTGCCAGTTGCAAAAAAAGAAGATAGTCATTTGAATGTAAATAGTAGTGAAGAAAAACAGATTGAGTTTGTCAGTGGTAATAAAAATACTAATAGATCAATACTTTTGATTGAAGATGAATCAAATATAGTAGATCTGTACCACATATATTTTAAACATAATGGATATAATTTTTATTCTACTCAGAGCGTAGAGGGTGCTATAGATATGGCTCAGAATAAAAAAATTGATATTGTTCTTTTGGATATTATAATTCCAAAAAAAGAAAAAGATGGAGCGGTAAATGTTGTTGCAGAACAAGGATATAATTTTTTGGCGGAATTAAAGAAAAATCCAAAAACAAAAAATATCCCAGTAGTGATGTTTACAAATTTAAACACTGAAAAAGATAGAAAAAAATCTGCAGAAATGGGAGCGTCGGGATATATTTTTAAAGGAGGTACTGCACCAAAAGAATTGTTGAAGGAAATAGAAAAGATTTTATCTAAGTAATTTGTTTTTTTATAATAAAAAAGCGTCGGGTCGCTTGACCCAACGCAGAAAGCTTTGTTTGTTAAGCGGCAACCCCAGTAATTTTGCCATTTTTTACTTCAAACACCTTAATTGGTGTTTGTTTTTTCTGGCTCATGGCTCGAGTTACTTGGGCAAGTTCTTTGGGAGAACCATTTTGTATTAATATGTATTGAACACCCTTTTTTGGAGAAAAGTATGTTCCGCATACAGTGGCCCTTATTCTTGGATGACTTATTTTTTTGCAATGTGAGATTTCCAGACTTGTTATAAGAATTATGTCTAAGTTCTTAAATTGTGGAATCTCTGCATCAAATTTTTGAATTAGTTTGTTTACGTCTTTGCAGACTGTATTAAAACTAGTTCCAGGTAAAAAGGTTATGATGACCTTTTTTGGTTCTCGCATTTTGGTTCCTCCATGTTTTTATTGATAAAACAATAGTCTTTTTAAATAATTTTGTCAAGACTTGCTTTGTGTGTTTTATATTTTGCGCATAGCGTTGATATGACTATAAAATATGCACTATACATTATCATTGACACAGGGGTTTATATATGATATAATAATATTTAGTATTTAAATAGTTCATATTTTAATAACTAAGAGGGAATATATGCAAAAAATAGAAAAAATTTTATTACCAAAAGAGCTTAGCATTGATTCAATACTTGCTCTTTCGCTGATGTATAAATATGCTACAAAGAAATTTTCTAATCTTTCAAAAGCAGAGCTTGAATTTAGGGTAGATCTGCCAGAGGATAAGGATATTAATTATTTTATTTCAAATGGTGTGTTGCCACTTCTTAATTTTAAGGGTAGAAATACACTTTTATTTGAACTTCTTAATATAGAGGGTTTGAACCTAGATGAAATACCAGTTGTAAATCAGCTGATTTCTTGTTTTAAGAATAAAAACGTTTGCAGTAATGATTTTTTCTCTTGGACGTATTTAACTACAATTATAAAAGATAATCCAGAAAAAGTATTAAAATTGACATTACCCATTATAAAAGAATACTTGGAACATAACGAAGAAAAAACAAAAACATTTTTTGATTATTGTTCAAAGGCTGTAAAAGAAGGAAAAATAACGAGTTTTAGCACAAATCAAAATGATAAAGAATTGAAAGTTGTTTTTATTGATTGTGAACATGATGATATAGCAGAGTTTTTGTTTTATAAAAAAGAAGTTATGGCTGATGTTGTAGTAATTTTTAAATCAAAAGATAATATAGTAATAAAGACGAAAAAGGAAAAGAGTGTTGACTTGTTAGATGTAGTTGCAATACTGCGAGTTGAAACAGCAAGAAAGCACAAAGTTCCTTTTGATAAAATAAATAAACATGTTTTAAATAGATCGGGGATTATGGAAGGAATTCCACATTGGAATTTTGATCCAATAGGCGGTGAAATAAAAACAGAAAAGCCAGTCCAAATAGATAAGGCAACTGTCAAAAGGGCCATAATGATAGGAATAGATACTGTAAAAATGGCAAAGGGAATGTGTCCCTCAAAAGAAGGCTGTATTGGTAAAAAGTGTGATTTTTATTCTTATAATATGTTAAGATGTCGCAAAAGAAGGGCTGGCGCACTTGATAATTTTGAACAAAAAAATCACAGCATAAACAATATTAGAACAATCAGAAATTAAAATATATAAGGAGGTGGTTATGTGCCACAATAAAGTGTTTAACTTTGCTATTGGGGATGATAAAATTATCGTTGATGGTGTCGTTAACATTAATAATGTCAAACCCCTTGAAATAGGTGATATCCTTGGAGTTTATCTCCATGAGGAAAGTGGAACGGTTATTATCGCCCGTTATGAGGATGGTAAGATGATTCGTTTTGAGAAGTCGTCGGCTTCTCCAGGGGTCCAATAACATTGTCTTTTAACATTGTCTTTATGATACTTCAACCGTTGAGATTCAGCGGTTGATTTTTTTGTTATTTGGTGATACAATGAGAGCTAATTATATCTATTTTTAAACTACGAAACTAAGTAGCTATGTAGCTAACCATATGGACAAAAAGATCGTTATAAAGGGTGCAAGAGTTCATAATCTAAAAAATATAAGTGTTAATATACCAAGAAACAGATTCACTGTTATAAGTGGCTTGTCTGGAAGTGGTAAGTCATCTTTGGCCTTTGATACATTGTATGCAGAGAGTCAAAGAAGATATATGGAATCATTGTCTGCTTATTCAAAGCAGTTTTTTGATTTATTAGATAAGCCGGATGTTGATAGTATTGAGGGTCTTCCACCAGCAATTTCAATAGGTCAGGGAATGAGCAATAGAAGTCCAAGATCAACTCTTGCTACAACTACAGAAATATACGATTATCTAAGACTCCTTTTTGCAAAATCGGGAGACGTTCATTGTCCAGAGTGTGATAAAGTTTTGAGCATAAAAGATTTAAAGCAAATAGCTAGGGATATAGAGTCTGAATTTAAAGACGATGTAATTTATATTTTATCGCCGATATTAAAGAACGGTCAAAAAGTAGACTCTAGTTTATTTAAGAAAATAAAAAAAAGTAACTACGAGATGCTCAGAGTGGGAGATGTATATTGTTCTATAGAAGATGTAATTAAAATGGATGAAGTAGAGTATGTGAATAAAGAAATTTTTCTTGTTATCAGTAAATTTAATTTAGAAAAAGATAAATATGATATTAACTCACTGATAGCTTCAATATCTACGGCAATAGATTATTCAAATGGATTTATGGCAACGTCAGGAGAAAAAAATACAATTGTTAAAACATTTAATAATCATCTTTATTGTGAAGAATGTAATTATTTATTTTCAAAAATAGAGCCAAGAAATTTTTCTTTTAATTCTCCACATGGTGCATGTTTCGAATGTTCTGGTCTAGGAATGAAACTTAAAATAGACCCAGAACTTATTATTCCAAACAATAAATTGAGCTTGTCAGAAGGTGGAATAAGACTACTATTCAAAATTTGTGTTAACCAAAATATTTATTACAAAATAATAGAGGGTATCAAAAATGATTTTGATATAGATATAAATGTTCCTATAAAAAACTTGAGCAAAGAGGACTTAGGCCTGGTTTTATTTGGAAAGTTAGACAATGAAAGTGGGCTTAAAAAGGGTGGTGTAATAGAATATTTAGAAAAAAAATATAGAGATACTGATTCTGAATATGTAAAATCAGAAATAGAAAAATGTATGAGAGCGGATGAGTGTACACTGTGTCATGGAAAAAGATTAAAGAAAGAATCTCTGGCTATAAAAATAGATGGAAAAGATATTAGTGAAATAACCAATTTCAACATAGAAAGTGCTTTCAAATTGTTTTCTGTCCTGGGAGATAAAAATAAAACAAGCTTAAGCAAAAAATCTTTTATAATAGCTGAAAAAATTATTAAAGAAATTATAGTAAGATTGAAATCAATAAATGATATAGGTCTTGGATATTTATCTTTGAATAGAACAGTTGTTTCTTTGTCTGGTGGAGAATCTCAAAGAATAAGGCTTGCAACGCAGATTAATTCTTCCCTATCTGGAGTTTTATATATATTAGATGAACCATCTATTGGGCTCCATCAAAGAGATAATGATAGACTCATTAAAACACTCAAGAAATTAAGAGATTTTGAAAATACGGTAATTGTAATAGAGCATGATAGAGACACTATTTTGTCTGCAGACTATATTATTGATGTTGGTCCAGGAGCAGGAGAAAATGGAGGGAAGATCATTTTTGCAGGAACGGCAGCCGAAATAAAAAAAGATACAAAATCTTTGACTGGCAAATATTTATCAAATAAATTAAGTGTTTTGCCCCTTAAAAACAAAAGACTAGGAAATGGCCATAATATTGAAATAATCGGGGCTAGTGAGTTTAATCTAAAAAATATTGATGTAAAAATTCCACTTGGAAAACTAGTTTGTATTACAGGTGTATCAGGAAGTGGAAAATCAACTTTAATATTCGAAATTTTAGGTAAGGCTCTCTCATATAAATTTACAAGAGCAAAAGATTTGCCAGGAAAGCATAAAAAGATTTTGGGTTTAGAACATATTGATAAAGTAATAAATATCGACCAGTCACCAATTGGCCGTACGCCTAGGTCAAATCCATCAACATACACGGGGTTGTTTACTTATATAAGAGATTTGTTTGCTGGTCTTCCAGAATCAAAAATGCGTGGATATAGACTGGGAAAATTCAGTTTTAATGTAAAAGGTGGAAGATGTGAAACTTGTCAGGGAAATGGACTTGTAAAAATAGAAATGAATTTTTTGCCAGATATTTATGTAGAGTGTGAAGATTGTCATGGAAAGAGGTATAATTCTGATATACTAGAGGTTCATTATAAAGACAAAACAATCTCTGATGTTTTGGATATGACAGTTCTTGAATCAATGAAGTTTTTTTCCGATATCCCAGTAATTTATAATAAACTGAAGACATTAAACGATGTTGGTCTTTCTTATGTAAAACTTGGTCAATCAGCAACAACACTCTCTGGAGGAGAGGCACAGCGCGTAAAGCTAGCAACAGAGCTATCAAGAAAGGCTAGTGGTAAAACTCTTTATATACTAGATGAGCCAACGACAGGACTACATTTTGAAGATATTAAAAAACTTGTTGATGTTTTACAAAAATTAGTTGATAAGGGAAATAGTGTGCTTATAATAGAGCATAACTTGGATGTCATAAAATGTGCCGATTGGATAATAGACTTAGGACCAGAGGGTGGCGATAAAGGTGGTGAAGTAGTTGCTGTTGGTACTCCAAAGGAAGTTTCAAGGAATGCAAAATCTTATACGGGAAAATATTTGAAGGAATTGATATAAAATAGGCGAAGGTGAAAAGGCGAAAGACCCAAAATTAAGGTGAAAAGCAGAAAGGTTTGGGAAATATGAATGAATTAGAAAAATCAATTTTAAAGACGATTATATACTTTGATATATTTAACTATCCAATGACGGTTTTTGAGATTTGGAAATATTTGTATGAGACTAAATGTGATTTAAATGATGTCGTATTGTGTCTTTCGGGTAGCGAGTCTATAAAAAGATATACGGAAACTAAAGATGGATTTTATTTTTTGAAGGGTAAAAGAGAATTAATTTACTCGAGAAAATCAAAGAGAGATAGTAGTATAGCAAAAATTCAAATGGCCCAAAAGGTTGTTTATTTTTTAAGATTCATTCCCTTTATAAGGATGGTAGCAATATCAGGATCAATAGGATATCTTAATGTAAAAGAGGAAAGCGATATAGATGTATTTATTATTATAAAAGATGGATATGTTTGGTTTACAAGATTTTTTATTACATTATTTACGCATATATCTGGAAAGAGAAGACATGGAAAGAAAATAAAAAATAGAATATGTCTAAATTTTTATACAAGCGATAAGGCAATAGATCTGGATCATTTGGCTTATGAAAAAGATATTTGGTTTGCTTACTGGTTTTTAACCATTGTTCCGATATTTGATTTGGGTGTTTATGATAATTTTTATGAGTCTAATAAATGGGTAAGTGAGTTTGCAAAAAATCATATTAAACACGAAATAGCGCAGTATTGGAAGGTGAGGGATGATGTTTTTTCAAAAAGTATAAGACGTTTTATGGAATTCTTATTATATAATAGATTTGGTAGATTTTTGAATTCTTTTTTAAAGAGTATACAATTATTAAAGATGAGACAAAATAAAAATTCCAAAATGAATAATGGAGATAATAGTGTTGTGGTAAATGATTCTATGCTAAAGTTTCATGAAAATGATATGAGAGCACACTATAATAAAATATTTTTTGATAGAATTAGGTTTTTATCAGAATAACTTTTTTAAATATGATTAAGCGTATTAATATTGGTTTAACAATGGAATACTTACTATACGTATTTGTTTTTTTACTTCCTTGGCAGACTAGATATATTTTTTATTATCTCAAATTGGGGGGCGAGTATTATGAATACGGCAAACTATCTATTTATTTGAGTGAGGTATTTTTGTTAGTACTATTTGTGGTATTTATTATAAATTGGATTTTTTGTGGTATTTCAAAAAACAATATAAAAAAAAGCTTTCTCTTTTCATTTCTATTTTTAATGATATGCTCTTTTGCATATTTTTTTGCAAAAGACAGGCAAATGTTTTCATATAGCATTCTTAGATTATCTGAAGCTGTTTTCCTTATGTTTGTGCTTAGTAAAATAAAATTTTCTACTATCAAAATAGCAATGGCTATTGTTTTTAGTGTTTTGATGCAGGCTATTTTGGGGATATATCAGTTTTTTATTCAATATGTTGAGCCTAATAAATATCTAGGTATTTCTGAGCAAATCTCAAGTTACTATGGTCCATCTGTGTTAAAAGATGTAAGCGGTAGGTTTTTGAGAGCTTATGGAGGAATGACACATCCAAATGTTTTGGGAGGATTTATAGTAATAGCTATATTGCTTTTGTTTGCGATGTTTATAAAAAAATATTCAAAAATGAAGAGCATTTCAAAAATATCTTTATATGTAGTTTTGTTTATATTGAGCTCGGCACTAGTTTTAACATTTTCAAGAAGTGCTTATATTGCCATGTTTATGTCTATTATTGTTTTAACTATTTATTTTTTATATAAAAAACAATTTAACACCATAAGGCCATTTTTATTAATTTTGATAATATCTTTTGCAGTGAACTTTGTGATATTTAATGATCTTGTGATTTCAAGAGTTTTTTCTCCAGATATTGTCCAGGAAAGTTCTGGAATAGAGAGAATAGAACTTAGTAAGCAAGCGCTCATTGCTATAAAAAATAATATTTTATTTGGTGTTGGTCTTGGGAATTATATTCCTTATGTTTTTTCTAATATCAATAGTGATTTGGATATTTGGCAATATCAACCAGTTCATAATATTTTTCTTCTCGTGTTTGGAGAGGCTGGTTTATTTGGAGTAATTGCGTTTATATTGATATTTGTATTTTATGCTATAGAAAAAATACAGAGCGAAAGTAACGAAGATATTATTTTGCTCATTATTATATTATCAATTTTGTTAATCAGCTTATTGGATCATTATTTTATGACTTCTTTTTCTGGATTGATGATGATGTTTTTGATTTTGGGTATAACAAATGAAAAACTCTTGAAAAATATTTTATAAGTAGTATATTATAAATAAGTAAATAGATGGTAATTTGTAAATTTTGTTTAAAAAATTAAATCAGGATAGTTGTCTTGATTTTTAGTTATAAAAATAACAATCAAGGAGGATGTTATGAGCAATAAACCATTTGATCGCGAAGGCCTTCTAAAACACAACATGATGGTGTTAGAGCTAGCTAAAACCCCACTTAATATATGGGGAACAGGAGAAGTGGTTCATCATCCAATTGAAGATAAAACGGATGATCGAAATGCGCTGGTTGAGCATTTTATTGAAAGTGGGGGCATAAACGTTGTACATCAACTGGATAATTTGAAGGGGGAGTAAATTTAAACATAGGCTTTATTATTTAATAGGGCCTATTATTTTTTTTGCAGTGTTTTTGCAATTTGTAATAAATACTTGCATTTTTTAAACTAAGAGTTATAGTATAAGCATAGTACACTGAAAAACGTAGCAAAAAATTTAACCTAAAAAGGGTTTCTTTTTTTAATACGAAAGGAGGAAAAATGTATAAACTAAGTATGAAAGATGAAGTAGAGTTGCAAATGTCTTTTATAATGAGTGATGACAACAGATGGTATGCAAAAAAACACTATATTGAGCATCATGGTTATGATAAGGACAGAGTACTGACTTCAGACGAGCTTTGCCTTTACTGGGTAGAATGCGGAGCTGCTAAGTGGTTTAGGGATGTATTTTTAGATATATTTCTAAAAGAATTACCCCTAGTAGCAAGCGATGACAATGTCTGGCATGCTAAGGCATATTATGTGAAGTATTGCGGATATCCAGAAGATCATACCCTTACAATTATAGAGCTTTATAAGTATTGGATGCTCTGTGGAGCAGCTTCGTGGTTTAGAAGCGCATATTTAGAGGAAGATTTGCAAAATCAACGTAGCGCATAGCGCTAAAAGCAAAAAAATAAAGGGAGGTGCCTGGAAATGCACACAAATAATATTAAATAAGGGCTCTATCCAAGGAAAATAGGATGGAGCCTTTTATTTTTGGCAAATTTTTGCCTGTGGATAAGTCATTTGACAGGGGATAGTGCTTCGTGTAAGGTTCTCTATTGCATATAAATAAGTAGAGTCTACCATTGACAATATTTAATATATATGCTATTATATTATGATACTTTAAAAGTATCTTTAATTTTACTTAAAATGGCTTTTTATAAGGCTTTTTAGGTAAAATGCTTAATAATTAAGATATTTTATGCATAGTAAAAGCAAATCTTTCAACAAAATTATAAGGAAAATATCTAAAACAATAGAAAACAAATTAAACGTAATTGTGCTTATTTTCATGGTCTTTTGTTCCATGAACTTTCCACAACATAGTATGGCTCAAAGCGCTAGTGCCATCAGTCAAGAACTTGTTATAAGCTCTGACACTACCTTAGAAATAGAGGAATATACCCTTTCAAATACTGGATCTTTACCAGAGCTTAAGGAAAAAGAGCTGGTTCCAGTAAAAACCACCTATGTTTACTCTACTGCTTATAATTCATTACCCAATCAAACAGATGGTTCCCCATGTATTACAGCAAATGGGTTCAATGTTTGTGAGCATGGTATAGAAGATACTGTAGCTACAAATGCCCTACCTTTTGGCACAAAAGTGCAGTTTCCAGAGATGTTTGGTGATAGAATTTTCGTGGTAAGAGACAGAATGAATGCAAGATATAGCGATAGAGTAGATTTTTGGATGATAAGCTATGACGACGCAAGACATTTTGGAAAAAGGTATCTCAAGATGGTTATACTTGAATAAATAACCATATGTTTTATAGATAAAAACCCTCCCCCACCCTTAAGTTAATTTTTATAAAAAACACCTCGTTAATCGAAGGTGTTTTTATATTTATTATGATTTTAGAAGCTCGGTTTAGGACTTGGTAAATCTAGTTTTACGACACAATATTAATTTAAGGGTGGGGGAGGGTTTTTTATGTTTAAAGTTGGCACGATTAGTATGTTTGCCTAGTTCACCAACCCTAATAACTATCTAATCCTATTGTATCAAAAGGGTATAATTAAACAACTATTCTTGTATTTGAGTGTGTGGTAAAATATATGTATAGACATTTATATGGAAGAAACATTGAAAAAACACAATTTTAATTTATTCTATTATATATTTAGATATACGATAGGAATATTTGGAGCTTTTTTGGGCATAGTTTTTGCTTTGACATTCTTTTATCCGCTTCTTATATCATTTCCCAATGATTTTCTGGTGGTCTTTTTTGAACTTTATCTTGTGATTTTTTCTGCGATAGTGTTTTTCCATTTATTTGTAAGTTCTTTTGATAATTATGTTAATTATAAACCCCTATTTTATAAAATAACTCTAAAAGATATTTTTATTCAAAAGAATTTTCTTTTGAGTTTTTATATTTTTGGTTTATTTCTATTTTTCTTTTTTATAAGAAGCTTTTTTTAATATGAAGAAATTTATTATTATAGATGGAAATGCTCTGCTCCATAGAGCATGGCACGCACTACCTCCGCTTACTACAAAGAGCGGACTTCTTATCAATGCGGCATATGGCTTTACTTCTATACTTCTTAAAATTATAAGCGAGTATAAGCCGGATTATTTGTGCTCTACCTTTGATTTAAAAGCCCCTACATTTAGGCATGAAAAATTTAAGGAATATAAAGCACAACGCGTAAAACAGGCAGATGAGCTTTATGATCAAATTCCCATGATTAAAGAAGTCCTAGATGCTTTTACGATTCCAGTATATGAGAAAAGCGGTTTTGAAGCAGATGACGTGATAGGAACAATTGCAAATAAATTACGCAAGGAAAAAAATATTGAAACATTTATTTTGACAGGAGATTTAGATACTCTTCAGCTTGTTGACGAAACTACCAAGATACTTACTTTTAGAAAAGGAATAAATGATGTCATAATATATGATATAGATGCAGTAAAAAATAGATATGAGCTTTTGCCAAGTCAAATGATAGATTATAAGGCACTAAGGGGAGATCCATCTGATAATATTCCAGGAGTTAAGGGCATAGGGGAAAAAACAGCAATAAGCCTCATAAAGGAATTCGGAAGTCTTGATGGGCTTTATAAAAAAATAGATACAGCAAAGATAAAAGACAACCTAAAGGCCAAATTAATAGATGAAAAGAAAAATGCTTATTTATCACAAGAGCTTTCTATAATAAATCAAAATGTAGAAATGAATTTTGAGCTTGATAAATGTAAATGGGATTATCTAGAAAATAAAAAGGCAAGTGATGATGTGGTTAGTGTTTTTCAAAAGTATGAATTTAGAAGTCTTATTGCAAAAATTCCAAAAGCAAAGCCAGATAATAAAGAAAGTCTTTTTACGGGTGAGATAAAAAGGGTTGATAAAGGGGAGGTTTATAAACTTATTAACAATGTATCAGACTTTAATATATTTTTTAAGGAACTTATTTTGCAAGATGAAATTTGTGTTGATACGGAAACAACGGCCATTAATGTTTTTGATGCTAAATTACTTGGAATTAGTTTTTGTTTTAAAAGTGGTGTAGCTTATTATGTAAATGCCAAGAAGGAGTTTTTGGAAAAATTAAAACCAGTTTTGAAAAAGGCAAAGATTATAGGACACAATATCAAGTATGATTATAAAATTTTACGTCTTGCAGGATTTGAAATGGATAATGTATATTTTGATACATTGGTTGCTGCATATTTATTGTCACAGATAGACAGAAGTTTGAAATTAGATGATTTGGTTTTTTCAGAATTAGGACATAGGATGCAGGCGATTGAAGAGCTTATTGGTAAAAAGGGTAAAAATCAATTATCAATGGAGGACATAGACATAGAGAAGGTATCTTATTATTCGTGTGAAGATGCTGACTATACTTTTAGATTATATGAAAAATATAAAAATGAGCTTATAAAAGAAAAGTTTTTTGATCTTTTTGATAGGGTTGAGATGCCACTAGTAAAAGTTTTATCAGAAATGGAGCTCTCTGGAATTGAAATAGATGTAGATTTTTTACAGAACTTTGGTAAAAACTTAAATAAAACAATAAATAGTCTTACAAAAAAAATATATGAATGTTCTGGTCATGAGTTCAATATAAATTCACCATTACAACTCAAAGAAGTTTTGTTCGACAAGTTAAATATTTCTACAAAAGGACTTAAAAAAGGTAAGACTGGGTTTTCAACCGCTGCGCCAGAGCTTCTTAAGATGCAAGGAGTTCATCCTGTGATTGATATGATAATAGAATATCGTGAATTATCAAAACTCCAATCTACATATGTAGAGTCACTTATTAGTCAGGTAGATAAAAATAATAGAATTCATACGAGTTTTAATCAAGCCGTGACAGCAACCGGACGCTTGTCATCGTCTGATCCAAATTTACAAAATATTCCAATTCGATCTGAACTTGGCAGAGAAATTAGACGTGCTTTTGTTGCAAGGCGAGGGTATCGTCTTATCTCAGCGGACTATTCTCAGATAGAGCTTCGCGTTGTTGCATCACTTTCAAATGATGAAAAAATGATAAAGTCATTTAATATGGGAGAAGATATTCATGCTCGTACAGCTGCAGAAATATTCAATAAAAAATTAGAAGATGTTACTAAATCAGAAAGACGGAAAGCAAAAGAAGTTAACTTTGGTGTAATATATGGACTTGGGGCTCGTGGATTGGCTCAGCGAACAGAAATGAATTTTCAAGAAGCTAAGGAATTTATAGATAGATATTTTGATTTATATAAAAATGTGAAAAAATATCTTGATAAAACAAAAGATTTTGCACATAAAAATATGTATGTTCAAACTCTTTTTGGTAGACGCAGATATATTGCTGAAATAAATTCAGGAGTAGCTATGATTGCAGCAGCAGCAGAGAGAGTTGCGATAAATATGCCTGTTCAGGGTACGGCCGCAGATCTTATGAAAATGGCAATGATAAGGATTGATAGGGAGTTGCCAAAAACCTCACAAGAAGCTAAAATGCTTTTACAGGTTCATGATGAAGTCATTATCGAAGTGCCAAATAGCGATGTAGAAAAGGTAAGTCAAAAGATCAAAGAAATAATGGAAAATATTTTTGAACTTAAGGTTCCTATAAAAGTTGAAGTAAGCTGTGCGAAGAATTGGGCGGAGAGTAAATAGGGTTAGCTTCTTAGATCCATAGTCTCATAGTTTTCTAACCTCACTAATCACACTAATCTACTAAAGTTATGTTTTTTTTCTTATACGGAGAAGACAGCTATAGTTCCAATGAAAAATTAAAACAGATAAAGGAAAAATTTATCCGCGATATTGACACATCTGGGTATAACATAATTATTCTTGATGATAAAATTACTATAGAAAATCTTTCTAAAGAGCTTTGTCAGGGAGGATTTTTGTCTTCTAAAAAATTAGTGATTATTAAAAATTTATTAGATAAGAAAATTACCAAAGAGTTATCTTCTTTTCTGATGGATTTTTTTGATAAAAATAGTTCCAAAAATTCTGATCAAGACGAGGATAATATTATTGTTTTTTATGAAGATAGACTCCCACATTCTAGTAAAGATGCTCTCAGTGGAGAGAACTTAAAGATATTCAAAAGATTAGATTTATTTCAGTATAAACAGGAATTTAAGAAGATGTCAGATGGCAAAATGGTTATCTGGATAAAAAATAAGTTTAAAGAAGCCGGTGGTTCAATTGATGATAAATTGGCATTTGAAATGCTTGGGAGAATTGGAAGCGATCTTTGGACGTTAGAGACAGAAATACAAAAAATCTCAAATTATGCAAAAGGGTCTAAGATTGAAAGTAGTATGATAAGCGACTTGATTCTTTCAAATATAGATGATAATATATTTTTGATTTCTGAAAAATTAGCTAATAAGGATAATAAGGGGGCTCTCAAGCTTATTAAAAGTCAGATTGATTCTGGAGAAAATTCTCAGTATTTGCTTACTATGTTTATAAGGCAATTTAGAATTTTATTGCAGATAAAATCAGCCATAGAAGATGGGGTTAATGTTAATAATTTAGCTAAGTATTTATCTCTTCATCCATTTGTTGTAAAAAAAGCATCAAATTCAGCAAGGCTTTATTCGCTCGTTGAGCTAAAGGATATATATAAGAAATTATTAAAATTAGATCTAGCGTCTAAATCTTCAAAGTTAGATACATATACTCTTATAAGTGTATTTTTATTAAACATGAAATAATATTTTATAATAAATTGGGAGGAAAAATGACAAAAAGCAGAATTGAACTAGAGCAGGACTTGAGCCTTATGCACGGCTCTACTTTTGAAGAAATAGGTATCTATTTGGAATCATTAGATGAAACATCAAAAGCAATTGCTATGGAAATTTTAGAGAAAATCAATGAAGATGCTTATGCTTATTTTACAAGATCGTGCAAGTCGCAGACCGAATTTGCGAAATAATCAACAAAAAAACTCGCCCAGTTGAATGACTGAGCGAGTTTTAATTTTGTTATTTTACCTTTGCGTTGAGTTTTTTTGCCATTCTAGATTTTATTCTAGAAGCTTTATTTTTGTTGAAAGGATTGTTTCTTTTTGCAGCTTTGTCTACAGATTTTTGAAGTTTTTTGTAAAGAACTTTTGCATCGTCTTTTTTGATCTCAGGAGTTGAAATGATTTCTTTTTGAAGATCTTTTATTCTTCTTTTTGCTTGTTTGTTTCTTGCAGTTCGTTTTGCTGTCTTTCTAAGTTCTTTTATAGCTGATTTTTTTTGTGGCATAGTGTTAAGTTTGAGGTATGAAGTTTGAAGGTTAAGGGATTAACCTCAACTTATACCGATGTTTAATTTTCTTAATAAATTTGAGCGTTTATTAGAGTATTCATAATTTAGCACAAAAGTAATAATAAATCAAGCGTTGACTACTATATGCAATGGATGTAATATTGTAAAAAATAATATACATTTGGAGGAAAAATGCTTAAGTACGAAGACGTTGAAAAGTTTGTTAATGGGGTGATATCTACTTTTAAGTTTGAAGAATATATTAATTTAGAATCTCTTACTCAAGTTATAGAAAGGCTTGGTGGAAAGATCAATTTTATATTTGATCCAAATTTATTTTCGAGCATGTATGCTCTTGGTGTCTATTCTATTAATTTTATAGATTCCGATAACTTTGAGTTTAATGTTTATATACCCAAATGCCCGGAAGAAGAAATAAATATCATAGAAAAAGTTAAAACATATAGAACGGCTTTTATACTAGGAATTCTTTTGTTACGTACTGACTATACTAGAGATCAACGTAATTATAAACTCATTAATCAACAAATAAAAACAATTTATGAAGATTTTGCAAGATCTTTTGGACTTAATTTGTTTAATGAGAATTCTGATCCGGGATTATTTGCAAGACTCTTGTTGATGCAAAATGCTAAGATGGAAGAGTTTGTTTCCGTTTATTCCAAGAGTAAAGATAGTTTGGAAAGGCAAAGGGCTATAGAAGATCTAGCTAATAAGTGCAGCGTGCCATTTAGTGTAGTTTGGTCTAGGTTTGCTGATGTGGGACTTATGAGACGTAAAGTATAAGATTAATTATTGTCCTTCCCGAATGCATAAAGTGTTCGGGTTTTTTATTTACAATTGACATAAGAGAATAATAGATGTAATTTTATTAAGGCTATAAAAGCCAAAATATATTAAAAAAGGGAGGAACTAATGAGTTCTATAGCTGTTTTAGGATGTGCTTGGGGAGATGAAGCCAAGGCGAAGATTGTTGATTATTTAAATCAGTCAATGAGCAATGGTCTTGTTGTAAGGTTTCAGGGCGGTAGTAACGCGGGTCATACAATTTTGGTAGATGGCAAAAAATATGTATTTCATATGTTGCCATGCGGTGTTTTGAACCCAAGTTCGAGACTTGTAATTGCTTCCGGTTGTGTGCCAAATTTGAAGTCTCTTAAGGAAGAGATTGAATCCTTTGAAAAACAAGGATTTGATATTCTAGGAAGGCTCAAGATATATGGCACTGCTACGCTTGTTGTTTTTACAGATAGAGTAGATATTCTAAGAGAGAGATATAATGAATCTTCTGGGAACATAGGCACAACAAAAAAAGGAATAGGTCCCACTTATGAAAAAAGAGCTGCGCGAGTTGCTATTCGTTTTGTGGACATCTTTTTTCCAGAAAAATTAAAATCCAAACTAGTTAAGCTAGCTAGCGAAGTGAATATGCTTTTAAAAGCGTACTGCGCAACAGAGACAGAGTTATTTTCAAGAGAAGATATTGAGCAAGAGCTTGAAGACCTGCTTCAATTGGCAGAGTATTTCAGAGATTGTATTGTAGATGATGATTATATTTACAATTGTATTATTTCTGGAGAAAACATTTTGTACGAAGGAGCGCAAGGTTCTCTTCTTGATCCGCTTCATGGTTCTTATCCATTTGTTACATCTTATGCAACTATTGCGGGGGCTATTTTAACAAGTTGTGGAATAGGTAGTAATATTTCACCCGAGAGAGTGATTGGTGTTATAAAGGCTTATTTTACAAGGGTTGGTAATGGTCCATTTCCAACGTATATTAAAGATAAAGAACTTCAAGAAAAAATCAGAGAAATAGGTCATGAAAAGGGATCCACTACTGGAAGACCAAGAGACTGTGGCTGGCTCGATCTCGTTCTTTTAAAGAGATCTGTAATAATGAATGGAATAACAGAGATCGCGTTGACTTGTATTGATACGCTTTGTAAAATTGGTAAAGTAAAGATTTGTGTGGGATATAGACAATCTGAATTTGTGCCAGTTCTTATGGAGTCGTTAGATTCAGCCATTCCCATTTATTCAGAATATGATTTGTCCGGTTGTAGTATGGACGGAGTAAGCAGGTGGGATGAAATTCCATTTCAAATTCAGGGCTTGATCATTACTATAGAGAATATTATCGGCGTTCCAGTTACAATGCTCAGTTATGGACGAGATAGAAATCAAATCCTTATCAAGGAATAAAAATCAAAAAGGGAAGACATCTG
>CAZXFD010000002.1:251565-305536 GCA_964640635.1 uncultured Gammaproteobacteria bacterium | reverse complement strand
GAGATAGAAATCAAATCCTTATCAAGGAATAAAAATCAAAAAGGGAAGACATCTGTGCTTCCCTTATTTTTTTATTTTATTTTCTTGATGATGTCTTGAATTTTGAGTTTTTTCTTTTCTAGAGTTGCAAGGTTTATATCTTTTACATCAATAGATTTTTTCAAATCAAATTTTCCTATTTTTGTTCTCTCAAGAGCTATAAGCATTGCCCCAGTTCCAAGTTTTCCCCCTAAGTCATTAGCAATAGATCTGATATAAGTTCCTTTTGAGCAGTCTATTTCAAGCTTTAAAATAGGGTATTTATATTTTAGTATTTTTATTTTTTCTATATTTATTTCAACGGGTTTTATTTTTGGGGTTTTGTTGTCTCGTGCCATTTTATATAAACGTTCTCCATTTATTTTTTTAGCAGAAAAAATTGGAGGGGTTTGCATAACTAGCCCTGTAAAATGATTTTTGATAATATTCTCGATTTCTTTCTTACTAGGTTTTTTATCAATTTTTATGGTTTTAACATTTCCTTCTTTGTCATAGGTATCTGATGTTTTCCCAAGCTCAATACTTGCTATATATGTTTTGCCTAAAAAATGAAAAGCATCAAGAAATTTTGTAGCTGATGAAGTCGCTATTATCATAAGCCCAGTAGCCAATGGATCTAGGGTGCCAGAGAAACCAACTTTTTTAAGGCCCGTGATTTTTCGTATCTTATGAATTATAGAAAAAGAAGGAAAACCAATGTCTTTGTTTATAAGATAAAAATTGGCACTTTCATCACCCTCAATTTTCTCTATTATTTTTTGATTGTTGCAAGGATTTTCCATGTATTTAGCTTAGCAGAAATAGTTTAATTAGTAAATTTAGATAGCATTGATTTAGGCCTTTTTATAGGGTAAAATTAGACTAGTAGGATTAGGAAACTAGGAAGTTAGAATATGTTTTTAGAATATATTAATATTTCCACTAATTTCCTTGTCTACCGGTCTTCGACTCTGAGAGCTGAGTTCTCAAGCTCAGACTCGAATGAGTAGGCAGGCTAATTTCACTAATTTTCTAATTTCATCAACCCCCATGATAACCTATTTAAAAGGACAAGTAATAAAAAAGACAGAAAAAGATATAATACTTTTGGTTAATAATATTGGATATGAAATATATTTGCCAGAGAAATTTTTATCTAATATTAATTCAAATCAAGACTTGGAGCTTTTTGTGTATCATAAGCAAAGAGAGGATGCGCAAGAGCTTTATGGGTTTTCGAGTTATGAGGAGCGAGAGTTTTTTAAACAGCTTTTGTCTGTATCAGGTGTCGGACCAAAGTCAGCAATAAGCGTTTTGTCTATTGCTAACGTGGACGACTTAAGATGTGCAATTATCTCTGGAAATGCAGATATGTTTAAAAAGGTATCTGGCATTGGATCAAAAACTGCTGAGAGAATTATCATAGATCTTAAAAACAAATTAGGATCTTTGAATTTTTCGTCTTTAAATAATTCATCTTTAGATAATCAAGACCTAGAAGTATTTGAAGCGCTTAGTACACTTGGATTTCAAGATAATGATATAAGAAATATTTATAATCAAATACCAAAGGATCTTGAAAAAAGTTCTGATAAAATAAAATACGCATTAAAATTACTTAAAAAATAAAATGATAAGACAAATATCACATGAAGAGCTAGATAATTTTTCTTCATCAGTAGAATACAGCCAGTTTTTACAAAGTTCGTCTTGGATAAATTTTGAAAAAACACTTGGTCATAGAACTTGGCAGATGGGCCTTTTTGATGAGTTAGATGGGGTAGAAAAACTGATTGGTGTTTTTTGTGTGGTTGAGAAAAAATTGGTTTTGGATATTAGCTATTTATATTGTCCAAGAGGACCTATATTGATGAATGGACTGAGCGAAGAATTAGAGCAGAAATATTTGAAAATTATTTTAAAGGGTGTCAGAGATATTTGTATTAGCACAAAGGTTCAAAATGAAATATTCTTTAGATTTGAACCAAATATATTTCCACTTGATTTAGAAAATACAAAAAAAGTAAAATCATTTCAGCCAGAGAGTACAATCATATTAGACTTGTGTCAAGATTTAGAAGATATTTTGAAAAATATGCATCAGAAAACAAGATACAATATAAATCTTGCAAAAAAGAAGGAAGTAGAGGTTTCAAAAGTTGAGACTAGTTTGGAAAATAAAAATATATTTTTTAATCTTATAAGTCAGACATCAAAAAGAGATGGGTTTATACCACACTCAAGAAGTTATTATGAAAAATTATTAGACAATAAGGCAGGAGAAGCATCTCTATGGTTTGCAAAATATAAAAAAGACGTTGTATGTGCAAATATTGTAATGAGTCATGGAGATACTGTTACTTATACTCATGGGGCATCATCAGATAAATATAAAAATATAATGGCCCCATATTTACTTCAGTTTGAACAAATAAAATGGGCAAAGAATGGTGGCTATAGATTTTATGATTTTTGGGGAGTTTCAAAAACAGATGATAAAAATGATCCATGGTTTGGTTTTAGTAGATTCAAAAAAGGTTTTGGAGGAAGTATAAAAACTTATCCAGGAACTTATGAAGTCGTATTTAATAAAAAACTTTATTCTTTTTATTCTATGTATAAAAAAATTAGAAAATTTATATGATCAAAAAAATAATAAAAAAATTATTACCTAGTCAGTTTATTTCTATTTATCACAAGGGCTTAGCAATACTAGCAAATTATTTATATGGGGAACCATCAAATGACTTAATTGTGATAGGGGTGACAGGCACAAACGGAAAGTCTACAGTTGTTAATATCATATCTCATATTTTGGAAGAAGCTGGATATAAGGTAGGACATACATCTACGGTTAGTTTTAAAATAGGAGATGATCTATGGCTCAACGATAAAAAAATGACGATGATTGGAAGAACTGGACTGCAAAGAATGTTGAAACAGATGAAAAATTCTGGTTGTAAATATGCAATAGTAGAAACATCTTCAGAGGGCATAAAACAGTTTCGACATATTGGAATTAATTATGATGTTTTAGTTTTTACCAATCTTACACCAGAACACTTGGAGGCTCATGGTGGATTTGAAAATTACAAAAATTGTAAACTAGAATTATTTAAGAATCTTAATGGTCATAATAGAAAATTTTTAAAAACATCTGAAAATTTATTAACAAAGAAAAAAATAGAAAAAGTCATTATAGCAAATAAAGATGATCAATATTTTAGTGAATTTTATTCAAATGCTAGCGATAAAAAATTTAGTTTTAGTTTAAATAAGGAAAGTGATTTTATGGCTAATGATATAAAACACGAAAATTTTAAAACAGAGTTTGATGTAAAAGGAGTTAATTTTCATAGTCCCCTTATAGGAGATTTTAATATTTATAATGTTTTAGCTGCACTTAGCGTTGGATATTCTCAAGGGATTTCATTAGAGTCAATGAGCAAGTTTATAAAAGATTTTAAGGGTACCCCTGGAAGAATGGAATTTATAAAAAAGGGACAAAATTTTAATATTTTAGTAGATTATGCGCCAGAGACAGAAAGTCTTAGAAATTTATATTCTACAATAGATCTATTTCCATACAGAAGACTTATTCACGTGCTTGGTTCTTGTGGCGGTGGAAGAGATAGAGATAGACAACCAGTTTTGGGTCAAATGGCAGGAGAAAAAGCCGATATTGTTATAATTACAAATGAAGATCCATACGATGATGATCCAATGAGTATTATTAATAATGTTGCACTTGGCGCAGAAAATGTTGGAAGAGTGTTAGATGAAGATTTGTTTAAAATTTTGGATAGAAGAAATGCTATAAAAAAGGCACTGGAGTTGGCGCAAGAAGAAGATCTTGTTCTTGTTACTGGAAAGGGTGCGGAACAATTTATGTGCGTTAAAAATGGAATGAAATTGCCATGGGATGATAGAAAAGTGATAATAGAGGAATTAGAAGAAGGACGAAAGGCGAAAGGCGAAAGTGGGAAAATATTATGAAAAAATTTGTTTTAGCATTAATAATTATATTTTTATTTGTATCCGTGTATGTTTTGTATTATAAAAGAACCACAATAAAAGAGTGGTTTTTTGATTTAGAAAAAAAACAACAATTACCAGTAGAGCTTTCAAAAAATGAAACAGCTTCGTCAAGCACGGATTTGATAGAAAATAATAATATTCCAGATAAAAATGTAGAGACGCTGCATGCAACATCTATAGAAAATAATGATACTTTTTCAAATCCACGCGAATTAATCAAAAAAGAAGTTAATTTAAAGATTCCTTTTATTATTCAATCACCAGATCAAAAATGGCAAGGAATATACAAAGAGGCCTGTGAAGAGGCAAGTATATTAATGGTATATGGATTTTTAGAAAATAAAGAAATTACGGTTGATTTTGCAATGGCTCAAATTGCAAACATGATAAATTGGGCAGATACCAATATTACAAAATCTGAAGATATTACAGCAGAACAAACATTGGAGCTCGCAAAGGGATTTTATAAATTAAGCGGTGAGGTAATTAAACTAAATTCAATTGACGACATAAAGAAAATTGTATCAGATGGAAATCCTGTAATTATTCCAGCCCTAGGGCGAGAACTTAAAAATCCAAACTTCAAATCTCCTGGGCCACTTTATCACATGCTTGTTGTAAAAGGTTATACAAAAAGTGGTATGATCATTACAAATGATCCAGGAACAAGAAGGGGAAAAGATTATTTATATGATCCTGTAATTTTTTGGAATGCCATAGCAGACTGGGATGGTGAGATTAAAAGTCCAGATGCGAGTAGAAAAGTTGGGATAGTACTTGAATAGGATTTCCTTCGACTTCGTCTAGGACATGTCGGGGGTAAGGGATAAGTGGTGAGGAGAATATATATAAATAAAAAAACGCAGGATAAAATATTCGCGTTTTTTGTTTTTGGATGTATTATGTTTTTTGTATAGATTTTTTACCTAGTATTATTGCAAAAACAACTATGTAGTTAGCGATAACGATATAAATTGGATATGCAAGTAAAACAAAACTAAATGATCCAACGGCTAAAGCGCCAAATATACCTGAAGTCCCAGACATGAGCCACGTGCTTATTGTTTCACTTTTTGGATCTTTGTAAGCTTTGGTCGTTGTTAAAAATACACCAACAAAATCAATGAAGATTACAATAAATAATGCAAATAACGCTTCTTTTGTTAGCGCCCATAATAAAAGACCAACCCCCGCAGCAATGAGCGCTTTTATATCTCGTTGATTTAGTCCACCAACTCCATATTTTATTGAAAGGATAAATACTATTAAAACAGATACTGTTTGTCCCGCTGTAAGCCAAAGTGAATCAGTGGCGCCTTTGGCTAGTTGAGAAAAAAACGCAATAAGTCCCAACACTGTCCAAATAAGCCATGAGGCTCTCTCTGGTTTTGTTGTTTTTTTAAAAATATCCACGATATATGGAATAATCATTATGATACTTAAAATCGCAGATGTATAACCAAAAAATTCTTGCATTTTTTTATTTTATATTATAGCAGTTATTGTTGTAACTATTCCAAAAACTACCGCAGGAATATTACAAGTAATAAGAGGCCAGTCTTTTTTTGTTCTTAGCGATGCATAAAGTATCCATGTGCTACCATTTATAGTAGTTATTATAGGTAAGATTATGGATCTTGGGTGTCCCGATAAGTTTAATCTTATTTGATCTATGTAAGAGAAGTACATTAGAGTTGCCATGATAGAAGCAACCCAACCAATTCTATTAGTTAATTTT
Source organism: uncultured Gammaproteobacteria bacterium (assembly GCA_964640635.1). Taxonomy (GTDB): domain Bacteria; phylum Patescibacteriota; class Patescibacteriia; order UBA1558; family S5-K13; genus S5-K13. Next base: position 299,742 of record CAZXFD010000002.1, on the reverse strand, counting down.
TCGTTCATAATATTTATTAATAGTAAAAATTATTTTCTAATTTCATCTTTAAATCTTTTGCCAGCACGAAATTTTGGCGTTTTGACTGGAGGAATTTGAATTCTTTCCGATATATTTCTTGGGTTCACTCCACTTCTTTGTTTGCTTGTTACAACTTCAAATTGTCCAAAACCCGTTAGCACCACTTTTCCGCCATTTTTTAATTCTTCAATAATAACACTTTCAAATTCGCTTACAATTTTTTCTATACTCTTTTTTGTAGAATGTGTTTTGTTTGCTATTATTTCTACTAATTTTATCTTATTCATAATATTAGCCTGCCCCGCCAAAGGCGTGGGTATTTAGCATTTAGCATTTAGTATGTAGGATTGTTGGTCTAAACCCTAACAACCAGATACTAATTCTCTAATTTTATTATATTAATACTTCTTTATTAATCAATTTTATTTTACTACTAGACATTTTTTTATCTAATTCTAGAAAAGCCCCACTTATTTTTACAATACCAGTTTCAGGAAGATTAAATACTATTTTGCTGTCAGTAAGAAATTTTTCTATAATAACTTCTTTACCAACACCTATTACGGATTCTTTTGCGCCCACCATACCAAGATCTGTAAGATAGACGGTTCCTTTTTTCAGTGTTTGAGGGTCATTGGTTTGAATATGTGTGTGAGTGCCTACTACTGCATGAGCGCGACCATCAACATAAAACCCAAAAGCAACTTTTTCACTAGTTGTCTCAGCGTGAAAATCTACTATCAAGTAGTCATAATTTTTTTTAAGTTTTTTATATATCTCATCAAATTTTTTAAAAGGACAAGTTGCATCTGGCCCCTCTGTTACAAAAGTTCTGCCAAGTAGATTAATAACTGCCAGTTTTATTTTGCCAAGTTTGATAATTTTATAACCATTTTTTGAATTTGTTTGATTGAAGTTTTCTGGAATTATCATTTGTACATTGCCATTTTCAATAATTTTGTTGGGATCTTCTTTTTTGAAAGAGTGATTTCCATTTGTAAAAAAATCAATGCCAATTTTGTGCATCTCTAATAAATTTTTTTCAGTAACACCTTTTCCATGAGAAATATTATCTGCGTTTGCAATTATAATATCTGGGCTATATTTTTTCTTTAATTTTGGTAATACCTTAGCAAGAGCACGTCTAGCTATGGCTCCAGAGATATCACCTAGGAATAAGATTTTTAACATATTATTATATAATAACCTCGAAGGTCCTGGGACCTTCGAGGTTGATGTTATTTATCTAGCGTATTCTGTAATTCTAGTTTCTCTTATTACATTTACTTTGATTTCCCCAGGGTATTTAAGTTCATTTTCAATTTTGTCAGCTATATCTCTTGCAAGTTTAATTGCCTTCAAATCGTCTACATCCTCAGGTCTTACAAATATTCTTATTTCACGTCCTGCTTGAATAGCATAACACTTTTCGACTCCCTCGAAAGACATTGTTATCTTTTCAAGTTCATCAAGTCTTTGTAAAAAGTTTTCATAAGTATCTTTTCTTGCTCCTGGTCTTGCACCACTTATTGCATCAGCTACTTTTACTATAATAGATTCAAGTGTTGGTGGATTGTCTTCGTGATGTGTTTTTGCACAAAGAGCAATTTCTTCACTCATATTGAATTTTTTGAGTATGTCGTATCCAATATCAGGATGAGTTCCTTGTATTTCATGGTCAACTGCTTTTCCGATGTCATGGAAGAGTCCACCTTTTTTTGCAATAGATACATCAGCACCAAGTTCTTCTGCAAGAAGAGCTGATAGATGAGCAACTTCAAGAGAATGCTTCAATTGATTTTGTCCATATGAAGTTCTATATTTTAGTCTTCCAAGAATTTGAACAAGTTTTGGATCAACCCCTGTAATACCTGTTTCGTATATTGATTCTTCTCCAGCCTTTTTTATGTCGCTTGCTAATTCTTTTTTTGCCTCTTCAACGGTTTCTTCAATTCTTCCTGGATGAATACGACCATCTAAAATAAGTTTATCAAGAGTTCTTTTTGCTAAATGACGTCTTATAGGACTAAATCCCGAGATTACAATTGTATCAGGCGTGTCATCAATTATAATTTCAACACCAGTAAGCTTTTCAATTGTTCTTATATTTCTTCCTTCTCTTCCAATAATTTTACCCTTTATTTCGTCAGAAGTAATATTCACAGATGTTGTAGTTGTTTCATTTGCATGAGATATTGCACAACGTTGTATTGCCGTTGAAAGAAGATCCCTTGCTCTTTTTTCTAATTCTTCATTGGATTCTTGTTCTAGTTTTTTGATTCTAGTTACAAGCTCGTCTTTTATGGTATTTTCAGTTTTTTCTAGAAGCATTATTTTTGCTTCGTCTTGATTCATTTTTGAAATATTTTCTAATCGGTCGAGTTGCATTTCTTGGATTTTTTTGATTTCAGTCTTTAATTTATCTATTTCTTCATTTTTTGTTATTATGTCTTGTGTTTTATTTTCAATTTCTAATAATTTTTTATCAAAAAGAGACTCCCTTTTTTCAAGTCTTTTTTGAGCATGAATAACTTCCTGTCTTCTTTCTTGTTCTTCTCTTTTGGCGTCATCTATTATTTGTATAGATTTTTCTTTTGCACTGAGCAAAATGTCTTGTTGTTTTTCCTTTGCCTTTTCAATAATTTCCTCAGCTTTTTTTTCGGCACTATCGACTGCATTTTTGGCAATAGTTTGTCTTAATTTGTATCCCAAAAAAAGACCTAACGCCAAAAGAATTATGACACTACTTGCATAAATAATTGCATTTAACATTTGTTTGTTCTTTCTAGATTTGTAAACGGAGAGAATTTGTAATTTGAAGCGAAAAAAGACCTTTTTAGGTTTTTATCCTAGTAGTTTTATGTTTTTTATATAAGAAGAATAAACTTGTATTTTTTGGCATAAAATAAGGGAAAAATAGGATCTCTTTAGCTATATTTTGACTCTCTATTTAGAAAATTAACTTTTTATTACATTTCTACTTTAGCATAAATCGATTCTTTTTTCAAGGTCAATGTTTGACAATATTTTTGACTTGTGTAATATAAAGAAAGTTATAAAAGGGAGGATAAAATGGAAATGAAAAATATCGAAAAAGGATGGACTAATAGTCATGGGATGGTATGAGCTTTATAGGAATAATCATTATGCCGGTGGCATGGACTTTGATTATTTTGCCGCAGTTATTTGTAATAATAAGCAATTGGTTCACGAGTTAAAACATCTGGTTAAGCTGCATAATGAGCATGGGGGGAATAGGTGTTTTGTGGTATTTTCTAGAAGACTTATCGAAGGTGTTTTGACTTATTTTAGTGAGCACACATGGAGTAGGCAAAACAATATAAACCTTTCTCTTTCTAATGGATTTTTATTAGCATGCGCTAAGCAAATGAAGAATATTCCAGAAAATGAAAATATAATTCAACAAGCTAAAGCCTTAAATCAAGACTTGTTAGAAGATACTCTCATGACAAGACATACAAAAACTGATATTAATGTGGAAGAGGGTACGTGGGGGGAGATTTTTTCTCATTGTGTAAATAGTGGCATTGAGGAAGAGTCATTGCTCTCAGCCATAAAATCTTTCCGCGAATGTATCTGGGATGAAAATGTTAGAAAGAATTTGGCGCTTATTAAAGATTTTTTGATTTCGTGTGTCAAGATGCCGGATACTCTAGCAAATCAAGAAATTAGATATCAAGCAAAGTATCTTTTGATAAACTTTGTAGATGGCTATATTCCAAAAGATGTTGTTCGAGATATTGAGGTGCTCGTTTTAGAGATAAAATAAAAAAAAGATAACAAAATTTAAACCGCTTCAAATGAAGCGGTTTTTTAATTTACATGCAACTAAATACTAAATACTAATCACTAGATACTATTTAATAATTTTATCTATTAATCCATATTTTACAGCTTCAGGCGCATTAAGATAATAATCTCTATCAGTGTCAGACTCAATTTTTTTGATATTTTGGCCGGTTTGTTCAGAAAGAATTTTATTTAATTTTTCTTTTATTCTAAGAATTTGTTCAGCCTTTATTTTTATATCTGTAGCTTGTCCTTCTGCCCCACCCATTACTTGGTGAAGTAAGATCTCAGCATTTGGAAGTGCAAATCTTTTTCCTTTTGCTCCACCAGATAAGAGTACTGCTGCCATAGAAGCAGATAGTCCTATTGCAATTGTAGATACATCAGATTTTATAAATTGCATTGTGTCATAAATTGCTAGACCATCAGTAACACTTCCACCAGGGCAGTTGATATAGAGTTTTATATCTTTGTTGTTTTCTGAATCAAGAAATAGGAGTTGTGCTATGACGGTATTTGCAACGGCATCATTTATTGGACTTCCTAGAAATATTATTCTTTCTTTTAAGAGGCGAGAGTAAATATCATAGGCGCGTTCACCTATGTTTGATTTTTCTATAACTGTCGGTATTAACATAAAATTGAGTTATTAAGTATAAAGTATGAAGTTTGAAGTAATAAAATTTCAAGCTTCGTGCCAAACACCTAATCAATGTTATTTTACAATTTTCCACATTCCATTTTTAAATTCAAGATGGCCATCTACTTCAAATCCAGATGCTTTTTTGTGTCCACCACCACCAAAGGCAAGGGCAATTTGTGAGACATCAATATCATCTCTTGTTGTTCTTAGACTACCTTTAATTTTACCACTTTCATTATCTTTGAGGAGTATACTAAAGTTTATATCACTTGATAAATTGTTTAAATAATTAGATATGCCCTCAGAGGCTTCGTTGTCTAAATTTAATGTTTTTAGGTCGCTTTCAAAAACAGCCGTTAGAACCATTGATAATTCTGCATTGAAGACGATTCTTTTTAAAACGATACCCCAAAGCTTGAGAATGGAAATTGTTTTGTTGTATACATTTGCCTCTAATATTCCTTGAAAATTCGCACCTATTTCAAGAAGTTTGGAGGCTATTTCTATGGATTGTTTTGTGGTCGCATTGTTTGTAAAATTTCCAGTGTCGGTAATAATTCCAGTTAGAAGACATGTAGCTATTTCTGGACTTATTGTGTATTCTATTGTTTTTAAGATAATATATACGACTTCTGCTGTTGATGAAACATTTTCCATTATTATATTCAAATCTCCAAATCCTGGATTTGTGATGTGGTGATCTATGTTTACAATGCCAAATTTGGATTTTATAGTTTTTATTTTTTCCTCCACTTTCGTCATATAGAGATCGCTACAATCAAGTGTGATTATGAGGTCGTATTCATTTTGTATATATCCTATATCATTTTTGACCAAATTCATTCCAGAGAGGTAATTGAAATTTTCTGGAAGTGGATCAATGCAGTATGACAAAACATCCTTATTCATTTTGATAAGGAGTTTTTGTATTGATAGAATACTTCCAATTGCATCTCCATCTGGGTGTCTATGTGTAAGGAGTAATATTTTTTGAGAGTCTTCTACGAGGGAATAAAATTTTTGGATATTTTCTTCGTGCATTGTTTATTTGTAGTTTTCGTTTATTTCATCTAATGCTTCACTTATAACTATTCTTTTTATTTCACGTTCATCTATTAAGAAATGTAGTTTAGGAATGGTATAGAATCTTATAGTCTTTTTCAATTCTTTTTGTATAAGAAAAGCATTTTTTTTCAGTAAAGCTAGGGCGCTTCCACGATAAGTATCTGGGATGACAGAAATAAATATTTTTGCATATTTTAAGTCGGGACTTATTTCACATCTAGTAAGCGTTATAAAGAAATTAGAAATTTCAAGATTTTTGTTTATTATCTGTGTAGATTGGTGTAGTATTTCACTTGAAACTTGTTGTGTTCTTATCGTAGACATATTATAATATTTTTTCTTTGTAAATTTCTATGACGTCATCTTTTTTGATAACCGCAGTTCCTATAAATTCAAGTCCACACTCTGCTCCTTCACTTACTTCGCTTACATCTTCTTTACCGCTTTGTAGGCTTCCAATTTTTCCTATGCCTATGCATTTACCCGCTCTTATTACTTTTGCAGTGCTTTCTTTTGTGGCTTTGCCTTTTATTACTTTTCCGCCAACAACCATTTTTCCATTTAAAGTTTTGAAAATTGCAAGAATTTGTAATTCACCAACTTGTTCGCGAATTTTTTTTGGGGAAATTAATTTTTTTAGATCCTCTTCTAAATCTTCAAGTAGTTTATATATAATTTTATAAACCTTAATTGAAATACCTTTTTCTTTTGCAAGAAGTTCTGCGTTTGGATCTGTTTTTACATGGAATCCCAAAACTATTGAATTTGTAGTTTCTGCATCAATAATGTCTTTGTCTGTTATAGATCCTAAGCCAGATTTTACTATTTTTAGTTCAATATCGTTTGCCGAAAATTCTTCTTTTAATCCCAATTTTTTTACTGATTCTATGATTGCTCCCTGTGAGCCTATCATATCAGTTTTTATTATAACATTGAGAAATTTTTTATTTTCATCTTCATCGTTTTCTACTTTTTGACTGCCTGAATATTCTGTTCTTTGCATTCCACCTGTCTTTTGACTTCCTTTCTTAGCATCTTTTAATTCATGACTAGAAATTTCAGCATTAAATATATCTCCAACTATAGGAGCATCTTTAAATCCTAATATTTTCACTGGTGTTGATGGGCCAGCTTCTTTGAGCGTTTTTCCTAAGTGATCAGTCATCAGCTTTACTTTGCCATGAGTTGAGCCAGATATAAAATCGTCTCCCATTTTTAGGGTTCCGGTTTGTATCAGTACACTTGCAACAGGACCCTGATTTTTATCAATATGAGACTCTATTATAGTTCCTACTGCTTTTCTTGTTGGATCGGCAGATAAATTTTCCATTTCTGCTACTATGTTTACCATCTCCAAAAGCTCTTTAATATTTTCTCCAGCTTTTGCAGATATTGGAACGCAGATTGTTTTTCCACCCCAGTCTTCAGACATGAGATTTAGTTCTGCTAATTCTTTTTTTACTTTTTCAATATCAGCTTCGGGTTTGTCTATTTTGTTTATAGCAACAACAAATGGCAGGTTTTCTTTTTGAGCAAGTTCAATAGATTCTATTGTTTGTGGTTTCAATCCTTCATCAGCGGCAACGACTATTATTCCAACGTCTGCTATTTTTGTGCCACGTGATCTCATTGCACGAAAAGCTTCATGACCAGGTGTGTCTAAAAATGTTATTTTTTTACCGTTTAACTCAACGCTGTAAGCACCGATGTGTTGAGTAATATTTCCACTTTCAGTATCTATAATATTTGTTGTTCTTATGGTGTCTAATAATTTTGTTTTTCCATGATCTACATGCCCCATTACAACAACAACTGGAGGTTTTGGCATTTTATTTACATCTTTTGCAAGGAGGTCTTCAAGAAGCTTTATTTTTTGTAGTTCGTTTTCTTGATCTTTCATTTCATTATTGCTTTTTTCTACTTTGAACCCAAGATCTTCTCCTATGATTGATGCTGTGTCAAAATCAATACTGGAGTTTAGAGAAACCATTATTCCATTTTTCATTAATTCTGTCATGACGTTTTTAAGAGGAGTTCCCATTTTTTCAGCTAAATCTTTTACTATAATGTTGTCTTCAATTTGAATAGATCTCTGCGCCTTTACTGCTTCAGCATTATCATCTTTGTCCTGAATTTTTATTTCAGTTATTTTTTCTTGCTCCTTTTCAAATTTTAATCTTTTTTCTCTTTCTTTGTAGGCGTCAGTTATTTTATCAACTAGGTGATCGCTTACTTTTATGGCTCTTGCCCCAATATCAAAACCGAGCTCAGGCAAAATTAAAAGAAGCTCTGCGGTTGTAGTATTTAGTTTTCTTGCGAGTTCTGTTACGTTCATGATTTTGTTTAAGGTTTTATGCACACTATTTCAATGTGCCGAAAACCAGATGTTATTAATTTAATCAGTTATATTAATATCTTTTTGTTTTCTTGTCAAATTGACAAAATCCTTAAATTGGAATATATTGCTTTGATAAGTATTTTTATGGATATCAATTTAATACAAAATTTAAACAGAGCAATAGAGCAAAGTAATAGGATTTTGTTATTGCTTCCCTATGATTATAGTGGCGACACTGTCTCAGGCGCCATGGCTTTTTATAATTATCTTAAAAGTGACAAGAAGGATAAGATAGTTGATTTAATCTTACCTCAAAAACCAAAAAAAATATACAGCTTCTTGCCGAAAATAGAGCTAGCAAGCCTTGAAACGAGTATTAAGAAAAATTTTGTTATTTCAATAAACACAGAAAAAAAGAAAGTAAAAGCAATAAATTATAGTGAAAATTTGGATAGCTTAGATCTTGTGATAAATTGTGACAGTGGCGTGATTGATCCGGGGGAGGTAACTTGGGGTTATGATGAAATTTATGACCTGATAATCACATTTAATTGTATAGATGAATCTTCTTTTGGAGATATGTATAAAGAAAATAAGATATTTTTTGATAAAACATTCACGATTAATATTTCTAATAAGAGATCTTCTGCAAGCTTTGTAGATGTTGATATAGCCGATTTAGAATACAAATCAATTTCCGAAACAATATATACAATTTTTTCATATAACAATGTTTTTATAGATGCTGACATAGCAAATTGTCTTATGTCGGGACTTGTTTTTGCAACGAGAGGATTTACAAGTCATGATATTACGCCAAGAATATTAGATATTGCTAGTAAATTGATGGACCTAGGGGCTGAAAGAGAAAGAATCATTTCCAAAATATATCAGACAAAGTCTATTGAGCTTCTTAAATCTTGGGGAAGTATTTTGTCTGGGCTCAAATATGATCCACAATACAAAATTGCTTGGTCAGAATTATCATCTTTTAGGGGGGACACTAGAGAGCTTGAGATAGAGGATCTCATCGATGAGCTTATTTCAAAAGCATCTCAAGCAGAGATAATAGTATTATTTGAGCTTATTGATAAGGGATCTATAAAAACTCACGTGTATTCAAATTTCAAGTATAATTCGTTTGATCTTATAAAGGATATACCCAATTTGTCGAATATAACTGGTAATAGTGATATTTTGAAATTTGAAATAAATGAAATAATAAGCGATGCTCGAGAAAAAATACTTGATGCCATTAGAAAAAGAGTAGATATTAAGGCGTCTATATAAAAAGGTATTTTTTTGTTATAATATTTAATATTGTTTTGTGGGTTCGTAGCTCAGTTGGTTAGAGCGCTACGTTGACATCGTAGAGGTCAGAGGTTCAAATCCCCTCGGACCCACCATAGTATTTATTGATTTTTTGGTATTTTTGTAATATCATTTGATTAATATAGGATTAGATTAGAAATTTAAAAAAGTTTTGGGCATATAGCTCAGTTGGTTAGAGCATCACTCTTATAAAGTGGGGGTCGATGGTTCAAGTCCATCTATGCCCACCAAAATCTTTTAAATTTAAAAAACACCACAGGGGTGTTTTTTAATTATATTGACAAAAGTTAATATAGTATTAAGATAAAGAAAATAATATTTCCATAAGGGAGGAATAATGTCAGTTCAAAAATTAAGTAGAGAGGATATGGCGTTTGCACGTGTTTCTGTAGATGAGCGGCTTGTCTATTTAGCGAGCAATTATGATCCGGATAAGGTAATGGAAATTGCAGAGTCTTGTGGTTTTGATTTGGATAGCGCCTTAGCAACGTGGAAATTTTCTAAGGATTTTCATGAACATGGCAAGGAGTATTTCAAAAAAAGACTTATTAACTAGAGGAACGTTTATTATAAGTATAATGAGCTTAGGTATAAATGTCCAAGTAAGATAGAATACAAAGGTTTCTTAAGTAGACTTACGTTTTTTGGGTATAGTTACCAGTTTACAGCAATCAAGAGTATTGAGGTCTTAGAAAAGTTTGCCGGCGGAAGACTTCTGATGAGTGAATCAGGAAGCGTGATATCGTCTGACGGGGTTTCTTTTCTTGACTATGTAAAAAGTGGTGAGTGTTATAGAGAAGAGCTGACAGTATATTTTGAAAATATACCAGAGCTTTTTTTCTCACTTAGTTTTCGTGATAATCCAGAGTCAAGGTTTAATTCTTTTACGTGCTACATGCATGTATGCTCTGCAGATAAGGAATTTGAGACTAGCGGATCGGTTCATCTAGATTGTCAAAAAAGACTATATTATGATGTGCCAGAATATTTTAGCAATATGTTTATGCGGTTTATTTCTCATATTGCATTAGTTGATTTTTTTAATTCTTCTGATGATGATTATAAAGATTCGATTGCTGGTAGCTTGTGTATGTATTTGGAGGGAAAAGGATTTATTTTGCCGGATTTACAATATATTCAGTACATGGATGAGCATAAAGCAAAAACTGAAATCGAAAAAATGATGATCGAGTCTTCCAAAGACATTACGAGTCTTAATTCCCTTGTAAGAAGGGCAATAAAGATGGAGATAAAGAGAGGTGTTTTACCTCAGCACCTTATGTTTCTTATTCTTTATTTGAGAGACTTTGTTTTAAGAAAAAAGGCTCTTTTTAGCAAGTGGTCTAAAGAGAAAAATCTGAAGACACTTCAAGAAGAGTATGAAAAAAGCTTAAAAAAATAAATATAATCCCCCTGGTATTGTCAGGGGTTTTTTATTTCGTTCTTTTATGTATAATAAGTGTATGAAAAAATACTCAATAAAATATAAAAAATACGTTTTAGAAAATATTGGCTCAGATGAATACAGGAATCATTTTATTTCAAGGGATGATATTTTACTTGATGTTTTACAAGATGGAAGGTTTGCTTGTGCAAAATTTGTTTCAGAAGTGCTTAAAAAATTTAAAATGATTAAATCTGTGCATGCAACTGTAAAATCAACACAAAAAGATATGATAGCTTTTGGTTGGAAGGAAATAGAATTAAAAGATATAAAAAGAGGAGATGTAATTATTTGGGAGAGAAACTTAAAAGGAAATTTGCATATTGGTTTTTATGTGGGTCGATATAGGGCGGTAAGTAATTCTTCTTTAAAAAGGGTGATTTGGAAACACCACTACAAGTATAGAGGAAAAAGAAAAATTATAAGAGTTTTGAGTTTATTAGACAGAGCCTAGGATGTATTGATTTTTTTGGTAATAGTTATAGTATAAAAATAGATTAAAAAATAAGGGAGGTTATTATGGATAGTGTATCTCCAGTTGTGAATCCTGATGTTTTAGGGGTTCAGGTAATTGGTTTTGGTGCGGGTGAATTTCACATAAGCATCAATGTTCCCACGAGCGCAGAAATTCATTTTCAAAACCTTGAAGAAGCGCTAAGCTCTTGCAAGAAGAATGATGTGGAAAAGTGTTTTTTTCATGTTGTAAGTGAGCCATGTTCTAGGTTTATTGGTAAAGCCCTGATTTTTTATAAGGATTTTCACAAAGATTTACAGCACGAAGTGTTTATTGTTTATTACGATAAAAAGGTTAAACACTTATTAAACATGCTTCGCATCGATAGTATTTTTAATATTCTTAGTAAAGAAGAATTTGAAGGACAAAGAAAAGCTAGTTAGTTTATTGTTTTATCGTGTATCCCCGTTATTAATTAATGGGGATTTTTGTTTTTCTAAGTCAATTCGGGGTTAATATTGTGTTGCTTTTTTTATTTATATGTGGTTAAATACAAAATTATAAAATATAGGAGGAAGAGATGAGAAGATACCCAGAGAATTTTATTGAAAAGATAAAAGAAAATCTAGGCTCTAAGAAATATCAATTGGATTATTTAAATAAAGGTAGACTTGCTTGTGCAATGTTTGTATCAAGTGTATTGTTTGATTTTGGTTTAATAGCCGAGAAACATGCAATTGTTAGGGTCGTGGTTCATAATCTACGTTTGTTTGGATGGAAAAAAGTTGGTCTAGAAGATGTAGAGCCCGGAGATATTATTATTTGGGAAAAAAATAAATCAGGACATTATCATATAGGTTTTTATGTCGGAGATAACAGCGCAATTAGTAATAGTTGGAAAGAACGTGTACCTGTTAAACATGATATTGAGTTTACAAATGAAAAACTCAAAAAGTGCAAAAGGAAAATTGTAAAAGTTTTAGCTCTTTTGAAGGAGGAGTAATGTTTAATAATGCAGTACTTAATCTAAGCTTAATGAGCCCATATTCTCAGCAATATTTGGATTATATTATAGCGCAAGTAAATTCACCTATTTATAATATTTATCATCCAAATAGCATTGATAAATGTAAGAGTGGTAAATCTTCTGCTGCTAATTTTGTTTCAAGAGTGTTATTGGCACATGGAATGATTATTCATCCACATATTCAAATTAGAATTCTTTTAGATGAGATGAAGTTTTGTGGATGGAATAAGAGTAAGCTATTTACAATGGAAGATTTAATTCCTGGAGATATTATTGTGTGGGAGCAAAATATTTCTGGGCATAATCACATTGGATTTGTTGTCTCAGATAATATGGCCGTAAGTTTTTATGGAAAGAAAAGCTATCCAGTATTACACGAATTGGAGTTTGAAGATTTATGGCGGGGTAGAAAACGCAATATTATTGCAAGATATACACTAGTAAAATAAAGGGAGGAAAGATGAATGATTTTTCAAAAAACTTGCCTACAGCAGAGAACTTTAGGATAAAACGAAGACACCCCAGTTGTTGTCAGAGAAAAATATCAAAGTCCTGTAAGGTTTTTGCTATTTTTGTGTGTAGTATAGTCGCAATTCCTATTGTCGGTAGTATTATAGCGGCTATTGCGAGATGTTTCTAAATTTTAAATTACGGAGCGAGTTAATCTCGCTCCTTTATTTTTTATCAAATGAAGATATTTATAATATTGTTTTTCTTATTTTTAATTTATAAGAAAGAATATTTGTGAGTAAATGTAATACTCCAAGCATGATTAAAGAATATATTATAAACTTTAGTTTTAAGCTTATATAAAAAAACAAAACGACACTTGATCCTATTACCCAATCTATTTGATCTATCATTGGAAATGATTTTCCAGGACGTATTTTTAATTTTCTTTTAAAATAACTTTTTAGTAAGTCTCCTAGGAGCGCGCCAATGCCCATGAGAGATCCAAAGATAATAATATTAATATTTTGATAATCCAAAAGTTCAATGTTTTGTGCTTGCGCGCTTAAGGTGCGTTGAAAAATTACAACAATTATTGATATTAAAATACCAAAGAAAAACCCTCTGTAGGTTTTATTTTTTCCAAACAATTTTTTGTTTATGGAGATGTTCAAAAAATCACATTTATGAAAAATAACAGGAGCCATATTTGCAAATGCAGAAGGAAGATAGAGCCATATTATTTGCAGTAGTGTGTTCATTTATTTTTTTTGTTTAAAAACAAATAAAAATGATATAAGAAATGAAAACTCATTAGGGTATTTATAAAAATGATTACAAAATTTAGCACCGATCTATCTGTGCTAAATAAAAAAGTTAGTAGAAAAAATATTTCAAATATGACCTTATAATAACTAATTCTTGCATATGGTGATATAATCCAGTCACTTTTTATATTTTCATTTTTATTTACAATAATGATTAGATATAGAGCTGGAACAATAAAAAGAAAATATGAAAGATTTAATGTGTTTATATAGCTAGTTTTTATAAGTCCCAATATAAAAAAAGAAAAGATAATATTGTCAGATAACATATCTATAAATTTGCCTCTATCCCCATCTTTTTTTTGATATCGTGCTAGTGCGCCATCAAAAAAATCTGTAAACCCACCAATCATAAGAATTACAAAGGCAATGTTGAAATTTATATTTACTAATATAAAAAATAAAAATCCAGAAAAGGCTCTTAAAAAAGACAATATATTTGGATTAAATCCAACATCATTTAGTATTTTAATGAAAGGTTTAAAATATTTTTCTCGTTTGCGTTGAGATGTTTTATTTAATTTATCTATAATATTATCTATACCCATATTTTATATTAAAATAAATATATGTAATTATTTTAACAGATTTAATAAAATAAAAAAATCCCATCGTATTAGCGATGAGATTTGATTTATAGGTTTTTATGAGTTTTTTTTATTGTATCTAATTTTGCATCTTCTAGTGTATTGAAGTCTCCATTTTCTGGTTTTAGGGCGATATTCTTTTTGCGTTGTCGTTTGTCTAAATTTGCTTTAATAGAAAAATGAAATATTATTTTGATTATTTCGATAAATCTAAAGATCTTATTTCTTGAAGGGGTTTCGTCTGCAGTTGTTAGTACTTCTATGTTCACGTTTCTTTTTTTAATATATATCTCTTTTTGAAAATAATACCAAATTAATTGTGTTTTTGTAAATTCTCGTCTTAAAGATAATATATAAGCCCCACAAACAGAAATCCATTGGATATTTTTTAGTAGATATTCTACACACTCAATACTAGTTTCTGGCACTTTGTTTTGTAGTATTTTTACATTTAGATGTTTTACATCATGATTTAGAGATATCAAAAGCGCGATTTGTTTTTGCAGTGCATCATTGTAGACGCTTTTACCGATAATGTGAATTTCTATACAATTTTCTTCTTCTAAGGTTTTTAACTGTGATATAGCGGTTGTCGCTAGGGCGCATATTTCACGACTGCTCATATTTTTTGTAACCGCAGTTATAACTATTAGGTTAAATAAAAAATCTTTCATTTTTTCCCCCTAAGCTATTTTTTTATTATGATAAGATTATTTTGTAAATAAGTCAATTGAGACAAAATCCAACCCTGGGTTGACTACAACCCAGGGTTGAGTGATATGACCCCTTGCTTTTTATATCATTTATGTTAATATGTATTAAATGCTTATATTTTAGCACAAAAGACCGCTAAAATAAGAGTATCTAATAATTAATAAAAAGGTCTTTTTTTGTTTAAATTTATGACTACAAAAATTACAAAAGAAAAGAAAGAAACAGCGTTTTCTAAAATTTTAGAAACACATGATGAGATAAAATTACCAAAGTCTGGTGATCTTATTGAGTGCTCTGTTGTTTCTATCGGAAAAAGTGAGGTTATATTAGATTACAAAGGTATATCCTGTGGAATCGTAAGAGGAAAAGAAATTCAAGATGAATCAGGTGATGGTGGTAATTTCAAAATAGGAGATAATGTAAAAGTTACAGTTTTAGAACTTGACAATGAAAAAGGTTTGATGGAGTTATCTTTTAGATATGCATCTCATCAGCAAGCATGGGATGAACTTGAAAAAACAATGAAAGAAGAAACCGTTGTTGAAGCAAAAGTTATCGATGCAAATAAAGGTGGTTTGATGGTAAAGGTTGGCAATGTTGTCGGATTTTTACCAGTTTCTCAGCTTACAACAAAATACTATCCTAGAGTAGAGGGTGGAGATAAGGGTAAGATTTTAAGTCATTTGAGAAGTTTTATAGGTAAAGGATTTAACGTTGTGATTATTGACGTTGACGAAAAAGATAGTAAATTAATAGTTTCTCAAAAATCTGCATGGGCAGAAGAGCAAAAGAAAACACTTTCTGATTTTAAAGTAGGAAAAATTGTTGAAGGAAAAGTTACTGGTGTCGCTGATTTTGGAGCATTTGTAGAATTTGGTGATAATCTTGAAGGACTTGTTCATATATCAGAGTTGGCATGGCAAAGAATTGATAATCCATCTGATTTTATAAAAGTTGGAGATAAAGTTAAGGCAGAAATTATTTCAGTTGATGACGGAAGAATTTCTCTTAGTATGAAAAAGCTTATAAAAGATCCATGGGTATCACTTGCAGAAAAATATAGTGTTGGCCAAAAAGTCAAAGGAAAAGTTTTGAAAATTAATCCATTCGGAGCATTTATAGAACTTGATAAAGATATTCATGGCCTTGCTCATATTTCAGAGCTTAGCGATAAAATGATTAATAACCCAGAAGATGTTGTAAAAATTGGAGAATCTTATGAGTTTACCATTATTAATTTAGAAGCACATCAACATAGACTAGGTCTTTCTCTCAAAAGTCCAAAGGTGAAGAAAGAGGAAAAAGAAGCAGAGGTTAAAGATGAAGCAGTTGAAGCGCCAGTAGAGGGAGAGGTACTTGAAGACAAGAAAGCGGAAAAGAAAAGTTCCTCAACTAAGAAAAAAGTGTCTAAGGAAGAAGAAGAGAATATTGAAAAAGAATAAGATATATAAAAAATAAGTGGAGCTTCCACTTATTTTTTACAGACTATCCTTTGATACTTTTCATAGATAGATTATAATTAGTATATTAAATTAATAAAATTTCGCTATTACAGCGAAACAATAAACAAATGAAAATATTTAAAAATCTTTTGATATTTTTATTAGCAATACTGGCTATTGCGGCTATATTTAGTTTCTTTAGTACTGGTGATACTGCAAAAAAAGGTAGTATTTCTATTGTTGAGTTGAGCGCAAAAATTAAAAACGAAGAAGTTTCTAAAATTGAAGTAAATGGAAGCAAATTAGCTATAGAATTAAAAAACGGAGAAAAGAAAATAAGCAGAAAAGAATCAGAAGAGTCTTTGACTCAGACACTTATCAATCTTGGAGTGACAAATGATAAAATAGATAAACTTAGCTTGGAAATTAAAGAAGAATCAGGAAGCTCTTTTTGGATAACAGTTGTTTTACCACTATTAATCCCGGTTTTATTTATAGGATTATTTGTTTGGTTTATGTTTGGTAGGGTTCAGGGGGCAAATTCAAAGGCGCTTAGCTTTGGTGAATCAGGTGCAAAACAAGTTGATACAAAAGCTAGTAAAGTAACATTTTCAGATATTGCTGGATCTGCAGAGGCAAAAGAAGAGCTTCATGAAGTAGTTGAGTTTTTGAAAGATCCAAAAAAGTTCATAAAATTAGGTGCTGAAATACCAAAGGGTGTCTTGCTTTTGGGTGGTCCTGGAACGGGAAAAACACTTTTAGCTCGTGCTGTTGCAGGAGAAGCGGGTGTTCCATTTTTTCATATATCAGGATCTGAGTTTGTAGAAATGTTTGTTGGTGTTGGTGCATCACGTGTTAGAGATTTATTCAAAAAAGCAAAGAAAGAAGCCCCATGCATTGTTTTTATAGATGAAATAGATGCAGTCGGTCGTCAGCGTGGCACTGGACTTGGAGGAAGTCATGATGAAAGAGAACAAACGTTAAATCAAATTCTTGTTGAAATGGATGGATTTGATAATAAAACAAATATTATTGTTATTGCTGCTACAAATAGACCAGACGTTTTAGATCCAGCATTACTTCGCCCAGGAAGATTTGATAGACAGGTTATAATAGATAGACCAGATATAAAAGATAGGCGTGCAATATTAGAGATTCATGCAAAAAATAAGCCATTTGAAAAAGATGTAGATTTACAAATAGTTGCACAACGTACCCCTGGATTTTCTGGGGCAGATCTTAAAAATGTTTTAAATGAAGCAGCAATTTTTGCAGCAAGAAGTAATAAAAGCAAAATAAACCAAGAAGATATTTTATCAAGTATTGAAAAAGTAGTTTTAGGCCCTGAGAGAAAAAGTCATATTTTACTTGATAAAGAAAAGAAGATAACAGCATATCATGAAGCAGGTCATGCGCTTATCGGACACTTGTTACCAAATTGTGATCCTATTCATAAAGTCTCTATCATTTCTCGTGGTCGTGCAGCGGGCTACACTATGAATATGCCAGAGCGTGATAAACATCTTAGTACTAAGTCAGAATTTGTTGATGAGATTTCAATGATGCTTGGAGGCCTTGTAGCAGAGAAAATTATTTTTAATGAAATTACAAATGGCGCAAGCTCAGATCTTGTTAATGTTACAGAGCTTGCAAAGAAAATGATTACAAAATATGCTATGAATGATGACTTGGGTTATAGAGTATTTGGTCAAGGTTCTGAAATGGTGTTTTTAGGAAAAGAAATTCATGAGAATAAAGATTATAGCGAAAAAGTTGCAGAGCAAATTGATGAAGAAGTGAAGAAGCTTATAAATGGTTGTTATAAGACAGCAGAAGATACTATTAACAACAATAGGGAAAAACTAGAAAAAATTGCTACTACACTATTAGAAAAAGAAACTATTGAAAAACAAGAGTTTGAAGAGTTGATGAAATAGATAGTTATTTTTTGAAAATTTTACCCCCTATATTTTTAGGGGGTTTTTCTTTTATTGTGATTATTAGTATAATTAAATTTATAATATTTTAACTAATTTGGATATAGAAATAAAAAATATATGAGTAATAAAAATAAAAAAAGTGTATTTTACAAGCTTAGATTTATTCAATGGAGGGTGTTTAGTGGTTTGGAAAAGATATTTTTTGGTCTAATTATATTTTTTTCTTTTTTTTCTTATATTGGCGCAGAGACACTTTATACGTCAGAGGACGTTTTAATACATAATAAGCTAAATGATTGTTGGATGACTTTAGAAAATAAGGTTTATGATGTTTCTGATTATATTAAAACTCATAATACAAACTACATGAATATTACTAGCTGGTGTGGAAGAGATATGACATCAGATTTTAAAACAAAGGCAGGTAGGGGCGTAGATCATAGAGGACAAACTTATGCAATGTTGCAAAGCTATTATGTGGGAGATTTAAATAATCTTAGTCAGGCAAATAATACAGAGAGTAATCAATCAGATATAGAGACACAACAACAAACACAGAAAAATCCTTATAATTTATTTTTACCAATATTTTTAATTTTGTTGGTATATATTCCATGGAAAATTATCTGTGCTTCAGCTTGGGCTAAGAAGTACAAGATTTTGTCTGTTGCGTTTTTTAATTTGTTTTGGAATACGGTATTGCTTTTGAGCCTCATTCCATCTTTGATATTTGGAATATTTTTAATACTTCGTTATAGTTTTCCCTCTTTACATGCTATAAAAATTAATTTTTTATATTATCATGTTGAGGGAGGAATCATTATGGGAACTGTAGGGCTACTACACTTTATTCAGAGAAGATTTGGATATATTGCGCCATTTAGAATTTTTAAACAAAACAAAAAAGAACAGTAGCATTTAGATTATTTTACAGGTGTTATAAAATAATTATAATTATTGTATTCGTAGTGTTTCTTGTGTTTATTATTTTTCATTTTTCTTGTATAATTAATGTAAAGAAAGGCGAAAGGGAAAAGTAAAAATGTGTAGGATAATTAAAGAATAAGATTATTATATAAAATAAAAAAATAACAAAAAATAAAAGTATGCAACCACTTTATCGTATTATACTTAAAAAAGCTTGGGATATAACAAGAAAAAATAAGTTTCTTTGGTTTTTTGGAATATTTGCGCTGTGGCTTGGCAATGGAGGAGAAATGCAAATATTTTTTAGAACTCTTTATGCAGTGGAGGATCTTAGTTTTTCAAAAATTCCAGAACTTGTAAACAGCTTTTTGCTTCTAGATATTATAAAAAATGCAACTAGTGTCAGCTCTGTATTAATATGGGTTGCATTTATTTTAATAGAGTTGATTCTGTTGCTTTTGGTTGCTTGGATAGTAACAACTTCTCAAAGCTCAATTATTAAATCAACAAATGACATATCAAATGGAAAAGAATTAAAACTCGGAGAACAATTTAAAGAATCTCAAAAATATTTTCTTCCAGTATTAGGATTTAATATTATTTCTGAGGTTTTGATAAGTTTGTTGGTATTTTTACTAATTATTCCACTTTTGCTAGTGATAGCAATGGGTGGACTTAAATTTAAGTTTTTAGTCGGCGTTATTATTTTTGTTATTTTCTTGCCAATCGCAGTAATTATTTCTTTTGTGATGAGATATGCTATTAATTTTGTAATTGTAAAAGGCGAAAAATTTGCAAATGCTTTTTCAAAAGCATGGATACTTTTTAAGACAAATTGGCTTATTAGTTTGGAAATGGCATTTGCACTTTTAATTATCAATACACTTATTGGAATTGTCGTCATTTATATAACAATGATAATAATAGGACCATTCTTTAGCTCAGATTTACTAGCTACATTTACTACAAATGGCGGTATGTTGAAAATGGCATTGTTTAGATTGTTGCCACTTGCTGTATTATTTATCTTAGTTGGTTCTGGAATAGCTGTATTTCAAATTGTTTCATGGACACTTCTTTTCAATGAATTGGTAGAGAGCAAGCGATATAGTAAACTAGTTAGAATAATAGCATCACTTTCTAGCTATACAAAAACTAAAAACCAAATTTTCAAATCATCTGATTTAGAGAAACTACCAAAAGAAGATAATATCGTAATGAAAAGAAGAACTGGTAGGCCAAAGGCTACAAGGACTATAAAAAAGACAAAAACTACAAAGAAAGCCTAATACAAAAATATATTGACTATATAAAAAGAGAGTAAATAGATAGCTACTCTCTTTTTTAATTTCCTACTGTTTGTGATAGAATTATAGGGTAATATCTTATTATTTTTTATTTCCCGCCTACGGGATAAGTAAACAAATGACTCAAACAATAAACGACTTATTATCTTCTTCTTTAGCCGAGGACTCAAATCAAAATAAATTGGAAGAAAAATTAGATGACATAAAGCAGAAAAAAATAGAAGAACAGATTAAAAATATGGCATCTTCTTTGGGTGTGTCATATATAGATTTAAAAAACTTTCCTATTAATACAGAGGCTTTGTCTATGATACCGATTGAGCAGTCAAGAAATTTTCAAGTAGTTTGTTTTGCTATTTTTGATAAAGATATAAAAATTGCCACGACAAATGTCCAAAACCCACAATTAAATAGAGTTATAGAAGAATTGAAAAAAGAAAAAGCAAAGAACGTAGAATTATTTTTGATTTCAGATGAAAGCATGAATTATGCAATCAATATTTATGAGAATATTCCAATTATGAATATTGTAGAGGGTGTTGCAATTACAGAAGAAGATGTAGCTAAGTATAAATTGGAAGGATTTACTTTTGAAAGTGTGAGTGCACTTCTTGCAAAGGCGGATGTATCAGAAATTATCACTATTATAATAGCAGTTGCTATACAGTTTGATGCCTCAGATATCCATGTGGAAGCTCAAAAAGAGGGAATAAAGATAAGATTAAGAATTGACGGAGTATTGAATTCTATTGCAACTATTGATCTTGAATCTTGGTCAAAAATCATTTCTAGAATTAAATTGCTTTCAGGGCTGAAAATAAATATACTAGCAAAACCACAAGATGGAAGATTTACTATTCACATTAAGGATGAGGATATTGATGTAAGGGTTTCAACAATTCCAACAAACTTTGGAGAAAGTGTTGTAATGAGACTTCTTCGATCTTCTGCAACAAGTTTAGGGTTTGATCAACTTGGTATAAGGGGAAATTCTTATGCTGAACTTAAGAGACAAATAGACCGTCCAAATGGAATGATTATAGCAACTGGTCCTACAGGCTCTGGCAAGACAACTACTTTATATGCAATACTCAAAAAACTTAATTCAACAACAAATAAGATTATTACATTAGAAGATCCAATTGAATATAGATTAGAAGGAATAAATCAATCACAAATAAAAAAAGACAAAGACTATGGTTTCGCCTCTGGGCTTAGATCAATACTTAGACAAGATCCAGACATTGTAATGGTTGGAGAAATAAGAGATTTAGAAACAGCAGATACATCTATTAATGCTGCTCTTACGGGGCATTTAGTGATTTCAACAATTCATACTAATTCAGCATCAGGAGCTGTTCCAAGATTTTTGGCAATGGGTGTAAAACCATTTTTATTATCCCCGGCACTTAATGCAATAATAGGTCAACGTTTGGTGAGAAAAGTTTGCGAATATTGTAAAGAAGAAGAGCTTATAGATAATGAAAAAATGTCAAAAATCTTGAATATACTGGGTGCTATTCCAGAGAGTTCAGGATTTCAATTAGACCAAGAAGAGCTAAATAGTCTCAAATTTTATAAAGGTAAAGGATGTGATAAATGTCATGGTTTAGGATATAAGGGAAGAATTGGAATATATGAAATACTTATAATGTCAAAAGAAATAGAGCAAACTATTTTAGATAATAAAGTTTCAGAATATGTTATTCAAGATTTGGCACAGAAAAATGGTATGATTACAATGGTTCAAGATGGACTCTTGAAGGCAAAAGATGGTATTACAACCGTAGAAGAAGTGTTTGCAGTGGCGGATTAGATGAAATAGGAGTATGAAGTAGGGGGCAAGTAATGGTATAAGAAGAAAATATATATTTTAAAGCTTTGTTTAAGGACAGAGCTTTTTGTTTATGATATAATTAAAATAAGTTTAAAATATAAAGTGAAAAGTCATAAGGCGGAAGTTATTTTTTACCTTTTCCTTTTCCCTTTTCGCCTATTAATAAATATGGAAAACAAAATCAAAAAAAATACAAAAATGTATGTTGTTGCCGTTGATATGGGCTATGGTCATCAGAGAGCAACTTATCCATTTCTTGCTTCAGCACAGGGAAATACAATTATAAATGCTAATAAATATCAGGGAATAAAATCTTGGGAAAAACGTTCTTGGAATGGTGGGAGATATTGGTATGAGATTATTTGTAAATTCAAAGATACTCCAATTTTTGGTAAAATAGCTTTCAATATAATGGATTCTTATCAGAAAATAGAGAATTTTTATCCAAGAAGAGATTTATCGAAGAATTCATCTCAACAGAATTATTTTTATGGTCAGGTAAAAAAGGGGCTTGGAAAAAACTTGATTTCAGAATTAAGTAAAAATCCATTGCCATTTCTTACCTCTTTTTTTGTTCCAGCATATTTTGCAGAATATAATAATTATCCGGGAGAAATATATTGTATTATTTGTGATGCAGATATTGCTCGTGCTTGGGCACCATATGATCCAAAAAATAGTAGGATAAAATATTTTGCGCCAAATAAACGTGTGAAAGAAAGACTACTTCTATACGGCGTAGATCCTAAAAGAATATATATTACAGGGTTTCCGTTGCCAAAAGAAAATATAGGTGGAGAAAAACAAATTATTCTAAAGCATGATTTGAAATCAAGAATATACAATCTTGATCCACGTGGAATTTATAGAAAAAAATATTCGAAACTTATAGAGGACTATCTATGTCCTGTAAAAGAAATTAAGCACAATAATCATCCACTTACAATTACTTTTGCTGTAGGTGGTGCTGGAGCTCAACGTGATTTGGGGGCTTTAATCTTAAAAAAATTAAAGGATCCAATAAAAAAGAACAAATTTAAATTAAATCTTGTAGCTGGAACAAGAAATGATGTATATCTTTATTTTCAGGAAACTTTGAAAAAAGAAGGTTTACTTAAATGTAAAAATGTAAATATTATTTATGATGTTCACAAGATCAATTATTTTCAAATTCTAAATGTTGCTCTTAGAACAACAGATGTGCTATGGACAAAGCCATCGGAACTAAGCTTTTATGCAGGACTAGGAATTCCAATCATTATGTCAGAGCCGATTGGATCTCAGGAGCATTACAATAGAGAATGGCTTCTTAATATGGGCTGTGGTATTGATAGTGGAGATCCTCAATATGTCAACGAGTGGCTTATAGATTGGCTTGAATCTGGATGGCTTGCTGAGGCTGCAATGGCAGGATATTTAAATGCGCCAAAAATGGGAACTTATCACATAGAAGACATAGTGCTTCGTGGTAAAATAAGTGAAATAGAGGATATACATTTACTTTAATTACAAATTTCTAATGTCAAATGACAAATATAGAAGATAGATTTTTAATATGAGAATAGATCATATAAAAATAAATAGATATAAAAGTATTAAAGAACCAATTAATATAAATACTTTTACTATTAATATTTTAATTGGAAAGAACAACTGTGGAAAGAGTAACATATTAAATGCCATTGAACTTGCTCTTAAACCAGAAAAAGATAGTAGTGTTTTGTTTTATGAAAAGTCAGATATAGAAATAGATTTTATTTTTAACGATAAAGAGTTAAGATTTTTGGGATTTAAAGAAAAAGCATGTAAATTAATTTTGAGAAATAATAAAAGAGAACTCAAATTTAAATATGAAAGCATTGAATACGACATAAAGACGTCTCAATATGTTTCAGGTCAGGTGAAAAGATTAGATGAGTTCAGTTTTTCGGATTTAGGACAAATTCAAAAAGATTTTAGAAGCCTATTTTCTTATAAAGATGCTATTTATAAATTTGAAAGAGCTCTTAGAAAACATTTTCCAAAAGTATCTGCAGATGAAAATGCAATTGAAACAAATTATGAAGTATCGGGTCTTTTTGAAGGCAATAGAAAGGCTACTATAGATTGGTTGGGGCTTGGATTTAGAAGGGTTTTTTCAATTCTTTTGTATGCGCATCATCCAGAGTTTCCTATTGTTATGATAGATGAGCCAGAAACACATCTTCATCCAGCGCTTATTAAAAAATTATTGTGGGCGATGGAAAATAGTAATGAATCACAGATTTATTTTTCTACGCATTCCCCATTATTTATTAATGTAAATACATTAGAGCATACTATAAGAGTTATAAAAACAAATAAAAGCACCAAGATTGTTCAATTATCGGGAGAAAACTATAATTACGAAAGATTGTCTCATGAATTAAATGCGGATAATTTGGAAATGTTTTTTGCAGACAAGGTAATTCTTGTGGAAGGTGCATCAGATAAAATACTCATACGTGCCTTGATAGATAAGTTTTATAACAAAGAAAAAGAGATAAAAGTAATACAAACTTATGGAAAGGGCAATGCAGGGGTTTATGCAAAGCTTTTGAGTCTATTTAAGATTCCGTTTTCTATTGTTTTCGATAAAGATATTTTAAGAGGAGGACATCTTTATGAACTGTTAAACTATTTGGATATTGACATGAGAACAGTTCCCTCAAGGATGTTTTTAGAGGAGCTAAAGAAACACAATATTTTTGTTTTTCCAAATGGAGATCTAGAAGCAAATTATCCAAGAAAATATCAAAAAGATAATAGCAAGTCAGTAAATGCATTTTATGCATCAAGATATATAGGTGAAAAAGATTTTAATTCAAATGCTATGAGATATTTAAAAGAATTAATAAATAATTTATAAAATTATGTCATTGTTTATCATTATCGCTATCGTTTCTTATTTTATTCTTGCAATTGTAAATATAGGAGATAAATTTATTCTGGGTAATGTTATTCCAAATAGCAGGGCTTATACATTTTTTGTGGGTGTTTTTGGAGCCCTTTTGTTTGTAATCGCGCCATGGTATTTAGAGTGGCCAGGTATTAATTTATTATTTGTAAATATTTTAGTCGGAGCAATGTTTCCAATAGCACTTACTCTGATGTATAAATCTTTAAAAGTGGGAGATACATCTCGTATAATAACACTTATTGGTGGACTTATACCATTTTTTACGATTACGTTTTCGGTTTTATTCTTTAATGAAAATTTTACAAATTTAAAATGGTTGGGATTATCTTTTTCATTACTTGGAACTATTATTATTTCAAGAATTCCAAACAAAAAAACGATGTGGCACAAATTTGCTATATGGTTTGGGGGAACATCGGATGATAAGAAAAAAGGAATATTTGAGGCGGTACTAGCATCTTTTTTCTACTCAGTATTTTTTATAGGGACAAAATATGTATATAGCAATCAGCCATTTTTGAGTGGATTTATTTGGGTAAGACTTGGAACCCTACTTCTTGTTTTGAGTTTTTTGTTTAATCGTATAGATAGAAAAGGAATATTTATAAGTCTTAAGAATTTGTTTAAAAATAAGGGTAAGTATATATTTTTTGGAGCACAGGGACTTGCTGCTGTAGGATTTTTATTACAAAATTATGCAATATCGCTTGGGTCTGTTGCTGTGGTAAATGCGCTTCAGGGGGTGCAGTATGCGTTTTTGCTTATAATAGGAGCTGCTGTTACAATGCTTTATCCTAAGGGGGTGAAGGAAGATGTTTCGAAGAGTGTAATTATTGAAAAAGTGGTTGCAATAATTTTGATAGGAATAGGTTTGTTTTTTATTGCAAGATAAAACACGATGCTAATATACGAATTTTACTAATTATACGAATATAAATATACGAATGAGTCACAAAACAAAAATAACAATTAGAATAATTTTGGTGATACTTGCTATAATATTAATTTATTATAGTGTTTGGTTTTTTAAATTTGCAAAACATTATCCAAGAAATATAGATCTTATTGCAAAAAAAGATTATTGGGGATTAACTTTTTCAAAAAAGTTTTCTTCTGAACTGGGTCTAGATTGGAGAGAAAATTATATAAGTATTTTAGATGACTTGCAGGTAAAATATATAAGAATACCAATTTATTGGGATGAGGTTGAATCTCAAAAGGGGGAATATAGTTTTTCAGATTATGATTATATTTTTGATGAAGGCGCAAAAAGAAATGTAAAATTTATAGCAAATGTTGGGCACAGACTTCCTCGTTGGCCAGAGTGTCATGCTCCAAAATTTACAAAATTTCAAAAAGATGTAGAAAACAAGTTAGCGCTTTTGAATTATATAGAAGCCGGAATAGAAAGATATAAAGATAGACCAGAAATAGTTGCTTGGCAAGTAGAGAACGAACCACTTCTTAATTCTTTTGGGATTTGTCCTGATGGAGATGAAGAATTCTTGCGTCAAGAAGTCGCTCTTGTAAAAAAACTAGACAATAGACCAGTAATAATTTCTGCATCTGGAGAAATAAGCACGTGGAAAAAAGAGGGAAAAATAGGAGATATATTTGGAACGACAATGTATAGAATCGTCTGGAATCCAATGTTTGGATATTTTAAGTATTCTACTCCATCTTGGTTTTATAAATTAAAAGGACGCTTAGTAGATATTCCAAAAGACAAGATGATAATAAGTGAGCTTCAAACAGAGCCATGGGTGCCAAAAGGAACTTTGGCAGATATTCCATTTGAAGAATCAAGTAAATCTTTTAATATAGATCAGTTTAGAGCAAATTTACAATACGCTATTGATGCAGATTTAAATCAGGCTTATTTGTGGGGAGTAGAGTGGTGGTATTTTGAATACAAGAATGGGAATAAGGAATATTGGGAACTGGCAAAAACATTATTCAATAAATAAAAATTGTTTTTCGATTCCGCCCCCCTTTGATAAATGTTGATTATATTTTGTCGGGTTATTCGACCCGACGTGTTTATTGCAAAAAATATTGAATATCAAATAAACATTGGCGGGGCGAGCTTATTTATAAAATAAAAAAGTGACCCTGTTTTTTAGAGCCACTTTGTCTTATTCTCTCACACTCTTCTTCTGTGTGCATTTTATCTTCTCGTTATGATAGTAGCATCCGTTCAAATCTGGTTCGATCAGAACGACCTATTTTGACAGCATTGCCCTCAGAATCTAAACTGCATGAGGTGACATATTCGTCTTCAAATAAACGTTTCTTAAATATTCTTTGATAAGTTTGAA
Source organism: uncultured Gammaproteobacteria bacterium (assembly GCA_964640635.1). Lineage (GTDB taxonomy): Bacteria > Patescibacteriota > Patescibacteriia > UBA1558 > S5-K13 > S5-K13. Next base: position 272,321 of record CAZXFD010000002.1, on the reverse strand, counting down.
AAGCATAACAAAGTTCCCGGACCGTTAGCTTTTTCGCGCCATCTTTACTTTCACTAACCATGGGAACAAGTTTCCAACTTAATTCCCCTTTTTCTTTGGCAAATTCGTTATGATCATACGTAGACCAATCAGGCACATTTGGTTGAAATATACTTCGTAATTCAATAATGGAGATAGGAAAAATTGCAATGAGGAAGTGTGTGTTTTTACATTTAAGTAATTCTATTTCAGAAAATGGTACTTCTTCAAGTGCTAAAAGTTGTTCTTTTGTTGGTTTTATGCCTAGATTAATAGCCCCCTCGACTCCAATAACTGGCAAAATTTGTCGAGCACGTTTTTCATTAGTAAATGGTATTTCCCCAAGCGCCAACAATTGTTCTTCAGTTGGTTGAATGTTACTAATCTTTGTTTTTTTCATTTTATCCTCCTAGATAAAATTATTCTTCTTTTATTCCAAGAAAACAATTTGGTAACGAGTTTATAGGTTCTTCACCGTATGTTTCTTTATAAAAAGTAAGTGCGCGGGTAGAGTTATGGTGACCATTTAATTTAGTGACATAATAATAGATAGGCAATTCGTCATCTATTGGTATATAAGACAATATCTGTATAGGTGATACTTGTTGAATTTTTGGATGTTGACTTCCGAAAGCTAATAATTCTTGTATGCTAGCCATACGATAACCTGCTCTCTGCATAAAGCCGTCAATACAAAAAAACTCTTCATCCGAATAAAACAATTTTCCAGTTATCTCTTTTTTGTCAGCTATTTTGTTTTTTGGTTCAAGTTCTACTATTGCCTCATATAAAGAAGTGTCTGAAAGTAAATATTTTTCATTAGAATAATAACCAGCTTTTATCATCTCAGCGTAGGTTAAATTGTAATCCACAGTGATTTTAAATTCACCAAGAATTTGAATATCTAATAGATCGAAAAGATCTTCAGAGATTGCAAAATACAGACTAATTTTAAGATTTTCGTCGTAACGAAGAGCGTCGCGGTATGGCGATTCGTTCTTAAAAAACACACTTAATAATTGAGGAATGCTCATATTCAAAACAAGATTAGGATTATTGGTCTTATCCATGATAAATCTCCTTTATTTTTTTGTTAATGTGCGATCTTTTGTTCCTTTGAGGAACTATTTAATATATGATAAATCTATTAAGGTGTAAAGTATCTGATACATTTCTGTAGTATTTTTAAAACAACTATTTAGAATATATTGACATAGCCAATAAAATAAGGTATATATGATATATAAGTATTAATATATTTTGTATGAAAATAGATACAATTTTATCAAAGCTTGGATTTGATCACAATCAAATATGCGTTTATACTGCTATTTTGTCTCTTGGAACAGCAAGTGCAAGTCAAATATCAAACAAATCAGGCATAGTTAGAACCTATATTTATAAGATAATAACTGAACTTGTAGAATGTGATTTGGTCGAAGAAATAGGAGAAAAAGTAAAAAAATTTACAGCACTTCACCCATCAAAGTTAGTTGATCTAATGGAAAACAAAAAAACCCTGGCAGAGAGTTTGTTGCCAGAGTTGTTGGGAATGTTTTCAACAAAAGAATTCAAACCAAAAATGAAGTTTTATGAAGGTAAAAACGCAAAGAAAAAAGTTTTTGAAGATGTGTTTAATTTCCCAGAGTGTACTATTTATACATTTTCTCCGCTAGATGATTTGGTATCTCAATTTGGAATGACATATATGAGGCATTATATGGAAAGAAGAGTAAAGAATAAAATAAAAAGATTAGCACTTCGTCCTTTTTTAGAAAAAGATACTGGCGAAACCTGGGATTCTGGAACGGGCGAAAAATTTTTAAGAGAAACAAGAATCTTAGCAAAAGATATAAAATGTGATACATTAATTCAAATATATGGAGATAAAATTGGAATTGTTGCATCAGAAAAAGAGGATTATGCCTTTATAATAGAGAGTAAAGAGTTGTCTATTCTTATGAGGCAAATATTCTTGTTCTTGTGGAATACTTCTAAGAAATAAATATTTTTTGTATATTGAAAAAAGAGAATAAAAAACTCTTTTTTTGCTTGAACTTTCAAAATTCCATAAACTAGTGCTATACTGATATTTGATAAATACATATAAATGGAAAACAAAAAAGATATAGAATTAATACAAGATCATATAAAGGGAAATAAGGACTCTCTTGCTTTTCTTATTGAGAGGTATTATAAGCAGATATATAACTTTGTTTATCGTTTTGTGTATTGCGAACAAGATGCAAATGATATTACTCAAGATACATTTATAAAAATGTGGAAAAATATTAGAAAAATAAAAAAAGATAAGAACTTCAAATCTTGGCTGTACACAATTGCAAAAAATACAACGCTGGACTTTTTGAAGAAAAAAAAGAGTCTTGTTTTTTCGGATTTTGAAAATGAAGAGGGGGACAATATTTTGCTAGAAATAATAAAAGATGAGGATTTATTACCAGATGAATTGTTAGAAAAAAAAGATTTAAAAAATTTATTAGACAATGCAATTTCTAGATTATCAATTTCATACCGCACAGTGATACTGCTCCATCATGGTGAAGAGATGACGTTTAAGGAAATATCAGAAATCCTAAAAGAGTCTATTGATACCGTAAAAAGTAGGTATAGAAGAGGACTTATAATGCTTCGCAATTTATTAAAATAAAAATGCACCAAAGTGCATCAATAGATCGTATTAATAATATGGATACAAACATAGATAAATTATTTAGTAAATTAGAGGTATTTGAGCCAAATTCTAGGCTATATAGCAAAATACTAGAGAAGATAGAATATAAACAAAGATCATTTGCAAGACGAAGGTTCTTTGTTTTTTTGTTTTTATTTCTGGGTTCATCTATCGCCCTTATTCCAATTTCTAATATGTTTTATACTGATTTTGCACAATCTGGATTTTTTCAATTTTTCTCACTAATTTTTTCAGATTCAAAACTAATTGCTTATTATTGGCATAATTTTGCTCTAATTCTTATGGAGTCATTGCCAGTTGTAAGCTCAATAATATTTTTCACAGTTTTATTTATAATATTAGAGTCTCTTAGGTTTTTAACTAGAGACGCTAAGTTGGCTTTTTCACATAATAATTAACTTTCGTAGATTACGAATGTATAAAAATATGAATATAGATAAATTATTTCAATCAAAGACGTTTAAAATTATATTATTAGTTCTTATTGGATTAATAATTTTACTTGTGGTTTTTAGGGCGGGTATGATGGTAGGTTTTGAAAAGGCAAATTTTTCATATAAATGGGGAGAAAATTATCACAAAAATTTTGCAGGCCCAAGAGATGGTTTCATGAAAGATATTAGAGATGGTGGTCCTAGGGGTATGGATTTTATTGATTCACATGGTACTGTTGGGGAGATTATAAAAATTGAAAATGATGTCATTGTAGTAAAAGGAAAAGACAATGTTGAAAAAAGTATATTAATAAAAAATGACACATCAATAGTTCGCTTTAAAGATACTATCAAAATAATAGATTTAAAAATAGGAGATATCATTGTAGTTTTGGGTGATGCAAACAATAGCGGTCAAATAGAGGCAAAACTTGTAAGAACAATGCCTGCGCCACCAATTCCAGGAAGTAGAATGCCAAGCATAGGAACATCAACTTTAAAATAAATAAAGCTAAATCATTTATCAATAAATTATGTTAAGCAAACAAATCGGATATATTAAAAGACACAAGATTCTTTTGATAATAATGTTTATAATAATAGCTTCAGGAACTTATTACTTCTACAACAAAGATCAAAAAACTAAAAAAGCTAAACAAATTTTTTATGTTGTTTCTAGTGTAGAAAAAGGAAATATTATTTCTTCTATATCTGGTATTGGTCAGGTGTCTGATTCAAATCAAGTTGACTTGAAATCAAAAGTTTCAGGGGAAATTACTTATTTAAATTTAAAAAGTGGACAGACAATAAAAGAAGGGCAGGTTTTGGTAAGAATTGATTCAAAAGACGCTCAGAAAATAGTCCGAGATGCCAAAACTAGTTTGGAGTCAGCGCAACTTTCTTTGGAAAAGTTAAAAAAATCAGCAGAAGGACTCTCTTTAATACAGGCTCAAAATTCTCTAGATCAAGCAAAAGAGTCAAAACAAAAAGCACAAGACAATATTGAAAAATCTTATGAAGATGCTTATAATGCTATTTCAAATGCATTTTTAGATATGCCTACAATAATGACAGATCTAGATGATATTTTGTATAGTAACGATATTGGTAGGAGCGAAACTTCAATAGGCCAGGGTCAAGATAATTCGTCAGCGTTAATGAATAGCACTATTTCATCAGACAGAGATAAATTAGAAGTATTTCAAGATACCGCAGAAAGAGATTACAGTATTGCTCGACCTAAATATAATACTAATTTTAATAATTATAAAAACTCAACAAGATATTCTAGCAAAGAAACGGTTGAAATATTGTTAGCAGAAACAATTGAGACAACAAAATCTATTTCACAAGCTGCAAAAAGTGAAAATAATTATTTAGACGCATGGGTGGATTATAGAACACAAAGAGACTTAGAAATTTTTGCTAAAGTATCAGAATATCAAACAGATTTATCTTCAAATATAGGAAGTATAAATAGTCATCTGTCATCTCTTATGTCTATTTCAAGGTCTTTGCAAGATTACAAAGAGGCGCTTGTAAATGCCGATAGAACGATTACAGAAAAAACAGAGTCTTTAAAAGATTTGGTAAGTGGTACTGATCCTCTTGATATCAGAGCTCAAGAAATATCAGTTGCTCAAAAACAATATGCACTAAATGATGCATATGAACAATTAGCAGATTATACTATAAAATCACCCTTTGATGGAACAGTAGCTGATGTTTCTTTAAAAAAAGGAGATGAAACATCAAGCGCTACATCAATCGCAACACTTATAACAGGAAATCAAATAGCAGAAATTTCTCTAAATGAAGTCGATATTTCAAATATTAAGATTGAACAAAAAGCAATTTTAACTTTTGATGCTATAGAAGATTTTAGTATTACAGGAAAAATTGCAGAAGTTTCTTCAATAGGGGAGTCTAATTCAAGTGTTGTAAGTTATAATGTAAAAATAGCTTTTGATACACAAGATGAGCGAATAAAATCGGGAATGAGTGTGGGTGCATCTATTATTATTGATTCAAGGCAAGATGTGATTGTAGTTCCAAGTGGCGCAGTAAAGACAAAAAATAATATAAAATATGTTGAGATGCCAGATGAAAATTCTTCTGTATCAGATAGTACTGGAATATTTTTAACAAAAACACCAAAACAACAAACAATTGAAACTGGATTAGCAGATGATTCTTCAATTGAAATTATATCTGGTGTAAAAGAAGGAGATTTAATAATAACAAAAACAATAAATTCTTCTAAATCAAGTTCATCAAGTAGTAATTCATCTAACAAAGCTTCTGGCGGTCAAAGTATATTGAGTGGTAATGCAGGGGGTCCACCCATGATGAGATAGGCTAATATAAAAATAAATGATTAAATTAGAAAATATAACAAAAACTTATACCTTGGGAGAAGATGGATTTACAGCGTTAAAAGGTGTAAGTTTTGAAATAGAAAGTGGTGAGTTTGTAGCTATTATGGGACCATCAGGAAGTGGTAAGTCAACTCTCATGCATATAATAGGGGCCCTTGATACACCAACAAGTGGAAAATACTTTTTAGACGGTAGTGATGTATCGACACTTAGTGAAGATGAGCTTACTGACATTAGAAAAAATAAAATAGGATTTGTTTTTCAGTCATTTAATTTATTGCCACGTGCAACAGTCCTCAAAAACGTGACTCTTCCTCTTATGTATAAGGAAGTTGAAAAGTCTAAAAGAATTGAAATGGCAAAAGACTCTTTGATAGCAGTTGGATTTGATGAATCACATTTTGGGCATTTATCAAATCAATTATCGGGAGGACAAATTCAAAGAGTGGCTATTGCTAGAGCGCTTGTAAATGATCCAGCACTTATTTTGGCAGATGAGCCAACTGGAAATCTTGATACAAAAACAGGTGAGATAGTGCTTGATACGTTTAAAAAATTGAATAAAGAAAAAGGAAAAACAATAATCCTTATTACTCACGAGCCTGATGTTGCGCGTCATGCAGATAGAGTTATTTTTATAAGAGATGGAAATATAGAAAGTGATACTAAAACAAAATTATGAAAACAATAGATATTTTAGAAGAAACATATTTTGCATTATCTGCAAATAAAGCAAGGTCTATTCTTACAGTTTTGGGAATTGTTATTGGAATAAGCTCTGTAATAGCAATGCTTTCTATAGGTCAGGGTGCACAGAGTTCTATCACTTCAAATATAGAATCAATTGGTTCAAATCTTATTACTGTCTATCCAGGAGCTCAAAAATCTGGAATGGTAAGATCTCAAATGGGTTCTGCTAAATCACTTACTCTTTTAGATGCGCAGGCCATAGAAAATGATATTTCTTATGTAAAAGCAGTTTCTCCAGAGGTTTCTTCAAGGTATCAAGTTACTGCAAAAGGTGCTAATACAAACTCTCAAATTTATGGAGTAACTACTGCTTATGCTATTGTGAAAAATTTAGAAATTGAAGAAGGTGATTTTATTACAGATGCCAATAATGAAAATGCATCAAAAATAGCTGTAATAGGACCAACTGTAAGAGACGATCTTTTTGGAGAAGGTGCAACAGATGTCGTGGGTCAATCAATTAAAATAAATAAAATAAGTTTTCAAATAGTTGGAATTACAAAATCAAAAGGAGGATCTGGCTTTGGAAGTCAAGATGATATGATTTTTATACCACTTAAAACATCACAGAGATTTTTATCAAAAGATGAATATTTATCATCAATTAGTGTATCTGCGGAAAGTTCAGATTCTCTTACGCTCGTCCAAAATCAAATAACCGAATTGTTACTTACAAGGCATAATATTAGTGATGCAGCTTTAGCAGATTTTAGAACTCTAAATCAGGCAGACATTGCTGAGACAGCTTCTAGTGTAGCAAAGACATTTACAATGTTACTCGGCTCTGTAGCTGGAATTTCTCTTATTGTAGGTGGAATTGGAATTATGAATATGATGCTTACAAATGTAACAGAGCGAACTCGTGAAATAGGGTTGAGAAAATCTATTGGAGCAAAAAGACAAGATATTAGTACGCAGTTTTTAGTTGAAGCGGTGACGCTCACACTGGTGGGGGGGATTATAGGAATTATTTTAGGATTTGGGATATCTTGGGGGGTATCATATTTTGGATCTTTAGCAACAAAGACAACTCCGCTTTCAATTATTTTAGCATTTGGTGTTTCAGCTGTAATAGGAATTGTTTTTGGATATTATCCCGCAAGTCGTGCTGCAAAGCTGAATCCGATTGATGCTTTAAGATATGAATAAAATATTTTATTATTAATTAATTAAGTAATATCCAGTTAGTCCCGCTTCGCCACCCGCCTTGCCATAGACGCAAGTCGAGGCAGGTAGCGATAGCGAGGCGAGCAACTGGACAAAGAAAATATATGGGCAAGAAAAATTTAATAATTGCAATAATTTGTTTGCTGGTGGTGGGGGCATCTTTTTATGCAGGAATGAGTTATGAAAGAGGAAGGATTATTTCAAAAAATGGTATGCCAGATTTTGGAAGTTCTAAAATGGGGGATCAAACAAATTTAACTCGCAGAATGGGACAAGGGAGTGGTGCAAATGCTATTAATGGAGAAATACTTTCAAGGGATGATAAAAGTATTACAGTAAAACTTCGCGATGGAGGATCAAAAATAGTTTTTCTTGTAGCTAGTACAACAATTAGTAAAAGCACAGAAGGAATAAAAGATGATTTGGAAGCAGGAAAATCAGTAGTGATATTTGGAAGCACAAATACAGATGGGAGTGTAAACGCGCAGAGTATTCAACTGAGAGATGGTTTTCAAGAGCGGGGTATGCCAGGGCAAGAAGTAAAAAGATAGATTTATAGATATTAAAAAATAAGGATAATACCTTATTTTTTAATATATAAAAATTATTTAGTCCATGTATCTTAATAGTCCAAAGGGTGCTATGGTTAATATAGCTAATAAAAATTAAATAACCAGCTTATGTTAACAACAATTGCGATCATCTTAATTGTTCTTTGGCTTGTAGGTCTAGTGACCTCTTACACTCTTGGTGGATTTATCCACATTCTTTTAGTAATAGCGGTCATTATGATTTTGCTAAGACTAATAAAAGGACAAAAGGTTTTATAAAAGAACCTTTTAGGCTTTTTAAAATTTGTATAAACAGATTTGATTTTTTGCTTTAAACAAATAAACCCCTCAATAAAGAACTTTGAGTAAACAAAAAACTATCTTTTAGAGATGGGTTTTTTGATGTGGAGCGGGTAGGGGGAATTGAACCCCCCTCTCAACCTTGGCAAGGTCGTGTAATAGCCACTATACGATACCCGCAAATGTCGAGTCTAAAGACTCGACGGAATTTTGGATGATGCCTGTCCGCCTTTGGCGGAAATGATGAATTTTGAAATAGGAGATTTAGAGTTCTGTGAAAATTATTCAGTTTTTGGTGCTTCTTCAGATGGAGTTTCTACAATAGGTGTTTCTTCAACTTTTACTTCTTCTACAACTTCTGCTTTTTCAGCTTCTACCTCAGCAGTTTTAGCTTCTTCAGCAGCAACTTTTTCAGTCTCTGCTTTAGCTTTTTTGTCTGTATCAGCTTTCATTTTTTCTGTTTTTACTCTTTCAATTTTTTCATTTCTTTTCTTGGTGATTTTTACAGATTTCTTTTTATCACCAGTTACAATGCCATTTTTAACGAAAAGATTAAAAACTGTTTCGCTTGCTTTTGCACCCATTTTTAGCCAATGTTCAATTCTCTCTTTATTTAATTGAGTTTCTTTTGTTCTTGGGTTATAAAAGCCTAATTTCTCTAAATATTTTCCCCACGGATCTTTTCTTTTGTCCATGATGACTATCCTATATAAAGGAGTCTTTTTTCTTCCAATTCTTGTGAATCTAATACTTAACATATGGTATTTTTAGTTTATCCCGCTAAGCGGGGGTTAAAATTATTAATGTTTTGAGCAGTGACGCTTGGGAATATAATATCGCATTATGAGCTAAATGTCAATAATAAAAGTGCCTAAAATTAAGCACTTGTATTGTTGTCTTTATTTATTGCTCACTATATTTTTTTGCCTCACTAAAGCTAATTGATAGTATCTTTGATATGCCATCTTCGCTCATTGTAACGCCGTATAATGTCTCTGCTTTGTGCATTGTAGCGCGATTGTGAGTAATGCAGATAAACTGTGTCTTGTTTTTCAACATATCTACTATTTCAGCAAATCTTTCTGAATTTGCTTCATCAAGCGCTGCGTCTACTTCATCGAGAACTACAAATGGAGATGGATTATTGAATATAATAGAACAGACAAGTGCAATAGAGGTAAGTGCTTTTTCTCCGCCAGATAAAAAGTTTACGCTTGTAAGTTTTTTTCCAGGTATTTTAACAGATATTGTAATATCAGCGATTCCTGAGTTTGTAGTTTTTTTACCCCTTGTTTTTGGTTCTTCTGTTTCTTCTGTGGCTTCTATTTCTTCAGTGGATTCTTCGTCTTTTTCTATATCATCAAATTTTGTTATTTGAAGTTCTGCATTTCCGCCGTTAAACAATATTTTGAAGTATTTACCAAAGGTTTCATTGATTTTTTTGAAGTTGTTATCAAACTTTTCTTCTATTTTTTTGTTTAGATCTTCTATAATTTCTTTTATATTTTTTGAAGCATTTTCAAGGTCTATTATTTGTTGATTTAAGAAATTGTACTTTGTTTCTACTTCGCTGTATTCAGTCTCAACGTTTTCTTCTATTTCTCCTATTTGAGACAGTTGTTTTTTTAGTCTATTTATTTTTTCATAAATTTCATCTTTGTTTATATGGATTTCAAAATTTAGATTTTCTATATTAACACCTTCTTGAGAAAGTTCATTTTTGATATCTTCTTCTTTTGTTTGTAGTCTTGCAAGGCTAATATTTAGTTCATTTGATTCCTGGTTTAATTTATCGAGCTCAGATTGAATATTTTTTGCATTTTTTTGAAGCTCAAATATATTTTTTCTATTTTTCTCATTTTCAGCATCTAGATTGTCTATTTGAGATTTTATTTTTGATATTTCCTTATCAAGTTCAGCTATCTTGCTGTTTAGATTTGATACTGCAGATTCAATTTGTTCTTGTATTTGTGATCTGTCTTTTGAATTTGCTATTTCTATATCAACTACAATCTTTTTTATTTTTGAAGATATTTCGAATTGTCTTTGTTTTAGAAAAGATAGCTTATTATCAAGTGAATTCTTTTGATTTTTGAGATCAAATATTTCATTGACTAGTGAATCTTTGCTAAGTAAATATTTGTTGAATTCTTCTTGAAGACGAAAGTAATTTTTCTTGATTTCCGCGCCATCTTCTCCGTTTTCTTTATTAATATTTTTGTGTAGATATTCTATTTCTTTGCTTATAAAAAAGATTTCTTGCTTTATAGAGCCTATTTCCATTGTATCAATTTCTAAGATAAGTTTTTGGAAAGATGTGTTTAGTTTTTTGATTTTCTGTTTGATTTCGTCAGAATTTATTGAATCACTACCACTATCTATCTGAGCGTTTTCTTGAAGTTTTTGTTGTATTTGATTTATTTTTGCAATAAATTCTTCTTGGCGGGTATTTTTTTCTATTAATTCTTTTGATAGCTTGTTGAGATTATTTTCTATTTCAATAATTTCTTTTTGATTTTTTTGCTCTTCTTTTTCTAGCTCATTTTTTTGTTCCATTAGCCAGGAAATATTATCTTTTCCTGTATTTGAAAACTCAACATCTAGTTTTCCTTGATAGACTACCCTATCATGAATCAGGCGATTTTTTGAAGTCAATAATTCTTCGTGTTTGTCTTGCAATAGATTGAACTCTTTTGAATAGCTATTTTTGTTTTCTTCTTGGGATAGTTTATTTTCAATATCGAGAAGTTGTTTTTCTATTATTTCTTTTGCTTTATTTTTCTCTATCAATTCTTTTTTTGTAGTGTCTATTTTTGCTTTAATTTCGTTTAATAAAAATCCATAATAATTATTTTGAGATTCTTCTAAATCACTTTTTGTTTCTTGTAACTTAGAAAATTTATTTACTTGTTTTGTAAGATATTTAAGGCGAGGACTGAGCTCGTTTAGTATGAGACGACTTTTTTCAAGATTTTCTTGTGTATTTTCATATTTAAGTTGAGACTTTTCTTTTTTTATTTGGAACTCTCTTACTCCAGTTGCTTCATCAAAAAAGTTTTTTCGAGACGCACTTGATTGATTCAAAATCGAGTCAATCATACCTTGGCCTATAATAGAGTAATTGTTTTGCCCAAAGCTTGCTTGAGCAAGAAGTAGTTGGATATCAATAAGTCTAACTTTATTTTTGTTTATGATATATTCACTTTCACCAGTTCTATAAACGCGACGAGTTATTACGATTTCATCATAGTCAATAGGAGCTCTTTTGTCATGATTATCTAAAAAAAGACTTACCTCAGCAAGGCCTAGTCTATTTTTTGTATCTGATCCAGCAAAAATTACTTCCTCAGATTTTTTTGTGCGAAGAAGTTTTTGACTTTGTTCACCTGTTGCCCATCTTATAGCGTCGGCAACATTTGATTTTCCAGAACCATTTGGACCAACTATTGCAGTAAGATTTTGGTCAAATAATAATTCTGTTTTATTTGCAAAGGATTTAAAACCTTGAATTTCTATTTTCTTAAGAAACATAAATGCGATGCTAATATACTAATGCATACTAATAATACGAATAGAAAGAATTAGTGTCAGTATAGTAGTTTTTATTTTTATTTGATATTTGTTTAAATATGAACAATGCTCATTAATAACACAATAAGAGTGTATTTGATTATTACTACCAAGATTGTTTTTTGATGCCAGCTTTTGCCGCATCTATTTCAGCTTCTTGTTTTGATTCGCCTTTCCCTTTTGATATTAGATCATTATTTATGTAGAGACCTATAGTAAACACTTTTTTGTGGTCGGGACCACGTTCTTCTAATAATTTATATTTTGGGGTTATGTTGTATATTTCTTGAGCCTTTTCTTGAAATTTTGTCTTTGGATCAATGTATAGCTCCTTTTTCATTATGTTTTCAAGTTTGTATAAAATATATTTTTCAATAAACTCGGATGCTTTTTCGTAGCCACTATCTAGATATATAGCACCTATTATTGCTTCTACACAATTTGCCAATATATATTTTCTTGCCTTACTGTTTTTGTCTTTTGATTCTCCGTGACTTAGAAACAAATATGATTCAAGATTTAATTTCACAGCTTCATCTGTAAGACTATCTGAATTAACAAGGCTTGCACGTATATTTGTAAGTTCTCCCTCTGGTTTTTCTGGAAATTTTTTGTATAAAAAAACCGTTGAAACAAGTTCGAGTACTGCATCACCCAAAAATTCAAGTCTTTCATTGTGACCAAGTTCAAAATTATGATTTTCATTTAAGTAAGATTTGTGAACAAAGGCCTGTTTTAGGAAATTTATATCGTTAAATTCAATATTGATCTTTTTTGAGAATTCTTTTATTTTATCTTTTGTTTTTATTGGCATATGTTAACTTTCGTTTGTGATGATTTCTAGTTCTTCTATATTTCCTCCAAGATCTTTGTATATCGCACCGAGAACTCCGTTTACAAATTTACTAGAATTATCAGCGCCATAATCTTTGGCAAGCTCTATTGCTTCGTTTATAGCAACTTTTGGAGGAAGTTCTTTGTTATATTTTAATTCGTATATTCCAATCCTCAAAATATTTCTATCTATTATATTTATTTGTTTAAGTGGCCACTCTGGTGCATATTTTACGATAGAGTCATTTAGTTCTTTCCAGTTTGCGATAATTTTTTGTAAAAGATTTTTACTAAAGTCATCTTCTTGAGGTTCTATGTCTCCTAAGTTTGTTTTTGCATAATCCAAAATTTTCTCAGGGTTATCTTGAGTTTTATTAAAATCCCATGCGAAAAGTGTTTGAAGAACTAATACGCGTGATTGATGTCTATTTGACATATAAATTAAGTTATCAAGTATAAAATTTGAAGTATGAAGTCTTATTGAAATCTTTTTAAGCTAAAATAAAGCAGGATTTATTTCTCAGCTTTTTTTGCTTTCTTTGCTAGTTTATTTTTTCTATCTAATGCGGTTTCTATTTTTTTAACTTCTTTTCCTTTGTAAAATCCACATTCTTTACAAACTCTATGTGGTTTGATAAGTGAAGAACATTTTGGACATTTTACCAAATCAATTTTTTCTAGTGCCAAATGAGATCTTCTCATGTTTTTCCTCGATTGTGTATGATGTTTCATAGTATTGAATTAGTTTTTAGTGTTTAGAATTTAGGGTTTAGTACTTGGTATTTGATGTTTAGATTTTGGCTACTTACTAAACTCTAAATACTAAAATCTAAACCCTAATAAAGAGATTTTAGCTTATTTTTGGGGTTTTGTCAAAATATTTTGCGAAAGGTTGTTGTATATGAAGTGTTGCGCCCGATTATTGAATCTGAGCTTTGAATACTTGACAGAATTTATAATATACGATATGTTTATATGAACCATTTGTGAGGGGACATGGAGGGGGTCTAAAAGATCTCTTTCAAATATTAATCCCTTTATAAAGGAGGATACAATGGCAATAGGAATTCTTATTGGAGTCTTAGCAGCTCTAGTCGTTGTTTTTGTCGTTATTATTCGTATACTGGTGAAGGTAAATAAGAAAAAAGCTAAACAATTTGTCCATATTAATAAGCGCCTTGCTGAGATATTTCAGTGGGTTAAGGATAGGCCTCAGACCATTATTCATTTGGATCTAAATGGTGTCGATTTAGACACAAAGCTTGGTAAGATTCAACCTTCAATCATCCCATCTAATTTTGTTGTCAAGGCAGAGGGTCTCTCGAAGATACTTATTGCTAAATACAATGAAAAAAGCAAAGATATAAGCAGAGGAGAGGCAAGTGTTCAAATTGCTGTGTTGTGCGTTATAGATGAGACTGGCCTTGGAGATATCATAGGCTATGAATCAAGAAAGGAGATAACTCGAGTCTTAACGATATTATTTATCAACGCTAATGGTGAGACTGCTAATGTCTTTTTAAAAACCCTAGCTGAATCAGTTTGTCAGGCAATGGCGGCTTTACCGGAAAAAACCGAAGAGCCAGTATCGTAAGAATCATAGACTCTTACCGCCAAGTAGTTAACAGTAATGTTAGCGAAAGGCGGTTTTTTAATTCAAAAAAACTCCAATGAATGGAGCTTTTTGATTTTTATGAAATATTTATTTTAATTTACCTAGTAAACTTTTAGCATCCTCTAGCTTCTTTTTTTCAGCGTCAATAATTTCTCTTGGTGCACGATCAGTAAATTGCTTGTTTGATAATTTTGTTTCAAGAATGCTAATATATTTTTCAAGCTCAATAATTTGTTTCTTTTTATCTTCTTCATTGACCTTGATTTCAATATAAATATCAACATTTGTAATATGAATAGTGTCTTTGTATATATCGCTTGTTAGTTTTACTTTTGCAAGATTTTCTATAATAGCAGATTGTTCTTTTATTAATTTAGTATATTTGTCAGACTCTAAATGACAGTTAATAATTGTTTTTGTATCAATTTTATTGTCATTTTTGATATTTCTAATTGCTATAATTATTTCTTGTATTTTTCCAAATTCAATTAAAGAATCTGACTTGGTTTTGCTTGCTTTTGGCCAAGATGAAACCATCAATAATTTAGAATCAATATTTTTCCACAATGTTTCTGTAATAAAAGGAATGAATGGGTGCCATAGTTTTAACAATGTTTGAAGTATATATAGAAGTATTTCGTCTTTATTCTTTTCAATTTTAGAAATTTCTAAATACCAGTCAGCAAAGTCAGTCCAAGTAAAATCATACAAAGCATTGCTTGCCATAGAAAAATTGTGATCATCTAGGTCTTTTGTTGTGCTTTCTATTAGTGTGTTTAGCTTTCTCAAAATCCATTTATCAGCTAATGTGTGTGGTTTTGGCTGTTTTTCTATAACTTTTATTGTGTCAGCAGACATTAAAATATAACGGGAAATATTCCATAGTTTATTTACAAAGTTTCTAGAGCCCATTATTTTTTCTTCATAAAATTTTGCATCATTTCCTGGGGCTATGCCTTTAAGTAGGCTAAGACGAAGTGCATCTGTGCCGTATTCATTTATAATTTCTATTGGATCAAGTCCATTTCCAAGTGATTTGCTAAACTTTCTTCCATCTTTTGCTCTTAGTATGCCGTGGATATAAACATTTTTGAAAGGAATATCATCTAATGCATAGGTCGACATAAGTATCATTCTTGCCATCCAGAAAAATAGAATTTCATAACCCATTTGCATCCATTGCGTTGGGTGATAGGTCTTCAAATCTTTTGTTTTGTTTGGCCAGCCGAGACAGGAAAAAGTCCATGAACCAGATGAAAACCATGTGTCTAGTGTATCTGGATCTTGAGTCCATCCTTTTAGTTTGTATTGCCCATCTAATATTTGATATTTTGCTGTTTTGTTGTGTGCTAAGAAATATGCAGAGGCGTTTTTATTGTTTGTCTCATTTATTAACAAATCAAATGTTCTAGTGACTGCGTTGTGTGTTATAACAAGTATTTTTTTGCCAGGATAATTTTTATTTACAAATTCAAAAAATTTTTCAACCCTTTCTTTTAATTTTTCATAGCTTTCTCCACGCGGTATTTGAAAATTTATTTTGTCTGACTCATATTCTGGATATTCTTTTGATACTTCTTCCATTGTTCTTCCTTCAAAGTCCCCATAATTTCTCTCTGCCAAAAGGTCATTTATCTCTAGTGGTATATTTAATTTTTTATTTATAATTTCTGCTGTTTCTACAGCTCTTTTTTGTGATGATGAAATTATAATGTCGAAATTTTCAGTTTTTAGTTTTTCAGCAAAGTCCTGTGTGTCTTTTATGTTTGTTCTGTCTATTGATACATCGCTTGTACCTTGAATTCTTTTTTCTTTGTTCCAAAGAGTGGCTGCGTGTCTCATTAAATAAATTTCTGTGATTGTTTTTGGGGCTAAGATTTCATCACCCCTATACCAGACAGGAACTCTATGACCCCACCAAATTTGTCTTGATATACACCAATCACGCAAATTATCAATCCATTGCATGTACGAGTTTACAAATCTATCCGGAGTAATTTTTATAATTTTTTTCTTATTTCCATTGTGGCCAATAGTAAAAACATCTTTCATTGATTGTTTTAGAGATTTGTTTTTTCCGGGGATTGTTTTGTTTACATCAATGAACCATTGTCTCATTGGAAGTGCTTCTATGATATCTCCAAATCTGTCAGATTTTCCTACACTATGAGTAGCTTCTTCTTCTTTTATAAGTAGATTATTTTCTTTTAGCCAGTCTACAAACTTTTCCCGTGCTTCTTTTATGTTAAGTCCCTGATAATCTTTGCCAGCATTTTCATTCATTTTTCCATCTTTTCCAATAACAGGAATTATTCCTATGTCTTTGTTTTTTTCATACATTTCAAAGTCAATCATGCTGTGAGCGGGAGTAACTCCAACAGCACCAGTTCCATAATTTGTATCAACATTATCATCAGCAATTATTGTAATTGTAAGAGGGTTTAGTGCGCCTACATCAACTGTGAATTTTTGACCAATAAATTTTTTGTATCTATCATCATTTGGATTTACTGCAACGGCGCAATCGCCAAGCTTTGTTTCGGGACGAGTAGTTGCAATTGCAATTGGGAAGTCATTGGAGTATTTGAATGTATAAATTGTTACCGGCTCTTCTTCGTAGATAAGTTCATCATCAGAGCATGTTGATTGTCCTTTTACTGTCCAGTTGACCACGCGATATCCGCTATAAATAAGACCATTGCTATACATTTTTTGGAAAAGTGTATTTACAGCACTTGATCTTGTTTCGTCAAAAGTGTAAGCAAATCTTGACCAGTCACAACTTGTGCCCATTTTTCTAATTTGGTTTAATATTGTGAGCTTGGAGTTTTCTGCATATTTTTTTATTTCTTCAAGTAATTTTTCTCGTCCTAATTCTTCGCGAGGATTTTTTATTCCATTTTTTTGGAGTTCTTTTTCTACTCTTGCTTGTGTTGCAATAGCTGCGTGATCAGCACCCGGAATAAGTAATGCTTTGTATCCACACATTCTACGGTATCTTATTTCAGTATCAAGAAGAGAGTTTTCAAGTGCATGGCCTAGATGAAGAATTCCAGTTACATTTGGTGGTGGCATCAATACGCAATATGGATCTTTGGTATTTTTCAAATTATCAGGATTAAAAAAACCTGACTCTTCCCAGGTCTTGTAAATATCATCTTCAAATTTTTTGGCCTCGTATGCTTTGTCTAGTTCAATCATAGTTGAAAGTTAAAGGTTTTAAAGTTATAAAGATAGGTGTTTAATAAATCCAGATAATAATTTTGATATTTCTATTAATTCACCATATAGAAAATTAAATTCATCTTTTGATATATAATTTAGTTCTAGTGCTATATATAACATTGATCTTACTTCAGCACACGAGCCCTTTGATATAAATAGAAAATGTGTGAGTTCTTTATTTGTACTTCTTTCAAATCCCTCAGCTATATTATTAGAAATACTTATTGTAGCTCTTTGAATTTGACTTTTGAAATATAGGTCTTTATTGTCTTTAAAAATTTTATAAATTATAAGAGCCAATTCTTTTGATTTTTGCCAAGACAAAATTTCTTCAAATTTTTGAATCTTCATAAATCGCTTTTAATAGTTAACAAGTACTAAGTTATAAAGTTTTTAGGCATTCTTTATAACGTGGCACTTTATAACCTTATAACTTTTTCTAGTTTATTTCAACTATTCTTTGATTTTCATCGTTTTCTAATTTCATGTCTATATAAATTGTGTCTTTTGGTAAATAGTCTTTTATTTTGTCAGCCCACTCTATAATTATAAGGTTTTTGTTGTCATTAATATAGTCACCAAGTCCTATATCAAGTAATGCATCATAGGTTTCAAGTCTGTAGCAATCTATGTGAATTAAGCTTTTAATGCGGAAATTATTTTTTGTTGTTTTATAAACTTTCATCACCACAAAAGTAGGGCTTGTGATATTTTTTATTCCAAAGTAATCTCCTATTCCTTTTGTAATAGCTGTTTTGCCAGACCCTAGGTCACCACTTAAGCCTATAATATTTGATTTAAAATCTGCGGCTATTTTTTGGCCAAGCAAATACGTCTCTTCTAATGATGTAGTTTTTATTGATTTCATATCATAAAGCATAGCAAAAATGAGGATTTTGAGCAATTTTTCGACCTTCGAGGTTGGCAACCTGCGAGGTCGATTGAAACATTGACAAAAAGTATTAGTTATTGTAAACTAATTAATCAAAATCCTAATAAAAATTAGGTAAATTAAGGGAGGAATAGATGAGAATATCTGATATTTTATGGGGGAAAAAGGACCCGACTTCAAAGAGCTTTGATCTTGGTTCAGGGGAATTGAGATCTCATAGTGAGATATCAATAACATATGCGGATAGACCTTTGTCAGGGTATGAAAGAAATTTAGACTTTGAAGCTAGTGCTATCAAGAATGGTTCTAGGATTTTAGATCTTGGCTCCGGAGAAGAACTTAGTTTTGCAAGTGATCTTATCGCTCTAGATAAGAATTTAGAGATTTATTGCCTTAGCCCGTGTTTTGGTGATAAGAAATATCTTGAGAAAGCAAAAAATGCTTGTCCTGAGGCAAACGTTGTCTCCGCCTTCGGTCAAAAAATGGATTGTTTTCAAGACTCAATTTTTGATTACGTTTTTTGCTTGCATGTTATAGAGCATGTTTCTAGAAGGATTTTTGCTAATATTCTTTTAGAGATATGTCGTGTTCTTAAGCCCGGAGGAATTGCAAGAGTTGGAATGATCTTTAATGAACAAGAATATGCGGATATTTCTGTTATTATTGATAATGACTATTTTCAGAAAAGAATTTCTGTTCTCGGTGTAGTTGTTAGTGTTTTAAGAAATAAAGAAGAATCAAGAAAGTGCATTGTGCATATGATTGATACAGACTTTACTTCTCCAAAGATGTCTATCGATGTCAACGAAAGATACATTTTAATTCATAAGGCGGAATAAACCCCGCCTTTTTTATTTGACAAAACCCACATTCGGTAGTAATTTAGTTATAATAAATAAATTTATCTTTAGGAGGATAAGATGGACTGGTTAAGAATAAAAGTAGAAATAATAGGTATGAGCTTGGTGATTGTCTTGGTTCTGGGTTATTTTATGAAAATAATTCCAGTAATAGAAATAGGAGGAAGTATTTATCGATTAATAGGGAGTATGTTATTTACATTCGTACCTCTAATCGGATTTTTGTTTCCACTTAGCTTTACATATACTAGTGAGAAATTATTGCGTGGTCATGGGGTTATATTCCCAGCATATTTCGCTGGTCTTAAGAAGTCTGTGGGTGCAATAATTATTTTGATTCTCACAATTCCAATATTTTTTAGCTTCCCAGATGATGTAGTTTTGTATTTAGGATCAGGAATGCTAATAATTGTAAATATATTGATATTGCTAGAAGGACCATTTAGAGATATTGAGTTTTATTTTAGGTTTTGTGTATAGTATAAATCAAACAAAAGAGTCGCTCCAAGGAACGACTCTATTTATTTTATTGACAAAAATTACTGCTAGTAGTAATTTAGTTATAATAAATAAATTTATCTTTAGGAGGATAAGATGATTAAGACTAGAAAAATTATATTTTATAGTTTGTTTTTGAGCTTGTTGACCGCTATATTTTGGACGGTTTGTTATCTTAAGTATAGGATTGTTCCAACAGGAACGCTTGATTTCTTCTTTTTCAAATTAGAGATATCAAGATGGTGGGATATACCCTTTGTCCTACCAATAGCGCCGTATTTTGCATGGCTTTTTTATCTTGATAGTAAAGAAAAAAAACGAATTTATGTTAACCCTAGAGCATATCCGTTTATTATTGCACCTCTTTGCTCTATATTTGTGGGGGGTCTACATGGATTTGTTAATGGAACTATTTATGGAGCAATTCTGTTTTTGATTCTTTGGGTATCTTTTAATCTTGATTTGATATTGATGACGATAATAAATTCAAGCATGCGAAAAAAAGATATTCTTAATAAGAATTATTAACAAATCTTTGAATCGGGCGACAATAATATCGCCCTTTTTTATTTGACAAAACCCACTTCTAGTAGTAATTTAGTTATAATAAAAATATTATCCAAGGAGGATAAGATGGAAGATAAAGTAAAACTTCAAGTTATGGCTAATAGGTTTAGATTGTCTGTCACAGAAATTTCAATAATTTTAAATATTGATAATTGGACAGATTCTAATGTGACAGTTGAGGCGATAGCAGACGTTTATAGGAAGATTCTTGATAATAGTGAAGCTCAAAATGTTGCGCTTAAAAAATGGGAAGAGCTTTGTAGTACTATACAAGATGCCAAATATTTTTTTGATAAAACTAATCCCCAAAGTAAATCTAGAAAGATCGCATTGAAAAAATGGGACGACCTTGCTTTGCAGGCAGTTGAAAAAGCTAATACGCTA